>SHBB01000135.1 GCA_004213565.1 Sandaracinaceae bacterium
GCGCGACGGATCACGCCGCCGACGCCGGCGCCCGAGGTCGCAGCTCCCGCCAGGCCCTCGGGCCGGCCCTACGCGCCCACGCCGATCAGCGAGGTGGGCGAGGCGCTGACCGATCTGGCGCTCGCCGCGACGCAGAGCGCCGCCCTGCCGACGCCGACGCTTCCGACTCGTCGGGCGCTCGAGGAGCCGCACGTGATCTGGCAGCGCGGCCTCGAGGACGAGCCGAGCGCCGGCCTGACGGTGCTCGCCTTCGCGTTCGAGATCGAGCTCTTCTTCAAGCGCGGTGAGCCCGCGCGCGACGCGGAGGGCGCGGCCCGATGGGGGAGCGTGCGCGCGACGGTCGCGCTCAGCCGGCATGGCCTGCGCCTCGTGTCACTCCGCCCCCGGGCGATGTCCTCCCAGGCGCGAGGGGGCACGCCCCCGCCCGGCATGGAGGGGCTGCCCGCGCTGGCGCGAGAGCTCACCGACGCGATCCGGGCCGGCGACGTGACGCGCTACGAGCTGACCGACGACGATCGCCGGCTGCTCTCGAACGACGCCGTCTGGGCGCAGGCGCAGGAGGAGCGGCTGATCCACGCGCGGGTCCCCGAGATGCAACGCATGTTGCGAGGCATGCCGACCGAGCCCATCGCGTATGGGCTCGACGACATCGCCATCCTGGCCCGGACCGCGGACGATCGCCTCGTCACGCTGAACCTGGAGCTCGATCCGCATCAGGGCAGCTTCGCGCTGGCGACGGCGCCGCTCGTGACCGTCCACCTGCTCTGGCCGCCGCCGGCGCGGCCTACTTCGTGGACTGCCCCTTGAAGCTGTCGTCCTTGTTCTTGAACAGGACGTTGAAGGTCGTGAGCGAGCCGTAGCAACCGGTGATGTACTGCTGCAGCTGCACCTTCTCCGCGTCGGAGAGGGACTTGTTGCCGTTGACCTTCTGCTCGAGCACGCGGAGCTTGTCGCGAATGCCCACGATCTTCTTGAAGAAGGCCTCGATGGGCACGCTCTTGTCCTGCGTGTCCTCCTTGCCGGGCTTCATGACCAGCTCGCCGCCGTGCCAGCGGTCGCCGAGCTGTACGTCGCCCACCCCCAGCTCCTCGTGGATCACCTCGCGGAGCACGCGTCGGAATTCGTCGATGTCCATGTCGATGTCGATCTCCTGCGGCAGCGGCCGCTTGGGCGGCGGCGCGGGCGCGTCGGCCTCACGCATCCGGCGCGGCATCCCCGCCGCCTTCTTCCTCTTGAGCGCCCCGTCCCAGCTCGCGCCCCGCGGCTTGTGGTGAGCGCAGGTCTGCGTGTCGAGCAGCGGCGGCGGCCAGCACCCGAGCCGACACTCCCCGACCTCGCGGCCCTCTTCGTCGGTCTTGTACGACATGAAGAAGGAGCAGGTGCCACAGCGTCCCGTCAGGTCGCGCTCGCCCGTGTCTTCGCCCATGGGGGTCGCGAATGTAGCCCAGCCGAGCGCCGGAAGGTAGGGTCGCCGCGTGCCGGATCCCGACCTTCTGAGCGCGCCCCTGCGCTACTTCGCGGAGGTAGCGGACCGCGGCTCGTTCACCGCGGCGGCGCGCGCGCTGCACATCAGCCAGCCCTCCCTCAGCGTGGCGGTGAAGAAGCTCGAGGAGGCGCTCGGCGCGACGCTCCTGCACCGGAGCCGACAAGGCGTGTCCCTGACGCGCGCGGGGGAGATCCTGCTGGAGCACGTCCGGCAGGCCGACCGCACGCTCGAGGCGGCCAAGGAGGAGCTGCTCGCGCTGGACACCGAGCCGCGCGGCGCCTTCACGCTCGGGGCCCACGAGAGCCTCGCCGCGTACCTGCTCCCGGGCTTCATGGCGCGCTTCCTCGAGCGCTTCCCGAAGATCGCGCTGTCGCTCCAGAACGGGAACTCGCGCGACCTCGAGCGCGCGGTGGTCGAGCGGCGGCTCGACGTGGGGCTCATCGTCAACCCGTCGCGCCACGACGACACGGTGGTCGTCGATCTGTTCCGTGACCGCGTCGGCTTCGTCGTCAGCGCCTCGCTCCTCCGCAAGCATCGGCGCGCGAGCCCGGCGGAGGTCCTCGCGTCGGTGCCGCTGTTGCACGTCCCGGAGCTGGCGCAGACGCAGTACCTGCTCGGCGCGCTGAAGCGTGACGGGGTGACGCCGCCGAGCCAGCTCACCTGCTCGAGCATGGAGCTGGTCAAGAGCCTGGTGCTCGACGGCGTCGGCGTCGGCGTGCTGCCCTATCGCGTGGCGAGCCACGGGGTGGCCAAGAAGCGGCTGCTCCAGCTGGACGCGCTGCCCGTGTTCGACGACGTCATCACCCTGGTGCGGCGCTTCGACCTGCCCATGACCGCTGGCGCGAGGGCGCTGGTCGACGAGCTCCGCGCGCACGGCGGCCGTATGCCGCCGCTCGAAGAGGTGTTGAGCGCGGGCTGACCGTGTGCCATCGACACGCGTGGACGACGCCCTCCTCGAAGCCCACGCCCAGCTGCGCCGCGCGACCTACCGCCGCCGCCCCGGTTACGTCGACAGCGAGGCGGCCACGGAGTCCATCCGCGCCTACCTGCGGCCCATCCACGAGGAGGGGCGCGTCGCCGTGCACGAGGAGGCCGGCCGCGTCACCGCGGTGCTGGCGTGGCGCCACCAGGAGGACGCCTGGGTCGGGGAGCCCGTGTCGCAGGTCGCCATGGATCTCGAGTCCGCACCGGAGCATTTTCGTGCCGCCACGCTCGACGCGGAGCTGCCCCGCATGGAGGCGGATCTCGACCTCATGCTCGACGCGCATCATCGAGCCACGCTCGAGGCGCTGCTCGCCCGCGGCCTCGGCGTCGACTCGATCCAGCTCCTCGGCGAGCCCACCCGAGCGCGCGCGAAGCTCGAGGCCCGGCCGCTGCCCTCGGAGATCACCGTGACCCCGCTCGAGGCGCGCGACGTCGAGGCGACGCTCGCGCTGCACCGGGAGACCTTCGCGCGCGAGCCGGTGTACTGCTGGTTCGGCGCCAACCCGGGCTTCCTCGCGTCGTTCGAGGAGCGGCTGCGCTCGGATCGCGAGGGACACTTCGTGGTGCGGCGCGACGGCGCGTTCGCGGGTCACGTCTCGGCCGCGGTGAAGGAGAGCCCGTTCTGGGGGCGCGCCGCCGGCATGGACCTGGTGCTCGCCCCCGCGCTCCGCGGCCGGGGGCTGCTGCGCGGGCTCTATGCGTCGCTGCTGGACTCGATGATCGAAGCCGAGGCGCGCGTGTTCAAGGGCGGGACCAGCCAGCCGCCCGTGCTGCGCCTGGCGCGCGAGATGGACCGCACCCTCTTCGGCGTCCACCTCCGCCGCGGCGCGACGCTCCCGCACGCGGCCTTCGAGGGCTACCTGTGAGAGCGATCGCGTGTCTGCTCGCGTTGCTCGTGTCGAGCTGCGTTTCGGAGGCGCCCGCGCCCGCCTCCGGACCCGCCGCCGCGTTCGATCCGTACGCGGCGCTCGCGGATCCCGAGCTGCCCGCGCGACGCCTCCCGGGCAGCGTGCACCTCTCCAGCTCGCGGCAGCCGGGGCCCTTCGGCGCGCGACCCGAGAACCGCGACTTCAACCAGTTCGTCCGCGTCGACGGAGACGAGCGCGTGTTCTTCGAGGCGGACGGGCCCGGCGTGATCACGCGCATCTGGTTGACGATCCGCGACGGCAGCGAGCGACACGAGACCGGCGACACGCTCCCGGTGCACGTCTACGTCGACGGCGCGGAGATCGACTTCGGCGCGGGGCGGGGCACCACCCTGGAGGCGCTCACGAGCGGCGCCGTGCCCGCGCTGCCCGGCCCGTGGGTCGCGGGGCGCGACCGCGCGAGCGACGGCTACATCATCGCGGCGCCGATCGCGTTCGCGGGCTCGATCCGCCTGACGCTCGAGGCGGACGGGCGAGAGGACCTCATCGTCTACCACCAGGTCGACTGGCGTCGGCTCCCCGCCGGCACCGCGGTGCGATCGTTCGACGGGACGCTCACCGCCGATGAGCGCGCCGCGCTCGACGCCGCCACTGCCCTCTGGGTCGACGGCGCGCGCCCCGTCGAGGCCACGGTGATCCAGCCGCTCGAGCTGGCGCCGGGCGCCGTCGGCGCGATCACGATCGAGGGTCCCACCGTGGTTCACAGCCTCGCGGCCGAGGCGTCGCCCGCGCTCGTCAGCCGGCTTGTGGTGGACGGCGTCACGGTGGCCGAGACGCCGCTGTCGCGCTGGCTCGGGGCGAGCGAGCCCGCCGGCCTCCACGACTCGGCGATGAGCGCCTTCGACGGGACGCGCGCCGCGCTGCGCCTGCCCATCCCGGTGGCGTCCGAGCTGCGCTGGGAGATCCGGAACGAGGGAGACGCGACGGTGGCGCTCACCCTGGAGGCCGCGCACGATCCGGCCGGCTTCGACCCCGAGCTCGGCCGGCTCCGCGCCGAGTGCGGCGCCGAGACGCACGACCGGGGCCTGGTCCCGGTGCTCGACGCAGAGGGGCCGGGTCAGTACGTCGGACAGCACCTCGTCGTCCGCGGGGTCGAGGCGGGGTGGTGGTTCATGGAGGGAGACCACCGCATCCGCGTCGACGGCGTCGAGACCGCCCTCGGGACGGGGATCGAGGACTACTTCGGCGGCGCGTTCTACTACCTCCGCGGCCCGTTCTCCCTGCCGCTGAGCGGCGCGACGGGCTTCGACTTCTGCTGCCGGGACCACCTGGGCAGCGGCCGCGTGTCCGTGGCGCAGTACCGGCTCCACCTGCTCGGCGCGGTGCCCTTCGAGCGGCGACTGCAGATGGACTACGAGGGCTACGTCGATGGCACCACCTTCGAACGGTGTGCGTTCTTCTACACCTTTCGATGACGTGACCGGGTGAGCGTCGTATACCTCCGGGCGGAGGACGGATGCAGCCTTTCAACCAGCCCCCGCCCGCGCTCGGGAACCAGTACGACGAGGACCGAGCGCTGAAGCAGCTGCTGGCGCGCGTGCTGCCCGAGGACGTGCTCGCCGACATCGAGCCGGCGCTGCGCGAGATGGGTGAGCTGGCGGGTGGCGAGCTGTACCGGATGCAGCAGGAGGACCGCCTCGCCGAGCCGGTGCTCACCCAGTGGGATCCCTGGGGCAACCGCATCGATCACATCGAGGTGAGCCCGCTCTGGAAGCGCGCCGAGGTGCTCGCGGCGGAGCACGGCGTGGTGGCGACGCCCTACGAGCGGAAGCACGGCCGCTACTCTCGCCTCCACCAGCTGGCGCTGATCCAGCTCTTCGGCCCGTCCACCGACGTCTACTCCTGCCCGCTCGCCATGACCGATGGCGCGGCGCGCAGCCTGCTCGAGTCCGGCAACCAGGCGCTGATCGACCGCGCGGTGCCTCGCCTCACGAGCCGCGATCCGGCGACCTTCTGGACGAGCGGCCAGTGGATGACCGAGTCGACCGGCGGCTCGGACGTCGGCCGCAGCGAGACCGTCGCGCGGCACGAGAACGGGGGCTGGCGCCTCTACGGGCGCAAGTGGTTCACGAGCGCGACCACCAGCCAGATGGCGCTGACCCTCGGTCGCCCCGAGGGCAACGGCCCGGGCGGGCGCGGGCTCGCGCTCTTCTACGTCGAGACGCGCGACGCCGACGGCCGGCTCCAGAACATCGAGATCAACCGGCTCAAGGACAAGCTCGGCACGCGCAAGGTGCCGACGGCGGAGCTGATGCTGCGCGGCGCCCCGGCGGAGCTGGTCAAGGGCACCGACTCGGGGGTGCGGCACATCTCCCCGATGCTCAACATCACGCGGACCTGGAACGCGATCAGCAGCGTGGGCGGCATGCGACGCGGCATCGCCCTCGCCCGCGACTACGCTCGGCGCCGCGTCGCGTTCGGCGCCCCGCTGAGCGACAAGCCGCTCCACCTCGAGACGCTCGCCGGCCTGCAGGCCGAGTACGAGGGCGCGCTCCAGCTGACCTTCCTCGCCGGCTCGCTGATCGGGAAGGCCGAGGCGGGAGAGGCGGACGAGAACGACGCGTCGCTGCTCCGGCTGCTGACCCCCATCACCAAGCTGACCACCGCCAAGCAGGCGGTCGCGGTCGCGTCCGAGGTGCTGGAGTCCTTCGGCGGCGCGGGCTACGTGGAAGACACGGGCCTGCCCACCCTACTGCGCGACGCGCAGGTCCTGCCGATCTGGGAGGGCACCACGAACGTGCTCAGCCTCGACACCCTGCGCGCGCTCAGCCGCGACCAGGGCGCGCTCGAGGCGCTCGGGGCGCGGCTCGCCGCGGGCCAGAAGCAGGTCGAGGACGAGGCGCTGCGAGCGCTGGGCGAGCGCGCCCTGGCCACCATCCGCCGCGCGGGCGGCTGGCTGCTCGAGACCATGGGGCAGGACCCGCTCGACGTGGAGGCCGGCGCGCGCCGCTTCGCGCTCACGCTCGGCCGGGCGACGGAGCTCGCCCTGCTCACCGAGCAAGCGCAGCACGCGCTGCGCGCCGGCGACGGCCGGACCAAGCTGGCGGCCCTACGCTTCGCGCGGGCCCCGTTCGATCTGCTCGCCGAGGTCCCGCGGGACGAGGCGAAGGCGCTGGCCATGGACCTCCCGATCGAGGGGTCGACGGGCGGGTGACGACAAAAGGTGAGAAGCTCGCCGTACCCCCGGAGAAGCGGGGGATGGTGGTGAGGACGGGGTGGGGGTGGTCCCTGTCCGAGAACACGGGTAATATCGGGTAACTTCGAGGCAATCCCTCGCGAAAGGCGACGATGGCTTACGACTTCGGCGTCAACCAGGCTCTGGTCGAAGAGCTCTATCTTCGATATCGAGAGAACCCCGCCGCAGTCTCGGCGGAATGGCGCAAGTACTTCGACGGTCTCGACCGGGACGTCGGCATGATGCCGGCCCCCTCCGCGACCACCGCTCACGCGAGCGCGGCCGCAGCGCCCCCCGCTGCGAAGGCGCCTCCCATGAAGATGGGCGGTCGCAACGCGAGCGGCGTGTTCAGCCTGCCGCCCACCGCGGAGGTGGTGCCGCCCTTCGGCACCATGGCCACCATCCCACCTTCGGCGGACATGCAGGCGGCGGTCGAGCTCCAGGCGCGCGTCAGCGCGATGGTGAACGCATACCGCGTGCGCGGGCACCTCTTCGCGCAGCTCGATCCGCTCGGCATGCAGGATCAGCTCCCCTTCGACCTCAGCCTCGAGACCTTCGGGCTGCACAAGGTCGATCCGGAGACGATCTTCGCCTACGGCAACAAGAAGCTGTCGCTCCGGGAGATCGTGCAGCGGCTGAAGGACACCTACTGCCGCACGATCGGCGTGGAGTTCACCTTCATCGAAGATCCGGAGGAGCGCCGCTGGCTCCAGCACCGGATGGAGGACACCTGCAACCACACCGAGCTCGATCGGGAGACGCAGGTCCGCATCCTCGGCAAGCTCACGGACGCCGAGACGTTCGAGCGCTTCCTCCACAGCACGTACATCGGCGCCAAGCGCTTCAGCGTGGAGGGCGGCGAGAGCGTCATCCCGATGCTCGAGCTCATCATCGATCACGCCGCGCCCCTCGGAGTCGAGGAGATCGTGATCGGCATGGCCCACCGCGGCCGCCTGAACGTGCTGATCAACGTGCTCGAGCTGCCTCCGCACGACATCCTCGCGGCCTTCGAGGACAACGACCCCGAGCGCTACCTCGGCAGCGGCGACGTGAAGTACCACCTCGGGCACTCCACGGACCGCTTTATCGACGGCCGCAAGGTGCACCTCACCTTGTCGTTCAACCCGAGCCACCTCGAGTTCGTCAACCCGGTGGTGGAGGGGCGCGTCCGCGCCAAGCAGGACCGCAAGGGCGACGCCGAGCGCAGCCGCGTGATGCCGCTGCTGATCCACGGCGACGCGGCCTTCATCGGCCAGGGCGTCGTCGCCGAGACGCTCAACCTCGCCGGGCTCCGCGCGTACGACACCGGCGGCACGATGCACGTCGTGGTGAACAACCAGATCGGCTTCACCACCGCGATCCGCGACGCGCGCTCCACGCGCTACTGCACCGACATCACGCGCATGCTGCGCTGCCCGGTCTTCCACGTGAACGGCGAGGATCCGGAGGCGGTCGTGCACGTCGCGCGGATCGCGGCCGAGTACCGCCAGCGCTACCGGCGCGACGTGGTCCTCGACCTCTACTGCTACCGCAAGTACGGCCACAACGAGGGCGACGAGCCGCGCTTCACGCAGCCCCTGATGTACGAGGCCATCGACGCCAAGACGAGCGTGCGAGAGGTCTACATCGACCGGCTCGTGGACACGGGCCAGATGACGCGCGAGGAGGCCGAGGAGATCCAGCGGCAGAGCCGTGCGCGCCTCGAGGCGGCCCTCGAGGACGTCCGCAGCACGAACCACCTCTACGAGACCAGCGCGTTCGCCGGCATCTGGACCGGGTACAGCGGCGGCGACGACATCAAGACCGCCGACGCCGACACGAGCGTGCCGCGGGCGAAGCTCACCGAGCTGATGGACAAGCTCACCGCGCTCCCGGAGGGCTTCAAGGCGCTGCGCCAGATCAAGGCGAACCTGCAGCACCGGCGCAAGGCGGGGCGGGGCGAGGCGCCCGTGGACTGGGGCAGCGGCGAGATGCTCGCGTACGCGTCGCTCCTCGCGGAGGGCGTGCCGATCCGCATCACCGGCCAGGACGCCGAGCGGGGCACCTTCAGCCACCGCCACGCGGTCCTCTACGACGCCAAGAGCGGCAAGCCCCACGTGCCCCTCGCGCACCTGTCGCCGACCCAGGGACGCTTCGAGATCTACGACAGCTGCCTCTCGGAGGCCGGCGTGCTCGGCTTCGAGTACGGCTACAGCCTCGACAGCCCCGACGGACTGGTCGTCTGGGAGGCGCAGTTCGGCGACTTCGCCAACGGCGCGCAGGTCATCATCGACCAGTTCATCTCGAGCTCCGAGGACAAGTGGCACCGGCTCAGCGGCCTGGTGATGCTGCTCCCGCACGGCTTCGAGGGGCAGGGCCCGGAGCACTCGAGCGCGCGGCTCGAGCGCTTCCTCTCGCTCTGCGCCGAAGACAACATGATGATCTGCAACCTGACCACGGCCGGGCAGATCTTCCACGCGATCCGCCGCCAGGTGAAGCGCCCCTGGCGCAAGCCGCTGGTCATCATGTCGCCCAAGAGCCTGCTGCGTAACGAAGACGCCGCGGTCACGCTCGACGACCTCTCCGAGGGCTCGTTCCAGCGCATCATCCCGGAGCGGCAGGTCGCGGCGAAGAAGGTCAAGCGCGTGCTCTTCTGCTCGGGGAAGGTCTACTTCGACCTCCTGCGCGGCCGGGAGAAGGCGGGGCGCGACGACGTCGCCATCGTGCGGCTCGAGCAGCTCTACCCCGTCCGCGAGCAGGAGCTCCGCGACGTGTTCGCGCCCTACGCGGACGGCACGGAGCTGGTCTGGGTCCAGGAGGAGCCGTTCAACTCCGGCGCCTGGTACTACATCAACGCGAACCTGCCCCAGATGCTCGACCACCGCCTCCCGATGCGCTGCGTCTCCAGGCCGTCGAGCGCCAGCCCGGCCACCGGCTCCAAGCAGGCGCACCTGATCGAGCAACATCAGCTCGTCGTGGACGCCTTCGCGGGTCTGCCGGGAGCCGAGGTCGGCGAAGCGGCGGAGTCGCGCGCCAGCGTCTCCTGACGCGACGGACGAAAAACGCGGCGCCGACACAGCCTTTGGGGGGGAGGGGCTGGGCCATGTCGGCGCCGCTACGTATTCAGATCTAAGCCGTGTGCGACGGACCGGGAGTGACGACGTGCCACGGTGTGAGCGAGGTCTCGACCGATCGCGCCAACCTCGACGTCCCCGGTCAGCAGCGTCGGCGTCCGGACCTCCCCCGACCTCTCAGGCGCCGGGCTCGATCTGGATGCGGCGCTTCTCCGGCGCGGCCCGCTTGGGGAGCCGGACGGTGAGCAGCCCGTCGTCGAGCTTCGCGTCGATGTGCTCGCCGTCGACGTTCTTCGGGAGCGAGAAGCTCCGCACGAACTTGCCGTACGAGCGCTCGATGCGGTGGTAGCGCTCCTTCTTCTCCTCCTTCTCGAAGCGCCGCTCGCCCTCGAGGGTCAGCACGTTGTCGTCGACGTGCACCTTGAGGTTGTCGGCCTTCAAGCCGGGCACCTCGGCCTCGATGACGATCGCCTCGTCCTCCTCGCGGATGTCCACCGCGGGCTCGAAGCGCTCGCGGTTGGTCCAGGCGCGGTTCATGTCGTTCTGAAGCCGAGACAGCTCGGCGAACGGGTCCCAACGGGTCAGCATGGGCATGGCGTATGTCTCCTGTCGGCTCGCCTGGAGGCGAGCACGGGTTGATGATGGAGCGGGGGCCCTCGCGCCCCGGGCCCCCCTTGGACCCGGCTCGCGCCCTCCGCGAAATCCAAGCTAACCAGGCCCGAAACCGTGTCAACACGTGCCATCGCGGGCCACAATGAGCGCGGGCCTCGTGTTGGCGAAGTACGCCCCGCCGCCCGCTGAATCAACGGAGCGGCCCTGCCGTCTGGACAGCGCGCCTGGGTCGAGAGACGATCTCGGCATCTTTCAGGGAGGATGAGAATGAAGCTTGGAAAAGCCTTGTGGGCGGTGGCGCTCGCCGCTCCTTTCGTATGGGGCGGCTGCGTGGTCGAGATCGAGCCGGACCCGTTCGGCCCCGAAGTCAGCGTCGAAGGCGCTTGGTTGATCAACGGCGCCGCGCCCAGCGCGGCCAGCTGCGACGCGGTCGGCATCACCGACGTCCGGGTACGGGTCCTCGACGGGGCGGGCAGCTGGATCGATCGGTCGCTGACCTTCCCCTGCGCGCAGGGCTCGTTCTCGACCAGCCCGGTCCTCCTCGCGGGTGACTACGACCTCGTCGTCGAGGCGGTGAACCGCAGCGGCGGCGCCGACGTGCTCGTCGCGGCCGCGGACCCGATGGCCTTCCGCGCCAGCTTCGGCGACACGATCGTGCTCGGCACGGTGGACTTCGTCGTCGACTCGGTCCCGGCGGGCACCCTCCAGGGCAGCTGGACCATCAACGGCGCGACGCCGGACGCCGGCAACTGCGCGGGCCTCGGCATCGCGGAGGTGCACGTGCAGTTCCTCGACGGCGCCGGCGTGCCCGACCCTGCCTCCACCCTCGCCTACGCCTGCGCCACCGGCGGCTTCAGCGAGCTGCTCGTGCCGGGCAGCTACGAGATCCGCGTCGTGGCCGTGGACGCCGACGGCGTCATCATCGCCACCGCGATGGACCAGATGTTCACCCTCGCGGACGGCGACACGTTCATCATCAACGGCGGCGCCCCGGTCGACTTCGTGGGCGGCTTCAACCCCCTGGGCAACGACGCGGTGCTCAACGCCACCTGGTCGATCGGTGGCCAGATGTCGACCGACAAGTCGTGTGACGCCGTCGCGGCGACGAGCGTGGAGCTCTGGTTCTACGCGCCCGACGACACCGAGCTCACCAGCGGCGTGCGCGTCGTGATGGGCGCGCCCTGTGGCGACGGTGTGTTCAACAGCGGCACGCCGCTCCTCGCGGCCGGCGACTACCTCGTGGCGGCGCAGCTCCTCGCCACGGGCGGCGCGGTGATCAGCGAGGTCCAGACCGCCAGCCCGGTCACCGTCGGCGCGGGCACCCCGCTCGACCTCGACCTCGACTTCCGCCTCGACAGCTCGACCGTCGTGGCGTTCTTCGAGTGGGAGAGCCGGACCGCGTCGGGCACCTACACCGACTGCGCCACCGCGGGCGTGGACGCGATGCGCTGGGAGCTCTTCTTCGACGACGGCACCGCCGGCGGCGCGTTCGTCGCGGGACAAGACCGGGGCATGACCGTCGCTTGCGGCGAGGAGATCAACGTGATGAGCGGCGTCGGAGGCGCGCCGCTCGCGCCGGGCGACTACGACGTGGTCATCGAAGGGTACCGCGGGGGCTTCAAGTCCTGGGACCCGGTGGGGATCTGCAGCCTGACGATCGACGCGGCCGGAGGCCTCGGCCTCAGCACGTGCGCCGCCGACTACAACCCCTGAGCGGGTCGACGCGCTGACGTCGCGGAGGGCGGGGCACCGACGGTGCTCCGCCCTTCTTCGTGTGGGGCCGTTCTCACAACCCGAGACGTGACGCGGCCCGCGGAGCGATTAGGATCAGCGCGTGCGGAAGCTGCTGCTCATCGCTCTCGGGGTGTCGCTCGGCGGGTGCGTCGCGCTGAGCGACTTCGACCCGGTCGGGAGCGCGGTGTCGATCCAGGGGCAGTGGACGATCGACGGGTCGATGCCGACCGAGTCCAGCTGCGCGGCGCTCGGCGCGAACCGGGTGCGCGTGACCTTCCTGGACGTGCAGCGGCCCGTGCCGCACGCCGGGCTCTTCTTCAGCTGCACCGCGGCCGACGACAGCGGAGACGTGGGGGTGTTCGACACGGCGGGCCGACGCGGTCGCGGGCAGGTCGTCGCGGCCGGGGACTGGCGCGTGCGGCTCGAGGCCATCGACGGCACGGGCAACGTCGTGGCCATCGGCGATGCGGCCGACGTGACGGCCGAGCTGGAGGGGCCGCCCATCGTGGTGCCGCAGGGCGAGTTCTTCACGGGGACCATCGGCGCGCTCTTCGACGTGCAGGGCCAGGGGGCGAGCCTGATGAGCTGCGAGGCGGCGGGGCTCTCGACGGTGCACGTCGTCTTCGACTCGCTCGGCGGCGGCGGCCAGATCGCGAGCGACGCCTCGGTCCCCTGCGCGGCCGGCGCGCTCGGCACGCGGGTGCTGCCCGGGTTCGACTACACGGCGCACCTCGAGGCCCGCGACGAGGCCGGCGCGGTGCTCTTCGCCACCGCCTCGGAGACGTTCAGCGTGGCGACGGGGAGCCGATGTCGGATCGGAGGGCGCTGCCAGAGCTTCTGTGGCGCGGGCGCCGACTGCCCCTCGGGCGAGGTCTGCAGCGGGGACTACTGCGCCCTGCCCGGCGAGGCGACCCCGACGCTCAGCGTCGCGCCCTGATCGACGCCCCGGAGGACTGGCCATCGAGCGCGTCGATGCGACCCATCGAGGACCGCCCCCTTTCGCGCGCGTCCATCGCGACGCACGGTGAGGGCATGAGCGAGAGTCGATCCGTCGCCGGCGTCGTGACCGCCCACCGTCAGCTCGAAGGAGGGGGGTTCCCGGTGCGCCGCCCCTTCCCGACCGCGGGTTTGGAGCTCGTCGATCCCTTCCTCCTGCTGGACGAGATGGGTCCCGTCACCTGGGGCCCGGGAGAGGCGATCGGCGCCCCCGATCACCCCCACCGCGGGTTCGAGACGGTGACCTACGTGCTCGAGGGCGAGGTGCGTCACCGCGACTCGCAGGGACACGCGGGGCGCATCGGTCCCGGCGACGTGCAGTGGATGACCGCGGGCGCGGGCGTCGTGCACTCCGAGATGCCGGGCGAGGAGATGCGCGAGCGCGGCGGACCCATGCACGGCTTCCAGCTCTGGGTGAACCTGCCCCGCGCGCACAAGATGCGGCGCCCGCGCTACCAGGAGGTGCCGAGCGAGCGCATCCCGACGGTCGAGAGCGACGACGGCCGCGTCCGCGTGCGCGTCATCGCGGGGGAGGCGCTCGGCGCGAAGGCCGTGATCGACACGCACGTCCCGATCACGTACTTGCACGTGACCTTGCAGCCCGGTGGCGCGCTGACGCAGCCGCTGCCGCGCGAGCGCGCCGCCTTCGCCTACGTGTTCGGCGGCGAGGGCGTGGTGGGTGGCGCCTCGGTCGCGGACGGGCAGATGGCGGTGCTACGCCACGACCGCGACGCGGTGACGCTCTCGGTCCCCGAGGAGGCCGCGGGAGCGATGGACGTCCTGTTGATCGCCGGGCAGCCGCTGCGCGAGCCGGTGGCGCGCTACGGACCCTTCGTGATGAGCACGCGCGGCGAGATCATGCAGGCCATCGAGGACTTCCAGCAGGGCCGCATGGGCGCCATCGAGCCCGAGGTCGTCTCGGACTGACCCGGTTGCTCCCGCGCCCCCCGATGACTACATCCAAGGGAGCGTGCGCTTCCAGTTCCCCCGGCTCACTCCGACGGTCAAGAAGCTCCTCATCTTCCTCGGGGTCTCGTTCGTCACCGTCGCCATCGTGGAGAACGTCGGCGGCTTCCCGCTCTTCGAGCTGGGCGCCCTCAACGTCGGCTTCATGGAGGGCAACGCCTGGATGCTGGCGTGGCAGCCGTTCACGTACTGGATGGTCTGGCCGCCGCAGCCCGCAGCCCTGATCGGCTTCGCGATCACGCTGCTGATGATCTACTTCTTCCTCTCGGCGTTCGAGGAGTCCTTCGGCGCCAAGCGGACGTTGCAGCTCACCGGCGTGGGTGTGCTCGCGGGCGCGGCCGGCTGCCTCGCGCTCGGGGCGCTGCTCTCGGTGATGGGCGTGAGCGTGCAGGTGTTCCCGCCCTCGGGGGCCGGGGTGGTCGCCGCGGCCGCGTTCGGCGCCTTCCCGGTGATCTTCCGGGGCCGCGAGATCCTGCTCTTCCCGCTGATGATCCCGCTGAAGGCGTGGACCGCGCTCGCCATCGGCATCGGCATCTCGGCCCTGATGGCCGTGCTCGCGAAGGACCCCTTCGTCCTGGCGGAGCAGGCGGCGGCCATCGCGGCGGGCGTGGGCTTCGCCAAGTGGATCACGCGGCCGCGGACGCCCAGCGGCGCTTCCCCGAAGAAGAAGAAGCGGCGCAGCGGCCCCGACCTGCGGGTGGTGCGCGGCGGCGACGACGAGCCCCCGCGCTACCTCAACTGAGGGGCTCAGACGCCGGAGTCTTCGGGGCCCGCGTCGTCCGCGACGCCGGAGTCGGTGTCCGCGCCCGCGTCGGTGTCCGTGCCCGCGTCGGTGTCCGTGCCCGAGTCCTCGTCCATCGTGCCCGAGTCCATCGGCGGCGGCGTCGGCTCGGAGAGCTGCGTGGTCTCACCGCGCACGCACGTCGGGGCGGCCCCGTTGGCGCACGTGGGCGACGCGCCCGCGGACGCGCAGATCACGCGCGGCCGACACGGGCCCTCGATGCCCGCGCACGAGCCGTTCGCGACCGAGTCGGGCGGCACGGGCAGCAACGCGCCCGTGCTCTGGCTGTAGATCTCGAGCGGGTCGTCGCCGCACACGGGGACCTTGCCCGCGTTGCACTCGACGTCCACACGCGGCCGGCTCGCCGAGCCGCGTGCTTCGCACCGAGGCTGCTCCGCACATCCGAAGGCCAGCAAAGAGAGAGTGACGAGAGGCATCCATGCGCGACGCATGCGCGAAGGATACGCGAGCCCGCCTCGAATTGTCATCGTTTCCGTCATTCCGAATCCCCCTCCACGAGGCCGAGCGCCGCACGGATCCGCGCCACCGCGGCCTCTTCCACTTCCATCAGCCGCTCGTCGGCCACCACCGCCACGCGCGCCGCGCTCAGGACCAGCTCACGCGCGCGAGGGTCCTGCCCGACGGCCGCGACGGCCTCGGTGGCGCGTCGCTCGCCGTCGGCGAAGTCGTGCGCGAACGCCTGCGCGAGCCCGCGGAAGTGCGCCTCGAGCCGATCGGCCGGGAGCCTCTCGAAGACGTCGCGCGCTTCGACCCACGCGAGGAAGCGCTCCACCTCGGCCTCGGCCAGGTGCGCGTCCGCGCAGGCGACGAAGGCGAAGGCCCCGCTGACCGCGCGCAGGAGCGCGTCGCTCACCTCTTCGTCGAAACGCCGCCAGATCCCCTCGGCCTCGTCGCTCACCGCGCCCTCCCTCCGCGGAGACTAACCGATCTCACCCCGCGTGGATTCGAGCAAATGCGCGCCTTCAGCGGCAGCGCTCTTCGCCGTCGCACGAGAACCGCACGTGCAGATGGTCTCGGTGGTTCGGGAAGTGACGGACGACGCCATCCGCGTGCCAGCGGCCGCGCGGATACTGGAACCAGCGCGCGAGCTGGGCGGCGCTCGCGCCCCGCCGCCGCGCCTCCCGGTGAAGCGGCGCCTGGAGTGCGTAGTCGACGTAGATGGCCTCCGCCTGGTCCCCTCGCAGCCAGCGGTGGAGGAGCGTCCACTGCCGGCGCACGTCGAGGTCACCGGGGTCGACGCGGGTCAGCGGGCAGCCGTCGCGCGCGTCACAGCCGCGGCGCTGGAAGTAGGTGATGTCGACGTCGCGCCCGGACTGGTGGCTGCGATGATCGTCGATGGGGCCGCCGCCCTCGAGCGACAGATCGTGCACGCGTACGCGCGGCGCGCGCGGGTGGCGGCGGTGCACGACGTCGAACGCGCTGCGCAGGCGGCGCTGGGTGCTCCGAGTGGCCCACGCGCGCTCGGGGTTGCGGAGGACGTACGCGGGGTGCTCGCCGACCTGGACGCCGCCGCGGATGGCGCCGCAGTTCGGCGCGCCCAGGCTCGCGCTCTCGGGCCCGGGGCGGATGGACAGCTCGCGACCGATCCGAACGCGGTCGGGGTCCAGCCCCGGGTTGTGCGCGAGGATCTCCGCGATCTCCACGTCGTGCGCGCGGGCGACGTGGGACAGGGTCTCCCCGGCCGCGACCACGTGCACCACCGCGGGCGGCGCGTCGCGCTCGCCGGCCCGGGGATCCGTGCCGCCCCGCAGCACGAGCTCGCGGCCCACGTCGAGGCGCTGCGGCGAGACGCCTTCGTTGTCGGCGACGATGCGCTCGACGGGCACCCCGAAGCGGGTCGCGATGCAGCCGAGGGTGTCGCCGGGCACGGTGGTGTAGCGGAGGACCGGGCCCTCCTCGACGACCAGCTCTTGCCCCACCTGGATCGTGTCGCCCGACAGCGCGTTCCAGCGACGGAGGTCGTCGACGCTCACGTGATAGCGGACGGCGAGCGCGCCCAGCGACTCGCCCGCGTCCACCACGTGCAGGCGCCGATCCGCCGACGCCGTCGCGGCGAAGGCGCTCATCGCCAGCACTGCCCAGACCTTTCTCACGGCGGCTGGATCTTAGGAGACGCGGCGTCCGAGCCGAAATTTCGAGCACGCGACGGAACGACGAAGGGCGCCGACCGAAGCCGACGCCCTCTGCCGATGCTCTCTCTCGCGCGTCAGAAGACGAAGGCGATCCGCGACTGGAGCGTCCAGATGAGCGAGCTGGAGAGGCGCGGGCCGAGCGCCGGGCCGGCGTTCATGATGCCGAACTCGTTCGACCAGCGCATCTCGTCGTTCGGGCCCCAGCTGACCTTGAGCGCCACGTCCGCCTCCCAGCCCAGGATGCAGGCCTCGTCGAGACCGCAGCCGGCGCCGTCGGCGTCCGTGCGCTCGTCGTTGAGCGGGAGGTTGAGCTGGTCCGCGAAGGCGAGGATGAACTGACCGATCAGCTCCACGCCGGGCAGCGGCCGGAAGGACACGCGCGGCATGAAGTAGATCGAGTTCCAGACGCCGCCGCCCGACCACACCGAGTCGAAGTCGGCGCCGTAGGTCGCCGCGGTGCGCACCGCGAGGACCGTCGGGTAGAGGAGGAGACCCACCTGGTAGGCGGGGTTGTTGGGCCGCTGTCGGAGCGAGAGGCAGGTCTCCTCCGGCGGGCAGTCGTCGGGCTGGTTCACCTGCGCGAGCGTGCCCAGCAGCTGATCCTGCCCGGACGAGAAGCCGCTCTCGAGGTAGGCGCCCCACATCGGGTCGTCGAGGCCGAGGCGCGCCGCGCCGCCCCAGACGTTCGCGCCCTTGCGCGCGCCGACGCGACCCGTGGTCGGGTTCACCAGGCCGAGGCCGTAGGTAGAGCCCTGGATCGTGTAGAGCTCACCCTCGGAGTAGATGCCCGGCGCGCGGCGCCCGAAGGCGCTCCAGCGTATGCGGTAGAAGGCGTCGCCGATGTAGATGTTGCTGTCGGTCGAGTCCTGGCCTCGGTAGACCATGACGAGACCGGCCGTCAGCTCGTCGCGGGCGTTGACCTCGCTGTTGAAGTCCTCGTCGCGCCACGCGAGCACGAGCGTCGTCTGGTAGACGTCGTCCTCGCCGCCCGGCAGCTGCGCGAACGGGAACGGCGAGCGCACGCCCGGATCCCCGCCCAGCCCGAGCGTGTCCTCCGCGAGCCAGTCGTAGGCGAGCGCGAAGATCAGGGGCGTGGGGCGAGAGTCGCCCCGCGTGAGCGCGTTGAAGATCGTCAACGGCCGCGTGGCGAAGAGGATGCGGTCGAAGGTGGTGCCGTCGAGCGCATCGCCGAAGTCGTTGCGGAAGTCGTTGCCGTCATTGAAGAGGAGGCCGAGACCACCCTGCGAGGGCTGACGACCGATGCGCACCTGACCGATCGGGATCAGGAACTCGAGCCAGAGCCGACGCAGGAAGAAGTAGTCCTGCAGCTCTCCGTCGAGGAGGCTCGTGCGCGAGGGGTCGGCCGCGAAGAGCGGCGTCGAGGCGGCCCGCACGTTGTCGCCGAACACGACGTTGTCGAGCGCGTCGATCTGCATGCGGAGCGCGGCCACGGG
>SHBB01000136.1 GCA_004213565.1 Sandaracinaceae bacterium
CCCGACAAGCCCTCTGCGCCCGGCGGGTTCGACGACGGGCTCGATCTCCCCGCGCCGCGTCGCGCCGCCAAGCCGGCCGAGGACGACTTCGAGCTGGATCTGCCCGCGCCGCGGGGGCAGTCGCCTGCCGCGTCCGAGCCGGACGAAGAGATCGACCTGCCGGCGCGCCGCGGCTCCGATCCCCGCACCGCGCCGACCCCGGCCGCCCCCGTCCCCGCGGCCGATGTCTCCGCGGCCGATGCCGACATCGATCTGCCCGCGCGTCGCGCCGCGACCCGGCGGGATCCGCTGGACGATCTGGACCTCCCCGCGCCCAAGGCCGCCTCCGGCGGGGGCGCGTTCGGCGACCTCGACCTGCCCGCCCCGCGCCAGTCCGCCCCGCGCCAGGAGCCGAAGCCCGCGCTGGCCGACGACTCGCGCACGCCGTTCGACGATCTGGACCTCCCGGTGGCCCGTGACGGTGGCGTCGATCTGCCCGCCGCCAAGGGCTTCGGCGACGTCGACCTGCCCCGGGCCAAGACCCGCTCGGTGATCGAGGAGGCGGACGAGGCCTTCGGGGATCTCGACCTCCCGATGCCCAAGTCGGTCCGGCCCGGCGGGCAGGACGACGGCTTCGGCGATCTCGACCTGCCGACGCCCAAGGGATCGACGGATCTTCCGGCGGCCAAGGGGGGCGGCTTCGGAGATCTCGACCTGCCCACGCCCAAGGGGAGCGCCGACCTCCCGGTCGCGAAGGACGACGGCTTCGGGGACCTCGACCTCCCGACCCCGCGCTCCGATCTCCCGATGCCGAAGGACGACGGCTTCGGGGATCTCGACCTGCCGGTGCCGCGCGGCGCCTCCGACCTGCCCGCGCCCGCCGAGTCCGCCGACCTCCCCGTCGCCCGGGGCGAGGCCGATCTCCCCGCCGTCAGCGGCGACTTCGACGAGCTCTCCCTCCCCGAGCCCCGCAGCCTCCCGCCGGGCCCCGCGCCGGTCGACGACGCGCCCGGGATCGGGATGGAAGAGGGGGACGTCCGGGACGCCTCGGGGCGCACCGGCCTGGGCGGCACCGCGTTCGGCGAGCTCGACCTCGGTGAAGGCGGCGACGCCGACGACATGGAGTTCGCGGACATCCCGCAAGAGGGCGGGGCCGCGGGGGAGGCCCGGGACTCGCTCCCCCCGCCGCGGGTGGTCGCCCAGAAGAAGAAGGACGTCTCCGGGCCGAAGGCGCCGCGCAAGAACCGGGGCGTGCTCGTGGCGGCTGCCCTCCTCGGCCTGCTCCTCGCGGTCGGCGCCGGCCTGGGCTTCACCCCCTACGGCTACTTCGGCGTCTACTTCTTCGACCGGTTCATGCCCGGCGCGGGCGATCCGGCCCAGGTGCGCGCGGCCATCACGTCGGCGGAGGAGCTGGCCGCGAGCGACCGCTGGGCGGACGTGCGCCGCTCGATGATCGCCCTCGGCCGCGCGCGGAGCGAGGCGGGCCTGAACCGCGAGCTGCTCGCGCGCAGCCTGGTGCATCACGCGCTCTTCCAGCTGCGCTTCGACGACGCCAGCGACACCGGCAAGGCCTCCCAGATCATGGCGCGGCTCCAGGAGCGAGGCGCGATGGACGGGCCGGAGATGGCGCTCGCCCGCGCCGCGAATCTCGCGCGGACGCGAAACCCCGCCGCGGGCCCGGCGCTCGCCCAGGCCCGCGCCCACGACGCCGGGGACCCCTACGTGGACCTGCTCGCGGGCGAGCTCGCGCTCGGCAACGGCGACCTCGGCGCCGCGCTCGAGGCGTTCGAGCGAGCGGCGGAGCACGGCGGCGGCACCCGCGCCCTCTGGGGGATCGCCCGCGCGCGCCTCGGCATGGGCGACGAGGGGGCGGCGGCGGCGGTCGACGCGGTGCTCGAGGCGACGCCGACGCACGGCGAGGCGATGGTCCGTCAGGCGCGCATGCGGCTCGAAGCCGGTGACGCCGAGGCGGCGATGCAGCTCGCGCGACAGGTCACCGGGCACGAGCCGGTGGGCGAGGAGCGCCTCTGGTCGTCTCCGGGCGCGCGCGCCGAGGCGTGGACCCTGATCGGCAGCGTGCAGGAGCAGCGGGGGCGGCTGACCCAGGCGCTCGCCGCCTACGATCAGGCGCTCGAGGCCCACGACGCGCACGTGCCCGCGCTCCTCGGCGCGGGCCGCGTGCTCCTGCACGATCGACCCAACGACGCGCTCGTCCGGTTCGAGTCGGTGCTCCAGGCGGAGGGCGCGGCCGACGGGATCGTCCCGAGCGGTCGCACCGCGCAGCAGGAGGCGCAGCTCGGGGCCGCGCGGGCGATGCTCGCCGCCGACCGCGTGCAGGAGGCCAAGGCGACCCTCGAGGGGCTGGCCGGCGCGCGCGAGGACGACGGTGAGGTGCTCCTCTGGCTCGGCCGCGCCGAGGAGGCGCTCGATCCGCCCAACCACGAGGCGGCAGAGCAGCACTACCGCGCCGCCATCCAGGCCGCGCCCGATGGGTTCGCGCCGTACCTGGCCCTCGCGGAGCTCTTCCTCGACACCGAGCGCGGATCCGACGCGGGCGCGGTGCTCGCGCAGGCCTCCTCGCGCGTCGACGAGTCGGCGGACATGCGGCTCGCCCTCGGACGCTTCGAGATCCGCCGCAACAACCTGGCCGCCGCGATTCGCGAGCTGAACCGCGCGCTCCAGCTCGACGCGGATCTGCCGCCGGCGATCTTCGCGCTCGGCGTGGCCCACCGCCGGGCGGGGCATCTCGAGCGCGCGGCCGAGACCTTCGAGCGGCTCGCCCGGATCGACACCTCGCACCCGGGCCTCGCGCTCGAGCGAGGGCTGCTCTTCGAGGCGCGCGGCGAGTCCGAGCGCGCGGTGGCGTCCTACCGGGAGGCGCTCGAGGCCGCGCCGAACGACATGGACCTGCTGCTCCGGCTGGGCGCGGCGCAGGTGGCGGCGGGTCAGACCGACGAGGCCGAGGACACGCTCGAGCGCGTGCGCCAGTCGCGTCCCAACTCGGCCGAGGCCAATCACTTCATGGGCCGCGTCCAGTTCGCGCGCGGTCAGTACACCGAGGCGCTCGGCCCGCTGCGGCAGGCGGTGCGGCTCGATCCGTCGCGCGGCGAGTTCCACCTCTACGTCGGCTGGGCCGGGCTCGAGGCGGGCTCGCTCGGTGAGGCGCTCACGAGCGTCGAGGACGCGATCGAGCGCGACCCGAGCCTGGGCGACGCCTACTGGATCCGAGGGGAGATCCTCCTCCGATCCGGGCGCCCGCGCGACGCGCTCGACGACATGGTGCGCGCGCTCGAGCTCAAGCCGAGCCGCACCGAGATCTACGCCGCGATGGGCCAGGCGCACAACGAGCTGCGCAACCTCGCCGAGGCGGAGGCGGCCTATCAGCAGGCCGTCTCGCGCGTCGACGACAACGGTGAGTGGTGGTACCGGCTCGGGCGCCTCCGCATGGACCGCGGCAACCGCGGCGAGGCGAAGCTCGCGCTCGCCCGCGCCACGCTCCTCGGCGACGCGACGACGCCCCTGCCGGGGTGGCTCGCCGACGCGCACCGTCTCCAGGCGGACGCGATCCGGCTGGGCGGCAACCGCGGCGAGCGGCGCGAGGCCGTGCAGCACTACCGTCGGTACCTCGAGCTGGCCCCGGCCGGCGCGATCGACCGGGCCGACGTCAGGCGCACGCTCATGGATCTCGGCGAGGTCCCGCCCCCCGAGTGAGCTTTTTCTCACAGGCGGGCTGGCCCGGGCCCGAAGCCGCGCCAGCCTGCGCGGCATGACGACCCGCCTGACGATCCTCTGTGCCCTCCTCCTCTCGATCCCCGGTTGCGGGGGTGGCGACACCGCCGAAGCGAGCTCGCACGACGAAGCGCTCGCCGCGGGGGACGAATCGACCGCCCACCACGCGCACGGCGAGAGCGAGAGTGAAGAAGAGGTCCAGAACCCCTCCGAGCCCGTCGAGACGCGCGAGGACGGCTCGCGCCTCTACGGCAGCGTCATGAGCGAGACCGACGTCACGCCGCTCGCCACCATCCTCTCCGGGGCGAGCGAGTACGCGGGCCGGGTCGTGAAGACCGAAGGCGAGATCACCCAGGTCTGTCAGCGCATGGGCTGCTGGATGGAGATCCGCGCCGAAGAGGGAAGCCCCGGCATCCGCGTGCCCATGGCCGGCCACTCGTTCTTCCTCCCGCGCGATCTCTCGGGGAGCCGGGTCACCGTCGAGGGCACCGTCGTGGTCGCCGAGCTCGACGAGGAGACCCGCGCCCACCTCGCGGAGGAGGGCGGCGAGGCGCTCGACCAGGACGTGAGCATCGAGGCCACGGCCGTCCTCGTCTACGCGCGCTGATCCACCCACGCGCTCACAGCTGGGCGCCAGGGGGCTTGCGTGACTCGAAGACCAGCGAGAGCGTGATCTGGCCGTGGCCCGGCTGGGTCACGTCCGCGAAGCCGAGCAGCGCCTGTGAACGCATCCTGCTCGACGGCGAGCCGCTCGGGGTGTGCCTGCCCCGGCGCTCGCCCGGTTGATCGTGGTCAGCGTCGTCGACGCAGCACCGCGAGGCCGAGGAGCGGGAGCAGCCAGAGCGCCGAGCCCGGGCTCCCGGATCCGCTCGCGCGGCAGCTGCACCCGCCGTCCATCCCCATCGGCAGCCCGGCGTCGGTCTCGCCCGCGTCGCTCTCGCCCGCGTCACGCTCCTCGCCCGCGTCGGGGAGGGGCATCGCCGCGTCCGCGTCCGCGCCCGCGTCGACATCGACGCCCGCGTCCGGCACGCCGGCGTCGCTGCACGTCGGGTCGATCGTGCCGCCGCACATCCCGGCGCCGTCGCATGCGTCGTCGAGCGTGCATGCGTCTCCGTCGTCGCAGCTCGTCCCGGCCGCGACCGGGTCGTTCGCGCAGCCCCCGAGCGCATCACAGGAGTCGGCCGTGCATGGGTTCATGTCGTCGCAGCTCACCGCGCTCCCCGCGCAGGCGCCCGCGCCGTCGCACGCGTCGGCCATCGTGCAGGCGTCTCCGTCGTCGCAGCTCGTCCCCGCCGCGACGGGATCGTTCGCGCAGCCGCTCAGCGCGTCGCAGGCGTCCGCGGTGCACGCGTTGCCGTCGTCGCAGGTGAGCGGGGTGCCCATCACGCAGACGCCGGCTCCGTCGCAGACCTCGTCGCCGTTGCAGACGTCCCCGTCGCCGCACGCCGTGCCCGACGCGACCGGCGCGCTGGCGCAGCCGGTGGCCGGGTCGCAGAGATCGGCGGTGCACGGGTTGCCGTCGTCGCAGCTCACGCTGCCACCGCCCGCGCAGGCGCCCGCGCCGTCGCAGGCGTCGGCCATCGTGCACGCGTCGCCGTCGTCGCAGCTCGCGCCCATCGCGACCGGCGCGTTGACGCACCCCGCGCTCGGGTCGCACGAGTCGGCGGTGCAGGGGTTCATGTCCCCACAGGCGAGCGGGGTGCCCGCCGCGCAGACGCCCGCGCCGTCGCAGGTCTCGGCGCCGTTGCACGCGTCGCCGTCGCCGCAGCTCGTCCCCGCGGCGACCGGCGTGTTGGTGCACCCGCCGATCGTGTCGCAGGCGTCCGCGGTGCACGGGTTGCCGTCGTCGCAGGTCACGCCGCCGCCGACGCACGCGCCCATGGCGTCGCACGTGTCGGCGCTCGTGCAGGCGTCGCCGTCGTCGCAGCTCACGCCCGGGGTCGCCTCGCAGGCGAAGCGCACGCACGCCTGGCACGCGCCGCAGTCCGCCGTCGTGCCGCAGCTCGTCGGGGCGCGCGGGAAGTCCACCGCGTTGTCGTCGGTGTCCTGCGTGTCCGGCGTGCGCACCGCGATCTGACCGGTGGCGGGCGCGCTGCGCGCGGTGACGCCGGGGTAGCTCGCGGTGCCATAGGTCACCACGTCGAGCACGGTGCGCCCGACGCCGAGCGCGAGCAGCTGGTCGTTGGCCGCGAGCGCGACGTTGCCCGTGGCCCACACGGAGAGGTCGATCATGTCCGGCGTCATCGGGTCGGTGGCGAGCCACTCCGCGTCCGCGCGCACCCCGTGCTCGGTGAAGAACGCGGCGCCGTCCCGGGCCACCACGAAGGTGCCGCCCGCGGCGAGCGACGCGCTCGGGAACGACGCCATGCCCTCGCCGCCGTCCGGGTCCTCCTCGTCGCCGAGCGAGTACGCGCCGAGGTCGAGCGCCGCGCCGGTCTGGTTGCGCACCTCGATCATCTCCCCGTTGGTCGGGGAGTGGCTGAAGCGGGTGATCTGGAGCGGCGCGTAGGCGTCGCCGTCGGCCTCGAACCAGACGTCGAAGTGGTAGTCGAGCGTGGTCGAGGTCATGAACTCGGCGAAGGTGTTGGGGTACCCCGTGGTGCGCGGGTCGCCGTAGTCGCTGACCACGTCGAGCGCGTTCGACGTGCCCGGTCCGCCGAGGTCGATCGTGTTCCCGCTCGCGGTGTCTTCACGAAAGGTCGCGATGCTGAAGCGCGCCGCCGGGGCCGGCCCCGACGCGATCCCGAGCAGGCTCCACGGGACGCCGATCTCCACCGTGGTGCCGACCACGGCGATCGTGCCCACGCCGACGGTGCCGAAGCTCGTGTCGATCACGCGCACGGTGGCCACCCCGCCCGTGGCCTGGGTCTGGATGAGGAACTCCCAGCGCGCGTCGTTCGAGACGGTGGTGTCGGCGAAGCCCGCGAAGAACTCCTGGCCGCTGCCCGGGACGCGATCGAGGTCGACGGCGATCTGCACCTGCGGTGGGTTGGGGCTCACGGGGGCGAGCACGGCGCCGGCCGCCTCGAGCCGGAAATAGAGCGCGGTGCGGTCCGCCGTGATCGCGACGCGCACCAGGTCCGCGCCCTCCTCCGGCGTGACGAGATCGGTGCGCGAGTCGCCCGTCGGGTCGAGCCAGATCAGCTCGCCCTCGCTCGCCGCGTCCCGCGCGACGATGCCGAGGTTGGCGTGGTTCGGGGCGCGCGTCAGCCACTCCGCGGGGCTTCCGTCCACCACCACGGGGTGCGCGAGCGCGGTCGCGGGCGCCAGCGCGAGCACGAAGAGAGACAGCGGGGCGAGGGCGAGTCGGCGGGTCATCGCGGCCAGGGTAGCCGTGACTCAGGCTGGCGTCACGCCACCGTGCTGGCCAGCCCCGCGCGCGACACGACCTTCTTGCCTTCGCGAATGGCGTCCTTGCGCACCTTCTCTTCGTCCAGCGTGCGCAGGGTCCGCTCGCGCACCACCCACGCGCCGTTCACGAAGACGTGGCGGACGTCGCTCGCCGTGCACGAGTAGACGAGGCGCGTCATCGGGTCGCCGCCCGGCTGCGCGTGGAGGCCCTCGAGATCCACCACCATCACGTCGGCCTTCTTGCCCACCTCGATGGAGCCGGTCTGGTCTTCGATGCCGAGCGCGCGGGCGCCGTCGATGGTGGCCATCGCGAGCGCGTCGGCGGCCGAGAGCGCCGCCGCGTCCATGCGCTTGACCTTGGCGAGGAGGGCGGCCTGGCGGAGCTCCGTCCACGCGTCCATCCGGTTGTTGCAGGGCGCGCCGTCCGCGCCGAGGCCGACCACGATGCCCGCCTCGCGCATGGCGACCACGTCCGCGATGCCGCTCGCGAGCTTCATGTTGGCGCTCGGGCAGTGCACGATGCGCGTGCCCGCCTTCGCGACCTTCTTCATCTGCGCCTTGGTCAGCTGCACGCCGTGCGCGAGGACCACGTGCGGCCCCTCGAGACCCCACGCGGCGAGGGCGTCCACGTCGTCCATGCCGAGCGCGGCGCGCACCTCCGCCTTCTCCCCCGGGTGCTCGGCGACGTGGCTGTGGACCCGGAGTCCGCGCGCGCTCGCCTCCTTCGCGACCTCGCGCAGGAGCTTCTCGCTGCAGCTGAGGATGAAGCGCGGGCAGAAGCAGTAGCCGAGCCGCCCGTTCGCCGCGCCGTCCCACTTCTCCGCCAGGCGCAGGCTCTCTCTCAGGCTCGAGGAGCGCGACTCGCGCATGCTCTTCGGCACCCCGAGGCCCGCGTCCATCATCGACTTGCCGGCGAACCCGCGGACGCCGCTCTCCTTCATCGCGCGGAAGATCGCCTCCTGGTGATGCACGCTCCCGAGGTCGAAGATCGTCGTGGTGCCGCCGCGCAGCATCTCCGCGAGCCCGAGCCGCGCGCTGGCCCGCATGGACCGCGCGTCGTGCGCGCCCTCGAGCGGCCAGATGCGCTCCCGGAGCCAGCGCAACAGCGGCAGCTCGTCGGCCATGCCGCGGAAGAGCGCCTGACAGAGGTGCACGTGCGCCTGGACGAAGCCGGGGACCACCGCGCACCCGCGCGCGTCGATCACGTGGGCGACGCCGCCGCGCGGCACCCGGCCCACCGCGGTGATCCGGTCGCCCTCGATGCACACGTCGCCGCGGACGACGCGCCGGCCGCCGTCCATCGTGACCACCGAGCCGCCGCGGATGACGACGGTGTCGGCGACGCCGCTCACGCGAGGTACCCCGGGCCGAAGGCGTGCGGGAGGAGCGCCTCGACGCTCGTCTCCAGGCGATCCCCGTCCACGCTCACGCACAGGACGGGGAAGGGCGGGGGCAGCTCGGCCAGCACCTGCCGGCACATGCCGCACGGCGCCGCCGCCTTCTCGCCCTTCGTCACCACCACCAGCGCGGCGAACGCCCGCTCTCCGGCCGCCACGGCCTGGCTGACCGCGCCGCGCTCCGCGCAGAGCGAGAGCCCATAGCTGGCGTTCTCGACGTTCGTCCCGACGTAGACCCGACCGCTCTCGCCGAGCAGCGCCGCGCCGACGCGATAGCCGCTGTAGGGCGCGTACGCCTCCTCGCGCACCGCGCGCGCGGCCGCCTCGAGGGCGTCCCAGTCCACCGCCTGTTCGTCGGGTTGGCTCACGCGGACATCTTCTCCAGGACGCCGCCGATCAAGCCCTGGAACTGCGCGCGCACGCGCGTGGCCGTCTCCGTGACCTCGTCGTGGCTGAGGGGCACCTTCGAGATGCCCGCCGCGAGGTTGGTGATGCACGAGACCCCGAGCACGCGCATGCCCATGTGCCGCGCCGCGATCACCTCGAGCACGGTGCTCATGCCGATCGCGTCGGCGCCGAGCCCCTTCAGCATGCGGACCTCGGCCGGGGTCTCGTAGGTCGGGCCGAGCAGGCCCGCGTACACCCCGCGCTGCAGGCCGAAGCCCATGGCCTTCGCGACGGCGTCGGCCATCTGCCCCAGCTCGGGGTCGTAGGCCTGGCTCATGTCGGGGAAGCGGGGCCCGAAGGCCTCCTCGTTGGGCCCGAGCAGCGCGTTGGTCCCGGTCAGGTTGAGGTGATCGGTGATCAGCATGAGGTCGCCGGCCTCGAAGCCGTCGCCGCAGCCGCCCGCGGCGTTGGTGATGATCATCGCCTCCGCGCCCAGCTCCCGCATCAGGCGAACGCCGAAGACGATGTCCTCGACCGGGTGTCCCTCGTAGAGATGCACGCGGCCCTGCATCGCGACCACCGGGGTGCCCGACGCGCGCCCGAGCACCAGGTTGCCCGCGTGGCCCACCACCTTCGAGACGGGCATCGAGGGGATCTCGCCGTACGGGACGACGTCGCGGTCGTCGAGCGTGTCGGCGAACCCGCCGAGGCCGGAGCCGAGCACGAGGGCCACGCGCGGGGTGAGCGCGCTCTTGGCGCGCACGGCGGCCGCGGCGTCTCGCACGCGCGGCATCTGCGGGGAGTGATCCGACATGAAGGGCATGTTCTGGCATGACTCCCCCCCGAGTCCAGAACCCGGAACTCCCGCGCCTGCGTGGTGTCCATGGCGCTGGCCATCCGTCGACGGGGACCCATGTTCATGTGGCGGTGTCCGAGGAGCACGGGACGATGGTTGGTGATACGCTGCGGGGCGAGATGGAGTCGGTGGAGCGAGCCTTTCGGCTCCTCCCGTCCGAGCGCGTGCTCTGGGAGGGGAGGCCGCAGCGGGGGGTGTCGCGAGGCGCCCAGTGGCGTTGGATCCCCGCGCTCGTCGCCGTGATCGCCGTGATCGCGGGCATCTTCGCCGGGCTGCTCACCCTGGTGGAGCTGCCGGGCGCAGGCCAGGTCGCCGCCATCGGGCTCTACCTGCTGCTCACCGCCGTCGCGGTCTGGATCGCGCCGAACTTCTTGCTCGATCCCTGCCACTTCGCGGTGACCGACCGACGCGTGCTCTGGAAGCGGGGGCGGCTCCGTCGCTCGATCGACCGCCACGCGATCACCTTCGCGCGGATCTCCTGGCACCCGCGCCAGCCCACGGTCGGCGACCTGGAGCTGGTGCGCGCCGTCCCGTTCGGCCCGCTCTCGCGCAAGCAGCGCCTGGTGTTCCACGACCTGCACGCGCCGGACGAGGTCCTCTCGGTGGTGCGCGGAGTGGAGCCCAGCCCGCACGCCGGCGACGGCAAGACCCCGCTGACCGATCGCCTCGACCCCGGCGAGGAGGTGCTCTGGGGCGGGGCGCCCGAGGGGATCGGCATCGACTGGCGACACATCGGCACGAGCCTCTTCGGCCTCGCGGTGCTCTTCGTCGGCCTGCCGACGGGCCTGCGCTCCGCGGTGGTCCTCGCGCAGCTCGAGGAGCGCGGCCTGCCGCTGACCTCGGTCACGTGGATCCTGCTCTTCCTCGCCATGGCGCTGACCGCGACCCTGATCCTCGCCGTCGGCGGCGGCCTCGCGTGGCACGGGATCCTGCGCGCCCGCGCGATGGGGTTCGACACCGAGTACCTCCTGACCGACCGCCGCGTGCTCATCCGGCGCGGCCGCGTGGAGCTCTCGCTGGACCGCAAGCGCATCGTCGACGTGGCGGAGACGCCCGGCTGGCGCGGCTCGACCAACCTCTACCTGGTGCTCGACGGCCCCGAGGCGCGGGCCCTGGCCGACAGCGGCGCCATGGGCGTGATCGCCCCGTCGCGCGACTCCGTGCCCCCGGTCCTGTACGAGCTCCGGGACGCCGCCGGGCTGCGCACGCTGCTCTTCGGGCGGCAGTCCCGGCCCAGCCTCCCGCACGCCGCCTGAGGTCGCGCTGAATCTTTCTCGGGGCGCCTCGTCGGAGGCCCGGGGGAACGTCCGCGTTGACTCGGCTCGTGGGCGCCTCCTAGGATCGGCCCCGCCCGTGGGGAGCGGGCACCTACCAGGAGCGAAGATGCAACGAACCGTCTTGATGGCCCTGTCCGCCCTCGTCGTCCTTTCCAGCGTATGGGTGAGCGGCTGCCGCGTTCGCGTGCGGCGACCGCGCGCCGCCGTCACCGTGCAAGCCACCACCCCGCCGCCGCCCACCGCCACCGCCACCATCAGCGTGAACACGCCAGCCGCCGGAGCGGGTGTCACCATCGTCGATGGGTACTGCAACCCGAACCAGCCCGAGGTCTGCAACGGCCTCGATGACAACTGCAACGGCGTCATCGACGAGGGCTGCGGCTACTCGACCGGCAACATCCAGATCACGCTGGCCTGGGGCACGGGCGCCGACCTCGACCTCTACGTGACCGATCCGATGGGCTACACCATCAGCTACCAGAACCGTCAGAGCCCGAGCGGCGGTCACCTCGACCAGGACGCCCGCGGCGCCTGCAACCGCCGGCAGGCGGACAACACGGTCGAGAACGTGTACTTCGACTCGCCGCAGCCGCCGTCGGGGCAGTACGTCATCGACGTGCACTACTGGGGCGACTGCGGCGTGGCCGGCACCACGCAGGCGACGATGTCGATCGCGGTCGGCGGCCAGATCCTCGGCGCCTACAACGTGACGCTGAACCCGCGCGATCGGCAGCGCGTGGCCAGCTTCATGATGCCCTAGTCCCAAATCCAGCGCCTGGTTCCACAATGTGCCTGTATTCGGGTCTAGCCGTCCCGCTCTCGCGGTCCGTGAGGCCCCGGTGCGCCCGCCGCGCCGGGGCTCTCGCGCGTCCGGCCTCCTGTCCGCGTAGGGAGCTTTGCGAGCGCACGGCGTACTCCACCCGCGAAAGGGGCACGCGTGCAGCTTCAGACCGATCCTACGAGCCCGCCGATTGACCCGTCCGCGGGGGCCGTCTTACCCTCGAAGCCCCGCGTTTCACCGTTAGATTGGGACATGCTCGTCTGCCCGCTCTGTCGCCTCGTCCTCGGCGACGACGAAACCACCTGTCCCCGCGATGGGACTGAAGGCGCCACCGTCGAGCCGGTCGCGGTGCCCGCGTCCGTGCGCGAGCGCTTCGCGATCGTGGAGCCTTTCGCGCGAGGGGCGGCCGGCGACCTCTACCTCGCCGACGATCAGCAGACCGGCCGGCGCGGCATCCTCAAGCTGCTCCGGCGGCCCGAGAAGACGACGCCGGCGGAGCGCGCTCGGCTGAAGCGCGAGCTGGTCAAGCAGGCGACCCTGAGCCACGGCGTGCTCTCCGTGCCGCTGGCCACCGGGGACGCGGACGACCGACCCTGGATCTTCCGCGAGTGGCACGAGGGCGTCTCGCTCCGCGTCCGGCTCGCGCGAGGGGGAGCCCTTCCGCAGCAGGAGGCGTTCGCGATCGCCGCGCAGATGGCGTCGGCGCTGGACGAGCTGCATCGCGCGGGGCTGCTCCACCGGGACCTCAAGCCGGGCCACGTCCTGCTCATGCCCCAGCCCTCCGGCCTGCCGCGTGTCGCCGTGATCGACGCCGGGATCGCCGCGAAGGTGGACTCGGGCGCGGCCTTCGACGTGATGGGCAGCCCGGGCTACTGCTCGCCGGAGCAGGCCAAGGGAAAGCTCGTGAGCTTCCGGAGCGATCTCTACGCGCTCGGCTGCGTGCTCTACGAGATGCTCACCGGCGCGCCGCCGTTCTCCGGCGACACCGAGGCGCTGCTCGAGGCGCACGCGAGCCAGCCCCCGCCGACGCCGACGATCTCGCTCCCGGCCGGGGTCTCCACGCTCCTCTCGCAGCTGATGAGCAAGGAGGCGCGCGAGCGACCCTTCTCGGCCCAGCAGGTGAAGCGCGCGCTCGCGCCGTTCTTGCCCGAGGACGCGAGCAGCCAGCGCGAGGCGACGCAGACCTTCGAGAAGCTGCAGCGGGCGGCGCCGCGGCGACCGGCCAGCTCCGGCTCGGGCACGCTGCGCCCGCCTCGCTCGATCAAGAAGACCACGCTGGGCATCGCGGCCGCCAAGAGCGTGCCGCCGCCTCCGCCGAGCGCGAGGCCCAGCGCGGGACCGCCGAAGGCGAGCGCGCCGCCGCCGCCTCCCCCGAGCACCGCGCCTCCGAGCGCCCGCAAGAACGCCAGCGTGCCGCCGCCGACGCCCAGCCCGGCGAGGCCCAACGCGAAGGACGCGACCGAAGAGCTGTCGGCGATGGACCTCGCGGACGCCGAGGCGCTGCTGTCGGGCAAGAAGAAGCCGCGCCCGGATCGAACCGAGGAGCTGTCTGCGGTCGATCTCGCCCAGGCCGAGGCGATCACCTCGCCCCGGAAGGCGGCGACCAGCGTGCCCCCGCCGCCCAAGACCTCACGGACGATCCTGGGCATGCCGGCTCAGGGCGGCTCGGCTCCGGAGGTCGCGCCGAGCGTGACCAGCACGAAGCCCGGCTTCGGGGCCGACGAGGCGCCGACCGCGCTCTCCGCCCCGCCCGTGCATTCGCCGCCGCCGGGCGCCAGCGGGCCCTCGACGGAGCCCGGGTTCCAGGACGCGCCCGCCGAGGCCGACGTCACGTCGAAGCGGCCCGCGCTCTCCTCCGCGCCGCCGCCCCCGCCGCCCATCTCCGAGAGCGGGCCGACGATGCCGGGCCCGCTCGATCCGCCGGTGTCCGGGACGGGCCCCACGATGGCGGGGCCGCTCGTGCCGCCGGTGTCCGCGACGGGGCCGACGATGGCGGGGCCGCTGGAGCCTCCGGTGTCCGGGACGGGGCCGACGATGGCGGGCCCGCTCGAGGCGCCCGCGGGGACCAAGCCTTCGGCCGCCGTGCCCTGGGCCGACGCGAGCCCGGCGTCCGGCGCGCCGATCGACAGCGGGGATGACGGGGGCGGGCTCGACTACGACGACCTCGCCGAGACCCAGGCGTTCGACCGCGACACGGAGAAGGCGCCCGGGCTGCTGGGCAAGCTCGACGACTACGAGTCTCGTCCTGACGTGGCGCCTGCGAGCGCGCCGCCTCCGGCCACGGCGCCTGCCAGCGCCCCGCCCCCCTCGGTGGCGGTGGCGAGCGCGCCTGTTCCCTCCGCGCCTGTGTCCGAGCAGGTCTCGGCCCCGACCCACTCGACCGCGCCGACCACGCAGGCCGAGCCGGTCAAGATCCCCGGCAACCGGGCCCTGCCGTTCCTGGCCGTCGCCGCGGTCGCGGGGATCTGCGTGCTCGGCACGGTGGCCACGGGGCTGGCGGTGTGGCTGGGCGGCGAGGACGACCCGCCGATCGCCATGGACGCGCCGGCGCCGCCGTCTGCGCAGCCGGCCCCCGTCCCGCAGCCGGCCCCCGTCGCGCAGCCGGCCGTCGCGCAGCCGGCCCCCGTCGCGCAGCCGGTGGCCGCGCCCGCGGATTCGCCCGATGAGCAGTCGGTCGAGGAGCCGGCCGAGGAGCCCGCCGAGGAGCCGGTCACAGAGGAGGCCGAGCCCGTCGAGGAGCCCGCCGAAGAGGCGGCGCCCGAGCCGGCCCAGCGTGCCGCCGCGCGCGAGCCCGCCCGCGAGGCGCGCCCCGCCCGTCGCGGTCGACGCGAGGAGAGTCGCCCGAGCCGCACCGCTCCGGCGCGCTCGGCCCCGTCCGGGGGCAATCGCATGCAGCAGTTCCAGGCCGCGCGCGACGAGGCTCGGGACCACTTCCGCGCGCGCCGCTTCCCGCAGGCCGCGGCCGCCTACGAGCGCGCCACCCGCCTCAACCCGCGCCACGCAGGCAGCTTCGCCGGCCTCGGCGCGGCCCGGATCGCGGCCCGACAGCCCCGTCAGGCGATCGCGGCCTACCAGCGCGCGGTCGCCCTGCAGCCGCGCAACGCCGCGTTCCACGCCGCGCTCGGGCAGGCCTACCAGCAGGCGGGCGACGGCGGTCGCGCCCGCGCCGCCTACCAGCGCGCGCTGGCCATCGATCCGAGCAACGCCGGCGCGCGGCGCGGTCTCTCGTCGCTCTGAGAGCGACGAGACCGTCTCTCTAGTCTAGTCGTCGCCGTTCATGTCGCGCTCGACCAGCTTGCTCAGGCGCGGCACGCCCTTCGGGCGGTCGACGACGGTCGTCGGGGCGCCCTCCTGGTCGCGGACGAGCGGCGCCGCGCGGCGCCCCATCGACGCCAGCGCCTCGCTGGCCTGCGCGCTCGGCACCGTGATGACGAACGCGTCGCCGACGAGGCGGACCGCGGCCCCGAAGCCGCACGCCTCGATCAGGCCGGCCTCGGCGCGCACCCAGGACGCGACGAGCTCATCGCTCGCCGGCTCGACGCTCCCGACCGTCTCGGCGCCCTCGTCGCGGAGCGCGATCGCCTCCTCCGGGCTCAGTCCGAGCACGTTCTCGGCGTAGACCTCCCAGCCGACGACGCTGTGGCCGCGCCACACGCGCAGCCGCGCCGCCTCGGCCAGCTCCACGGCGAGCGTCTCCCGATCCTCTTCGCTCTTGGCGGCCTCGCTTCGCTTCAGCCGGGCCTCGTAGACCGTGCGCGCGTCGCGGTTGGCCACCCCGGGGATCAGGACGACGGGCCTGGGATCATTCAGCTTTCGGCGCACGGGGCGGCGCCAGAGCGCGTCGTCGTCGCCGCTCGCGAAGGCCTCCAGGTCCTTCGGCATCGCCTTGCGGTCCTTGGCCGACCGCCGCACCACCCTCGGGGCGGACGGCTCGCCGCGCTTGCCCTTGTTTCGACCGCGTTCGCTCATCCGCCACGATATAGCAGGGCGACGGCGAGCGGCGACCCCTCAAAAACCGCTTGCGGCGGGCCCGAGCCCGCGTAATCTTCCCGGCCCCCCACGGCGTCCTCGCCCCGAGCGGCGTCCGTTCGACAAGAGGGAAGGTTTCACATGTACGCAGTGATCAAGACCGGCGGTAAGCAGTACCGCGTCTCCGAAGGTGACCGCATCCGGGTCGAGAAGCTCGCGGGCGACGTCGGCACCGAGCTCACCTTCGATGAAGTGCTCATGCTCGGTGGAGACAAGGTCTCCGTCGGCGCGCCGCTCGTCAGTGGCGCCAGCGTGAAGGCGAAGATCGTCGCGCAGGACCGCGCGAAGAAGGTCATCGTCTTCAAGTACAAGCGCCGCAAGAACTACCGCAAGAAGTACGGCCACCGGCAGCCGTTCACCGAGATCGAGATCACCGGCGTGAGCGCCTGAGGAGAGAACGCAATGGCTCACAAAAAGGGACAGGGCTCGTCTCGGAACGGGCGCGACAGCAACCCCCAGTACCGCGGCGTCAAGGTCTTCGGTGGCCAGGAGGTCTCGGCCGGCAGCATTCTCGTGCGCCAGGTCGGCTCCTCGTTCCACGCGGGACAGAACGTCGGTCAGGGCAAGGACTTCACGCTCTGGGCGCGCATCGACGGCGTCGTCAAGTTCGAGCGCTGGGGCCGCGACCGCAAGCGCATCGCGGTCTACCCCGCCTCGACCGAGGCGACGACCGACGCGCAGGCCTGAGCCCGCGCGACCGCATCACGCGAGGCCGGCTCCCATTTCGGGAGGCCGGCCGTTCGCGTTCCGTCCTTCTGGCGCGTGTGACGCGGAAGCCACGTGTTACTCTGAAGCCGCTGACGCTTCATGCAGCTTCCCCTTCCCATCGCGGATCTGCCGCCCGACCAGGCGCCCAGTGAGGTCCCCCGAAGCAGTCGGGTGTACGTCAACCGGAACCTGCGCTTCGACCTGGTCTCCGTGGTCGGCTTCGACATGGACTACACGCTCGCCATCTATCGCCAGGAGGCGATGGATCGGCTGAGCATCGAGGCGACGGCGCGCAAGCTGGTCGAGGACCTCGGCTACCCCGAGTGCGTGCGCTCGGCTCCGTTCCGGACCGACTTCGCCATCCGCGGGCTCCTGATCGACCGCGAGCTGGGCAACATCCTCAAGATGGACCGCTACCGGTACGTGAAGAAGGCGTACCACGGCATGCGGGAGCTCTCGCGCGAGGAGCGGCACCGCCACTACCACAGCCGGCCCATCCGCGTGGGCGCGGGCCGATATCACTGGGTCGACACGCTCTACGGCCTCAGCGAGGTCTCGGTCTTCGCCGGCGCCATCGAGGCGCTCGACGGCGCGGGCGAGGTCGTCGATCGCGGCAAGCTCTTCGACGACATCCGGCGGAGCATCGACCTGGCTCATCAGGACGGCTCGATCATCGACACCATCGCCGCCGACCCGGCGCGCTTTCTCCGCCGCGACCCCGATCTGCCGGCCACCTTCCACAAGCTGCGGAGCGCGGGCAAGCGGCTCTTCCTGCTGACGAACAGCCACGCGGGCTACACCGACCGCGTGATGACCTGGCTCTTCGAGGACCTGCTCGAGGGCTACTCGTCGTGGCGGAGCTTCTTCGACCTCATCGTCACCGCCGCGAAGAAGCCGCGGTTCTTCACCCACGACAACATCTCCTTCGAGCCGGCGGAGGAGGGCCTCGCTCCGCCGACGCGTGCGTTCGAGCGCGGGCGCCTCTACCAGGGCGGCTGCCTGGCCGAGCTGCGGCGCCTGTTCGAGGCGAGCGGCGATCGAGTGCTCTACGTCGGCGACCACATCTACGGCGACGTGCTCCGCGCGAAGAAAGACAGCGCCTGGCGCACCGCCATGATCATCCAGGAGATGGCGCGGGAGCTCGAGGTGCAGGACGAGATCGCGCCGCTCCTCGACCGCATGGACGAGCTCGAGGCCGTGCGCGACCTCCTCCACGAGGAGCTCCGGAGCCGTCAGGTCAGCGTGCGCCGCATCTCACGGGCCCTCGACGGCGCGCGCGACAACGGCCGCTCCACCACCGAGATGGGCGCCACGCGGGCACACCACAGGAAGCTCGTCGAGCGGATCAAGTCGCGACTGAAGGATCTGGACGTCGAGCTCGAGGAGCTCGAAGACCACGTCGACCGCGCGTATCACCCCTTCTGGGGCTCCGTCTTCAAGGCGGGGCCGGAGGTGAGCCTCTTCGGAGATCAGGTCGAGCAGTACGCCTGCGTCTACACCGACCGCGTCAGCAACCTGCTGCACTACAGCCCGCTGCACTATTTCCGCAGCCCGCGGGACCGCATGCCTCACGAGGTGTGACCGCGCTCGGGGCTAGCAGCGCGCGGCGAAAATGACTGCGCGCGCCTCGCCGGCGGGACGCCGCGCCCAGCGCGCCAGTCGCTCCTCCGAAATGCTGAAGCATTTCGTCGTCGGCCCGCCGCGCTGGACGCGAC
>SHBB01000137.1 GCA_004213565.1 Sandaracinaceae bacterium
AGCGGAAGCGGAAGCGGAAGCGGAAGCGGAAGCGGAAGCGGAAGCGGAAGCGGAAGCGGAAGCGGAAGCGGCAGCCGAGGCGGAGGCGGAAGCGGACGCGGCAGCGGAAGCGGCAGCGGAGACGGAAGCCGACGGCGAGGTCATCATCGGCGCCTCGGGGGATGTGCTGGTCCACCTCAAGGTCATCGAGAGCGCCGCGCAGAACGGCGGCTTCGAGCACGTCTTCGCGGGGCTCCGTGAGCTGACCGCGCAGGACCACCTCGCGTTCGCCAACCTCGAGACCCCGCTCTCGATGCGGGTCCCTCCCGTGACGGGCGACCCGCCCATCCTCGGCGCGCCGGCCGAGGTCGCCGCCGCGCTCGCGAGCGCCGGGCTCGACGTGCTGAGCGTCGCCAACAACCACGCGTTCGATCAGATGTCGGCCGGCCTGACCGACACCCTCGGCGCGCTCGAGGGCGCGGGGCTCACCGCGGTCGGCGCCGACATGGAGGCCGCCACGGCCGCGGGCCCGGTCATCGTCGAGCGCAACGGGATGCGCATCGCGTTCCTCGCCTTCACCGAGCGGCTCAACCGCGGGCCCGTCGCGAACGGCCGCTACGACCAGCCCGCCCTCTTCGTGCCCGACGACGCCTGCGCCAAGGTCGCCGCCGCTCGTGAGCTCGCCGACCTGGTCGTCGTCTCGGTGCACTGGAGCTTCGACTTCGCCGAGGGCCCGTTCCGAGGCCAGCGACGGCACGCCCACGCCCTGGTCGAGCACGGCGCCGACCTCGTGCTCGGGCACGGACCGCACATCCTGCAGCGCATCGAGCGGCTCGAGTCCCCGCGCGGCGACGCGGTCATCGCCTACTCCCTCGGCAACCTCGTGAGCAACCAGGGCTTGCGATACTTCATCGGACGGCGCCGCCTCCCCGACACGCTCCACCCCGCGGTGATCCTGCCCACCACCCGCGACGGCGTCTGGCTCCGCACCGGCTTCACGCGAGACGGCGACCGCCTGCGGCTGACCACCTTCGAGGCGATCCCGCTCTGGACCGAGAACAACTTCCTCCAGTGGGCACAGGGCCAGGCGCCGACCCTCGACATCCGCGTCCGCCCCCTGCGCGCGTTCTCGGACCGCACCCGCGCCGAACGCATCGCGCCGATCACCGAGGCGCTCGGAGACGCGGTCCGCGTCTTTCCGTGAGACCGATTTCAGACCACGCGCGGCGGGGCGGCGACGTGGGAGAGCTCGGCGCCGCGGCGGAGGACGAAGAAGCTCGGGGTCGAGAACGTGGTGAGGCCGAGGTCGAGGTAGGACCACCCGAGGAGGAGCGCGCTCGAGCCAGGGTTGACGGCCACGATCGGGTCGCGGACGCGCGCGCTGGGGTCGGTGCGCGGGTTGCCCCCCTTGCCGTAGTCGAGGAGCAGGCCGCGGCCGTAGGGGCGGGGCATGCGGTAGCCCTCGGGCGAGACGACGCGGTAGTGCCCGTACGTGACGGGGCGGCCGTCCTTCTGGGTCAGGACCCAGGGCTGATCCAGCGGGCTCTGCTCGACCTTGCAGTTCCAGCCGCGGAGCTGCCCGCCGTGCTCGCGGTGGAAGACCTTGCAGAACTTCGTCCAGGTGAGCTTCTCGATCAGGGTCGGGAGGTTGAGGCTCACGCCGTCGAACTCGCGCTCCTCCAAAGCTCCTTCGTCGATCGGGTGTCCCTCGCGCATGAGGCGATCGAGCGCGTCCCCGTCCAGCTGGACGACGTCTTCGAGGGTCAGGGGCATGGGCAGCCTGATACCGTGGGGAACGTCCCGGAGCCAAGCGGCGTATGCTCGGGTGGCTGGAGGTGTGTGTCGATGAAGGCTCTCTCGCTCGGATTGCTCGTGCTCGCGTTGCTCGGCTGTGGAGAACGGGAGGAGGCAGAGAGCGCGGCGAGCCCGCCGCAGGCCGTGGCCCCGGTGGAGGTGAGCGCCGAAGAGGGGACGGCCGCGGAGGGGGCGGCCGCGGAGGGGACCTCGGAGGAAGACCCGGAGGCGCTCCGCGCGCGCATCGCGGAGCTCGAGGCGGAGCTGGCCGCGGCGCGTGGCGAAGCCCCGACCGGCACGGAGACGGCGGCGATCCCGGAGGTGGTGCCGGAGGGCGTCGCGGTGCCAGGCCAGGAGGAGCCCTCGGCCGCGACCCCCACGGACACGAGCGGGCAGACGGCGAGCGCGGGACGCACGCGCGCCGATCGGCGGGAGCGCCGCGACCCGAGCCTGCTCGACACGGTCCTGGGCGACGACGGGACGCGCGGGCGAGACCGCGCTCGGGACGACGACGAGCGCACCGCCCGCCGCCCGCGTGACCTGACCGAGGAGGTCCTCGAGCTGCCCGGAGCGCTGCTCGGCGAGTGACCACCCTCATCTTCGAGACGCTGCACGGCAGCCGCGCCTACGGGCTCGCGCGCGAGGGCTCGGACACCGACCTCAAGGGCGTCGTGATCGGGCCGCCGAGCTGGTACTTCGGCCTCGCGCCCGCGCCCGAGCAGGTCGAGCTGTCCGCCGATCACGTGCGCTACGAGCTGCGCAAGGCGCTGCGGCTCGCGGCCGCGTCGAACCCGAGCATCCTCGAGGTGCTCTTCGCGCACCCGGACGATCACCGCGTGGTCACCGAGGCCGGCGAGCGCCTCCTCGCCGCGCGCTCCGTGATGCTCAGCAAACAGGTCGCGGACACCTTCGGGGGCTACGCGCTGTCCCAGCTCGGGCGCATCCAGCGGCATCGGCGCTGGCTTCTCGAGCCGCCGAAGGAGGCGCCGACCCGCGCGCGCTTCGACCTGCCCGAGCGCACGGTGATCCCCAAGGATCAGCTCGGCGCGGCGGAGGCGCTCATGGCCGACGGCCGCGTCCAGGAGGCGGAGCTGACGCCGAACTTCCTGGCCATCCTGGACCGGGAGCGCCGCTACCGCGCGGCCCGCAAGGAGTGGAGCCAGTACCAGCACTGGCTGAAGCACCGCAACGAGAGGCGCGCCGCGCTCGAGGCGAAGCACGGCTACGACACCAAACACGCGATGCACCTCGTGCGGCTCTGCCGCATGGCCGTCGAGATCCTCGAGACGGGTGAGGTGAAGGTGCGGCGCGACGACCGCGAGGCGCTGCTCGCGGTGCGGGACGGCGCCTTGTCGTACGACGCGCTGATCGAGGAGGCCGAGCGATTGAAGGCGCAGATCGCCGAAGCCAAGCGCCGCTCGACGTTGCCGGACGCGCCGGACGAGGCCGCGCTCGACGCGCTCGCCGTGACGCTGATCGAGGCCGCGCTACGCTCCTGAGCATGCCGCTCGACCCCGACCTCGATCGCGCGCGCCGCTTCGTCTCCGAGAACCCGCCGCCCGGCGAGATCCTGCACGTGGGGCTGGTCGGCGCGCACTACTACGGCTTCCCGTCTCCCGACAGCGATCTGGATCTGAAGGGCATGCACCTCGCGCCCACCCGCGCGCTCCTCGGGCTCGACGACCCGAAGGAGACGCACGACACGTTGCAGATCTTCGAAGGGGACGAGCACGACCTCACCACGCACGAGGCGCGGCAGGCGCTCTCGCTCTTGCTCCGCGGCAACGGCAACGTGCTCGAGCGGATCTTCACCCCGCTGCAGCTCTTCGAGACCGAGGCGCTCGAGGCCCTGCGCGCCCTGGCGAAGGGAGCGCTCAGCCGGCGCTTTCACGGGCACTACCGCGGCTACTTCGGGGGCATGTGCCGCGAGCACGCCCGGGCGCCCCGCGCGAAGTCGATGCTCTACGCGTACCGGGTGGCGCTGACGGGCGTACACCTGCTCCGCGCCGGGGAGGTCCGCGGCGACGTGGTGGAGAACGCACGCGAGTACGGCTTCGACGGGCTCGAGACCCTCGTCGCGCACAAGCGCGGCGAAGGCGAGAAGTCAGCCCTGCCCGAGACGCTCGACGCCGAGCACCGCGCGCGCTGGCCCGCCCTCGAAGACGCGCTCCGCGACGCGCTCGAGCACAGCGCGCTGCCCGAGGAGCCCGCGGGCGCGGCGGCGATCGACGCGTGGCTCGTCGAGCGCCGCGTGGAGTCTCTCAGCTCCTGAAGGACTTGAGGTAGCGCAGGAAGCGGCCGAGGTGGTGGTAGAACGGCGTCGGGCTGTCCTCGCGCTTCGGCTCGTAAGGCTGGGTCAGGTAGGGCACGTACATCGTCCGGCGCAGGCTGCGCGGCCCGACGTGCGGCGACTGCTCGACGCGGTGCCAGGTGCGGCCGTCGTGCACGGTCAGATCGCCCGGCTCGGTCTCCACCGCGACCTCGCGCACGTCCGCGCCGTGGCTGACGAAGTACGGCTTGTGGAAACACATCTTCCAGAAGCCCTGCTTGTGCGTGCCGGGGATGATCCGCAGGCCGCCGTCCTCCTTCTTCACCCGGTCGAGGTGGATGCCGACGTTGAGCATCGGGCCGGGGAGGCGCCCGTAGGCGAGGTCGCGCAGCCCGTCGGTGTGCCAGCCCAGGCGCGGGTAGGCGCTGCCGGGCACGTTGAGGTTGCGGTTGAAGACGACGCCGTCCTTCTCCTCGTCGCCGACGCGGGCGTCCGCCCCGATCAGGGTGCGCACGGGCTCGAAGCGGCGGTCGCGGACGAGGTCGCGGATGTAGTCGGAGTAGACGCTCGTGAACGCGAAGCGCTGGATGAAGGGCGCGCCGTTCTCGTCCTTGCCGACGAAGAGCGGGATGCCGTAGACCGACTTGCGGTTCTCGGCGAGCCAGCGCTCCTGGATGCCGCGCACCTCCTCGTCGAGGCGCCGGATCTCGGCCGGCTTCACCACCCCGCCGAAGACCGCGTATCCATGCCGATCCAGGAACGAGCGCTGGACCTCGGTGATCTCGGCCCCGAGCGTGAACCGATGCGCGAGGGGAAGCGTCTTGGCGTAGGCGACCGCTTCATCGCCCTGGAGGTGCGCGGTGGGATCGACCGGTCGCGTTTGCGTCGGCGTGGGCATCGACATGGCCATCATGCGGAGGGCTCCTGGTTGGGCAACGAGAGGATCGCGGTCGCGACCTCGACGAGGTGGGCTTCGACGTTGGCGAGGGGATCGACCTCGCCCGCGAGCATCTCGAGCTCGGCGTCGCTGCTGATCGCGTACCGAGCGATCAGGAACACCGCGCTCTGAAGGGGCAGCCGGAGCGACTCGGGGGGCCGCCCGAAGGGCACCGACAGGAGCTCGCTCGCGCGCTCGAGGAAGGGCTTCTGAACGCGCTCACGGCGGTCGTCGGGGACCTGCCCGCTCTCGACCACCGCGCGCAGCATCATGCGCATCGCCGGCTGGTGCGCGCGGGCGAAGCGGAAGGTGGTGACCACCACGGTGCGCAGCGCCTCACGCCGCGAGCTCATGGCGAGCCGCGGGAAGAGCCCGAGGAGCTCGGCCTGCAGCGCGTCCAGCTCGTCGTACATGGAGCCGACGCACGCGTCCCAGAGGTCCGCCTTGCTGCCGAAGTAGTGGTGCACGGTGGCGAGCGTCACGCCCGATCCCTTGGCCACCTTGCGGATCGAGACCGACTCGCCCCCTTCCGAGAACATGCTCAGCGCGCAGTCGAGGATGCGCTGCTTGGTCGCCGTCGCGTCGGCGTTGGGGGGTCGCGCCATGGGTCCGGATATAACTAATCAATCGATTGATTACAATGCCCAGTTGAGGCTGGGGTGAGCCTGGGGTGAGCGAGGTCACGCTTGCCCCGCCGGCCGACCCGACCGACGCTCTCGGTCGTGGACTGGATCTCCCACGACGAGCAGGCGCCCGACGCGCTCCCCGACTGGGCGCACGCGACGGGCGAGGTGCTCGACGGAAAGCCCTACCGCGTGACCCTACTCGCGGAGGGGATCGTGCTCGAGCGGGGCGGCCGCCGGAGCGCGCTCCGCTGGGACGAGGTGCTCGTGCCGATCCGCGTGGACGATCCCCGACGTCTGCTCATCGCCGCCAACCGTGAGCCGCCGCGCTCCCCGTGGTTCGAGTTGCGCGGGGTCGACGTGCCCCGGATCGAGCGTGAGCTCCGTCTCCGCCTGGAGTCGGTGGATCACCGCGGCTACCGGGAGCGACGCCGCTCTCGCAAGACCATGCCCGCGGACGAGGTGCTGACCGAGGTGCTCGATCGCCGGCCCCTCCCCGGCGCGGTGGAGATCCCGCGCGCGACCCCGAGCGTGATCCGCAGCGCCTTCACGGGCGGCTCGGTCGGGGCGGCGGCGCTCGGGTTCTACGGCCTCCTCTTCGGTCCGGGCGGCATGATCGTGGGGGGCGGCGTCGGAGCGGTGGGCGGCGCGGCGCTGATGGGGGGCGTCGAGGCGGTCCGGCGCAGGCGCGCGGGCCGGGTCCTGGTGCTCACCCCCGACGCGTTCGTCGGCGGCCTCGACGGCAAGAGCATTCGCGCCGTGCCGTGGTTCCGCGTGGGACGCTTCGTCGACGGCGTGGACCCGCACGGCGAGAGCGCCCTCGAGGTCTACTCCCCCGACGACGAGCTCGTCGCGCGCGCCGCGGCCCGCTACTTCGGCCAGCCCCTCGACGTCATCGTGGCCGTGGCCGAGGCCTACCGAAGGCGCGCCACGGGCGACTGAAGCGCCTATTCGTCGCCGAGGAGGAGCGCCTCGCTGAAGCTCGTCTCGCTCACCGTCCCGTCGCTCGCGAAGCGCACGACGACGTTGAGGTAGTAGACGTCGTCCATGCCCGCGTGCTCGCAGTCGGTGAAGTGGCGCCGATCGGGGAAGGCGACGGAGAAGGTCAGGGTGGTCTCTCCGCTCGCGAGCCAGCCGTCGAGATCGCGCAGGCGCACCATCAGCTCCCCGAGGACGGGCGCGCTCACCGCGATGACGGGGGGAGAGACCTCGAGCGCGCTCTCGCCCGCCGCCTCGGTCTCGACCGCGCTCGGCAGCCGCCCCGCGCGGAAGTAGCCCTCGGGCAGCATCTCGGCGATGGGGCTCCCGGGCACGAACCCGATGCGGAGCAGGCTGCCGCCCGCGTCGCGCTCGACGCCATCGACCAGGGCCAGCTCGGCGAAGGTCGCCCCGCGTGTGCAGCTGTCCGCCTCCTGACAGCCGGGCAGACAGGCGGCGAGCAGGCTCAGCGTGAGGGCGAATCGACGCATCGCGCGGAGCATGGCCCGCATCCTCCACGCGGGCACGTCCGTGTGACGGAACGGTGTAGTTTCCCGTTCTCCTTCCGTATGATGGGCCGGGAATGCAGCAGGCGCTGGCAGTCGAGCTGAGGGTGTGCACGAAGTGCCGCGCCTCGTATCGTGACGCGCGCCTCTCCGTGTGCCCGCGCGACGGCGCGCCGTTGACCATGTGGGAGGAGGACCCCCTCATCGGTCAGGTGGTGGGCGGGCGCTACCAGATCCTCGAGCCGATCGGCCAGGGCGGCATGGGCTCGGTCTACCTCGCCGAGCGCCTCCCGGACGAGCTCGAGGTGGCCGTCAAGATCGTTCGCCCCGAGCACATCGGGAACCCCACCGTGCACGAGCGCTTCCTGCGCGAGGTGAAGCACACGAGCGCGATCTCCAGCCCCCACGTGGTGAAGATCTTCGACTCGGGCATGAGCGACGACGGGCGCGCCTTCATGGTGATGGAGCGGCTCGAGGGCGAGACGCTGACCGAGCGCCTGCGCCGGCCTCCCGGGCTCCGACCGGTCGAGGCGCTGCACGTCGCGCGCGACATCGCGCGTGCCCTCGCCGCGGCGCACGCGGCGGGCGTGATCCACCGCGATCTGAAGCCCGACAACATCATCCTCTGTCGCGACGGCACGGTGAAGGTCGTCGACCTCGGCATCGCCAAGGCGCTCATCCCCGAGGACAAGCACAAGGTCGCCGAGCCCTCGCTGACCGAGGCGCACCGCGTGGTCGGGACGCCCGCCTACATGGCGCCGGAGATCATCACCAAGGAGGGGCTCTACCCCGCCTCGGACCTCTACGCGCTCGGCGTGATCCTCTACGAGGCGATGGTCGGCGAGCCGCCCTTCTACGAGAAGGACGCGATCGGCACGATGTACCGGCACATCCACGAGGCGCCCAAGCGGCTGCGCGAGGTGGACCCCGGCCTCGACATCCCGGGCGCGCTCGAGACCCTGGTGCGCGATCTGCTCGCGAAGAGCGCGGCCGATCGACCCGCCGACGCCAACGACGTCGTGCAGCGGCTCGAGGCGCTGATGCGCATGGCGCGGGACCACGCGCGCCGCGGCGGGCAGGCCGAGACGGGGGAGCTGACCAAGGTCTGGTCTCCCAAGGACCGCATCTCCTCGCCCGACGGCGAGCCGCGCCGCCCCTCCAAGCTGAAGAAGCGGCTCTTCGTGGTGCTCGCGGCCGCGCTCCTCGCCCTGGTCCTCGGCTTCGGGGCGACGGCGGTGCTCATCTACTTCATCGGCCCGAGCACGAGCGACGCGGTCCAGCTCCCGTCCGACTGACGCCCCCGGCTTTCCGTGGTAGGCCGCCTCTCGAGCCAGCCCTCGGACGAGAGGTGACCGTGGAGACCAGCGAAGGCAAGAGCAACGGAGCGACCGGACCGGCAGAGGCCGTGACGGAGCGCCCGCAGACCGTAGTCCGCGACGGCGCGATCCACCGCGTGTGCCCGCTCGATCTGAGCCCGCTCCCGCCCGTGCCCGTCACGAGCCCGGACGAGGTGCGAGAGGCGGTCGAGCGATCGCGGCGCGCGGCCCGGGTCTGGTCCAGCCAGCCTCACGCGGAGCGGGTCGCGGCCCTGAAGCGCGCCGCGAAGACGATGCTCGAGCGGCGCTCCGAGATCCTCGAGCTCGTCAAGCGCGAGGCGGGCAAGCTCGACGTCGACGCGCTCTTCACCGAGGCGCTCGGCCCGCTCGACGCGGTCGGCGGCTGGGCGCGGGTGACCTCGCGCGCGGTGCGGCGGAAGGTGCGCCTCAACCCGATCAGCTTCCCGAAGAAGCGCGCCCGCATCGACCTCGTCCCGCGCGGCGTGGTCGGCATCATCGCGCCGTGGAACTACCCGGTCGCGGGCCTCTACCGCTCGCTGATCCCCGCGCTCATGACCGGCAACGGCGTCGTGCTGAAGCCGAGCGAGTTCACCCCCAAGAGCAGCCAGTGGCTCGCCGACATGCTCGCGACCGAGCTGCCCGAAGGCCTCGTGCAGGTGGTGCACGGCGCGGGCGACGTCGGCCAGGCGCTGCTCGAGTCGGGCATCGACGCCTGCGTCTTCACCGGCAGCTGCGCCACGGGCGTGAAGGTCCGCGTGCGCTGCGCCGAGCTGGGCATCCCGGCCAGCGTCGAGATGGGGGGCAACGACCCTGCCATCGTGCTCGCCGACTGCGACCTCGACCGCACCCTCGCCGGGATCACCCACTGGTCTCTCCACAACGCGGGTCAGGCCTGCGGCGCGGTGGAGCTGGTCTACGTCGACCAGCGCATCGCCGACACCTTCGTCAAGCGCATCGGCGACGCGTGGCGCACGCTCCGCGTGGGCGACGGGGACTTCGCCGAGGTCGACGTCTCTCCGCTCACCACGCGCCCGCAGCTCGAGCTCGTCGAGCGCCACGTGGCCGACGCCGTGGAGCGCGGCGCGACCGTCGTCTGCGGCGGGCGCGCGCTGGGCGTCGGGCTCTTCTACGCCCCGACCGTGCTCGACCACTGCACCGACGAGATGCTCGTCGTGAAGGACGAGACCTTCGGGCCCGTGCTCGCGATCGTGCGCGTCGACGGGGCCGCGGACGCCATCAAGCGGGTCAACGCGAGCCGCTACGGGCTGGGCGCCTCGATCTGGACCAAGGACACCGCGCGGGCCGAGCGCCTGGCCGAGCGCCTCGACGTCGGCGTGGTCGACGTGAACAACCACGCCATGACGGGCGCGATCCCGGATCTGCCCTGGAGCGGCGTGCGCGACACCGGCTTCGGCATCGCCAACAGCGAGCTGTCGCTGACGACCTTCTGCCGGCCGAAGAGCCTGCTCATCGACGAGAACGCGCAGCCGGAGCCGTTCTGGATGCCCTTCGACGCGAGCACCTACGAGCTGGGCGACATCCTCGCCGACGCGCAGATCGCGCGGATCGGCCGCGCGTGGCGGCTCCCGATCCTGCTCCAGAAGCGCATGAAGCGGATCAAGTCCTTCTTCGGGCGCTGATCAGCTCTCTTCTTCTTCCTCGTGCCCGCGGACCGCGCCGAGCCAGAGCTCGCGCCGGATCGCGTCCTCGTGCTCGGGGTCGCGCCGCGCCTTCTTCTCCAGGCGCTCCCGCTCGTGGAGCACGAGCGCGTTGAGGTACGCGCGCACGTCGGTCACGTGGGCGAGGAAGCTGTTGAGCAGATCCGCCGAGCTGATCTTGCCCTCGGCGTAGCCCTCGAGCGCCTCGTTCTTCAGCTCCCCGAGCCGGCGCTGGATGGTCAGCAGACGCGGCAGGTCGAGATCCGCCTCGAGCTCGAGCTGCAGCACCTCCCGCTCGAGCTTGGTCACGCCCTGCAGGTACAGATCGAAGCCCTTCATCTGACGCGCGCGCCACCAGCGCCAGAGCAGGATGAGCGCGATCACCGCCGAGACGAGGAAGCTGCGGAGGCTCTCGACGTTGTCGATGATCTCCGGCGTGACCAGGGGATCGTTCCGCGCCAACCAGGCCCGCGCCCCGTCGTGCAGCGGCAGCTCGGGCTCGGCGAGCTCCGCCGCGCCGATCGGTGACAGCTCCGCCCTGCGCGCGAGCGCCTCGCTCGACACGACCTCGAGGAGACGGCGGATCGCGTCGTCGTCCACGTCGTCGCGCGCGACGATGAGCATGCGGGTCGCGATCGTGGGCAGGTCGGCGCTCGGGTGGGGGGGCGAGGCGCCGTACCCGTAGGCCGGGATCACCCCCTCGCGCACCGCGACGTCCCGCATGTGCATGGCGCGCGCGTAGGGCAGCGGCAGGAGGCGATAGCCGCGGTGGCGCAGCAGGTGCTCGGCCACGGGAGACGGCAGCGACGAGACGTGGAAGATGGCGTCCGGCAGCTCCGCCGCGGGCTTGTTCATGAGCTGGTCGTAGCTGAGCGTCGCCTCCTCGAAGTCGCGCTCCGGCCGCAGGTGGACCAGCTCCAGCAGCTCGAGCGCGAGCTCTCGGGTCCCGCTGCCCGGAGTGCTGAGGTCCACGCTGCGCCGGCGCAGATCCTCGAGCCGCAAGATCGCCGGCTCACGCACGAGCAGATGCATCGGCTCGAGCGCGAGGGGCGCCACCTCGCGGATCGCGGAGCCCGCTGGCAGCCCGCCTTGCACCAACGCGACGTCGAGCGAGCGCCCCGCGACCCGCTCCAGCGACGCGGCCGAGCCCGCGGTCGGGACGAGCTCGAGCCGCAGGCCCCGCTCACGGGCGAGCTGCTGGAGCACCTCGGCGATCTCGTGCCGACGGCCGAGCTCGCTCCCCGCGCTCACCCGCAGCGTCACCTCGGGGGAGCGCAGCGCCAGCCAGAGCATCAGCCCCGTGACGAGCAGCATGCCCAGCATCGCCGCGAGCACGATGTGCGGAGACCGGGTCAGCGCCCGCACTTGCTCCACCCGCCGCGACACCTCCCCCATCGACCGCCCTCCGTGGCGAGCCGTGGTTATCACCGGGGCGTGAGCCGGTCGAGCGCGATCGGGCGTCGCTCTCCTCGATGCGGCAGCTCTTCTTCCTCCTCGCCCTCGCGTGGCCATCGACGACGCTGGCCCAGAGCCCGCCCGACCCGGCGGACGATCTGCGTCGCCTCTCGAGGGCCGCGCAGGAGCTCCGCGCCGACGCGGGCCAGAGCTACCGCCGCCTCGCGGCCATCGCCACGCGCCTCCGGGGCGACGACGACGCGGCGCGCTTCACGATCACGCACCGCGACGAGGTCGGCCCGTTCTATCGCCTCGTCGAGATCACCTACGCCCTCGACGGAGTGCAGCTCGTGCACAGACGTGACGAGTCCGGCGCCCTCTCGGGGCATCGCGTGGAGGTCCACGATGGACTGCTCCGCCCCGGTGATCACACGCTGAGCGTGGTCCTGCGGTACGTCGGCGAGGGCGGCGAGCTGATCAGCTACCTCCGCGGCTACCGGTTCGCCGTCCGCAGCAGCCACGCCTTCATGGCGCCCCCAGGCCGGCACGTCCGCCTGGAGGTGCGGGCCTTCACGCGAGGCCCGGACGTGCCCTACGAGGACCGCCTCGGCGTCAGCTTCCGCGCCTCCATCGAGGAGCTGCGCTGACGGGTCAGCAGGACCCGCCGAACGGCGCGCAGAAGTTCGTGCCCGGGCAGTCGTGGCAGAACATGCCCGCGCCGCAGCCTCCGTTGCTGCACACGCCGTTGCTGGAGCACTGGCACTGACACCAGGCGGGCGGCGCGGCGACGTTGTAGCAGGTGGCCGAGCCGTTGAGGATCGACTGACAAGACGCGTTCGTGCTGCAGCCTCGGCACGAGTAGCCGCCCGTGCCCGTGTTGGCGCAGCTCAGGCCGATCGCGTTGCAGTTCACTCCGCAGCCGCCGCAGTTCCCGTTGGTGCGGAGGTCACGACAGACGCCGCCGCAGCAGCGGCTCCACGTGCCGCCGCAGCTGGTTCCGTCGGACACGGTGCGCGAGCAGCCGCGGCTCTCCGAGTTGTTCACGTTCGCGCAGCTGCCGCTCCGGCAGAGGCGACGCGTGCGGGTGCGGCTCTGCGTGCCGGTCTGGTCGCAGGCGTTCGAGTAGCCGCCGCAGCTGCCCCAGCCGGAGTAGGTGGTCGAGCCGCAGGTCGTGTCCTCGGTGGTGCGCGCGCAGCTCCGGCTCTCCATCGTGACCTCGGTGGAGCAGACGCCGGCCATGCAGCGGGGCGTGGTGACGGTCCGGCTCTGGGTCCCCGTCTCGTCGCAGGTGCCGGAGAAGCCGCCGCAGCCGCTCCAGCCACCGAAGCTGACGCTGCCGCAGTCCGCGTCGTCGCGGCACTCCTCGCACGCCATGGTCATCTCGTTGCAGAAGGAGGGGCAGGGCGGCTCGCCGTGGTCCTGGCAGGCCCCGTCGCGGCAGCTATCCGCTCCGTTGCACCAGAAGCCGTCGTCGCAGGAGGCCGTGTTGTTGGTGTGCGCGCAGCCGGTCGTCGGATCGCAGCTGTCGTCGGTGCACGGCTCGCCGTCGTCGCAGTCGAGGGCGTCGCCGCCGCACGTCCCGTCCATCTGACAGACGTCGTTCTCCGTGCAGACGGAGCCGTCGTCGCACGACACGTCGAGGCAGTCGCTGTCGGCGCAGTCGATCTGCCCGTCGCAGTCGTCGTCCACTCCGTCGGCGCACGAGGTCTCCGTGCTCGGGCAGCCCGGCCCCGCGTCGACGTCGGGGCGCAGCACGCAGCCGGCTCGGAGGTCACACAGCTCGTTGGCCGCGCACGCGGAGTCGTCGGCGACGGCGAAGCACTCCTCCGCGATGCACATCGGCCGCGCGCACGCGGACTGCGTCGTGCACTCCCCGTCGGAGCTGCAGCCCCCGTCGCCGCAGAACTCGGGCGTCTCCGGGCTGCAGCGGGGATCGACGCAGCGGCCGCCGACGCACGCGCTGAAGGACGGATCGTCGCCCGCGCCCGGGCAGGTGACGTCGCGGCAAGAGTCCGTGATCAGCACCGTCACCGCGTGCGCCTGGGTGAGGCGAACGATCACGGTGCGGGAGATCACCGGCACGTTGAGCATGTCGTAGAGCGTGACCTCGACCGCGAGCGAGCCGGTGGGCACGCCGTCCATCTGCGCGATGCGCACGCCGCTCAGGTAGTCCTCACCTGGCAGCGCGAACTCGCGCTCCTCGGCCACCTGGGCCATCGAGCCCTCGGCGTGGCGGACCACGGTGGTGATCCCGGTGAACTGATAGCCGGGCACGAGATCCGTGCGCAGGTCCACGATCAGCGAGGTGTCGTTGCTCGCGCAACCGAGCAGCCAGAGACCCAGAGAGAGCGCGAGGAGACACGGTCGGTACGGCCGCCGCATCTCCAAACGCTAGCACGGGTCAGCCGAGGACCTCGGAGATCCGCTCGGCCGCGCGGGTGGCCATCGCCATGATGGTGATCTGCGGGTTGACCCCGAGGGGGCCGGGGACGGTGCTCCCGTCGACCACGAAGAGCCCCGGCAGGTCGTGCATCTCGTGGTTCAGATCCACCACGCTCGTCTTCGGGTCCTTGCCCATCTTGCACGTGCCGAGCGGGTGATAGCTGGTGAGCATCAGGTCCGACGCGGACATGTCGAGCTCGCGGAAGCGGCGCCAGTCGTCCATGTCGTCGATCACGTGCATCGGCACGCAGACGGGGTGGAGCCGCTTGGCGCCGGCCGCCCACGCCATCTCGCCCGCCAGCACGAAGCCGCGGTGCATGCGCTTCACGTCGGCGCCGGTGAGGTTGTACTTCACGATCGGCAGGCCGCCCGGGCCCGGGTAGACCACGCCGTTTGCCGTGTCGTCGGCGATCAACACGCCGAACGACGCGATGTGATCGAGGTCCTCGAGCGCCCGCATCAGCCGATCGCCGGTCTGCGGGAAGAGGATGGGCGCGAAGTTGCGGTCCGGCTGCGCGGCGTTGATGAGGATGCCGTCCTTGATGTGCTCCTCGACGAAGTAGCCTTGCGGGATGTGCCGGTGCGCGTCGATCCGCTCCTCCATCAAGGCGCTGAAGCCCGTGGACGGATGCATCGTCAGGTTGCGCCCGAGCTGACCCGAGGCCCCGCCGAGGCCCTGCTTCATCAAGAACAGGGGCGTGGGGATGGCGCCGCCGCTGAAGATCACGGCGTTCGATCGCACGCGGAGCTGGCGGCCGTGCGCGTCGACCCCGACGATGCCGACCGCGCGCCCGTTCTCGCGAAGGATCTCGGTCGCGCGGAGGCCGGAGAGCACTATCGCGCCCTTCTCGATCGAGGGAGGGATGTAGCTGAGGTTGGTGCTCTTGCGCGCGTCGGTGCGGCAGCCGAAGTCGCAGAAGCCCTCGCCCTGACACCCGGGCGCGTTGCGGAGCATCACGCGGTGCTCCCACCCGAGCGCGTCGCAGCCGCGCGCCATGAGGTCGGCGATCGGCCCCGCCGCCTTCAGGTCGGCCGGCTCGACCGAGAGCGTGCGCTCCACCTTCTCGAAGTGGGGCGTCATGCGCTCGGACTCGAAGGCGTCCGTCCCGAGCTCCTCGCACCAGCGGTCGAGCACCCAGCCGGGGGTGCGGAAGCAGCTGCCCGTGTTGACCGCGGTGGACCCGCCGACGAGCCGCCCCATGAAGATGGCCATCGGCGCGTTGCCGAGGCTGACCGAGCCCCGGTAGAAGTCGAAGTGCGCCTGGACGGAGCTCCCGGTGAACGAGTCGCGGCGGTAGTGGCCGCCCTCCTCCACGAAGACCACCGCGTAGCCGCGGTCGGCCAGCTCCTTGCCGACCACCGCGCCGCCCGCGCCGGTCCCGACGACGACGACCTCGCACTCGATCTCTTCGTCGGCGTCCCACTCGGTGGCCGGGGTGATGCCGGAGAGCCAGCGCGGCTGCTCCAGGTTCTGGACGACGTTGAGCTTGCCGCCCAGCGACCGGTAGACCTCGGGGGTGTCGAAGTGCGTGAACTTGAACGCGAAGGCGACCGCGGTCAGCGGACCGCGCAGCACCGGGTCCTGCTCCCACTTCTGGAGCAGGCGCTGCTGCCGCGCGCGGTCGAGCTTGTGGAACCGGCGCCCGGTCGAGAGCACCGCCGCGCGATCCAGCAGCCCCATGGCCGCGCGGAACGCCTTGGTGGCCCACGGCGAGACGTGGTCGGTGACCTCCTCGGTCAGCTTCAGGGTCAGCTCGTCGGCCGGGCGAATGCCCGCGCCGCCGGGGATGATCGCCTCGGCGAGCGCGAGGGCGACGCGGCGCTCCTCGGGCAAGGCGCGGGAGTCGGGGTCGGTCGGTCGAAGGTCGAACACGTCTGCGTCCACGTCGACCGATTTCGGCCGACCGGCTCTTTTTGGGACCTTCGCTGCTCCGCGGCAAGTCGGAGCGTGAGCGCACGCCCGTCAGGTCCGCGCGTCGACGGCCGCCTGCAGCGCCTCGAACCCGGCCGTGAGCTTCGCGAAGAAGGAGGGCTGGTGGGGCACGAGGGTGAAGCGTTCGTGATTCGACCAGAGCTCGCGCAGCGCGCGATCGAGCCGGGCCGCCTCCACGTCGTCCTCGGTGCGCGTGGGGTTGCCGCCCTCGATGCTCATGCCGCCCAGCGCCGCGCTCTCGAAGAAGATCACCGCGTCGTAGCGAGCCAGCTCCGCCTCGAAGCGGGTCCCCATCGCCTCGAAGTAGTCGCCGTCGACGGGCCAGTAGGCCGCGCCGTCGATGGTGCCGCGGTCGCAGACGAGGACGCGATCGGGGTACTCGCTCGCGTAGAGATCCTCGAGGTTGCGCTGCACGTGGAAGATGGCGCGCTGCGCGCAGCGCCTCGACTCGGGCTCGCGCGTGCGCGGGAAGCCGCCCGAGAAGAGCAGCGTCGCGGACTCGGGCACGACCACCACGCGCTCGCCCAGCTCGCGCCGGAAGAGATCGACCGCCGTGCTCTTGCCGCCGCCGGGTCCGCCCGTCACGGCGATCCGGCAGCGCCTCTGGTTGGAGACATGCATGTCGCGGCACCTACGCACCTGGGGCGTAGGCGCTCGCGTCGGTCAGTCGTCCCAGTCCAGGCCGTCGATCGGCGCGGAGGAGGCGAGCGCGGTCGCGAAGTCGCCCGCCGTGCGGTGACGGTCGCGAGGATCGGCGCTGAGCGCGCGATCGATGGCCGCGATGACGTTCGCGGGCAGGTGGGGGCAGAGCTCTCCCAGCGACGGGGGACGCTCACGCACGATCCGGAGGAGCAGCTTGCCCACGTGCTCCTCCTCGAAGAGGGGCCGGCCCGCGAACGCGTGAAAGAGCACCGCGGCGGCCGCCCAGAGGTCCGCGTCCACGCTCACCGGCATGCCGCGGCAGACCTCGGGGCTCATGTACTCGGGGGTACCGAGGATGAGCCCATCGAGGGTCTGGAAGCTGATGGCGGCGTCGGGTCGGGTGAGCTTGGCGATGCCGAAGTCGAGGACCTTGAGCCGGATGCTCCCGGTCGGCGAGGCGGCGAGGAAGAGGTTCTCCGGCTTGATGTCGCGGTGCACGATGTCGCGCGCGTGCGCCGCCGCGAGCGCGCCGAGGAGCTGACGCCCCACCTCGAGGACCTCCCGCGTGCTGAGGTCGGCGAGCATGATGCGGTCGTGCAGCAGGGTCCCCTCGAGCAGCTCCATCACGAGGAAGAGCGCGCCGTCGCGGCCCTCGCCGGCGTCGAGCACCCGCACCACCGCGGAGTGGGCGATGCTGGAGAGGGCGCGGATCTCGCGGCTGAAGCGCGCCACGTGTCCGTTCGAGGTGCGGAGGTACGGGTGCAGGAGCTTGAGCGCGACCCGCTCGCCGCGCTCCGCGTCGAGGGCGGCGTAGACCACGCCGCTCGCGCCCGTGCCGAGGATCGACTGCAGCGTGTAGCGCTCGGCGACCACGGTGCCGACCCGCTCGGTGGGGGTGGCGTCCCGGCGAATGGCGCGGATGTCGCTGCGCGCCGCGGGCTCCACCCACGTGTCGCTCAGCTCCTTGGCCCCGGTGCCATCGCTCATACAGCCTGCCCTCCCCGGCTGCGCAGCCTACGTACAGCGTGGCGCGGACATTCCTCAGCCTTCAAGGTCCGGGCCGAGATACCGTGAGAGACGGAAAACCACACGAATGACGCTGCGGCCCAGACTCCGATCCAGTGTCCGCGCGCGCAGACACCTGCGTGGCGAGGGATCGCTCGTGGTGCTGCACGAAGGTGAGCGCGCGATGCAGATCGGCGAGCGCGAGTGGAGCGTCGTCCAGGCGATGGACGGCTCGCGCGACGTCGAGGGTATCGCGCTCGCGTCCAGGGTGGCGACGCCGCATGTGCGCGCGTTCGTCGAGGCGCTCGAGGGCCTCGGTCTCCTGGGCGAAGACGCAGAGGACGCGCCGCCGCCAGCGTTCGCGGCCGATCGCCCGGTGCGCGCGCTCCCCGGCTACCGCTTCACCTGCGATGGGCGGGGAGCCTGCTGCGCGACGTTCTCGACCGTGCTCTTCACGCCGCTCGAGGCGGCCCGCGCCCGCGCGGCGGCGCCCGAGGTCGAAGACGGAGGCCACGACGCGGCGCGCGTCTTCACCCCCGCCGAGGGGCTCGACCGCACGCTGCAGGCGGTGGCGATGCGGGACGGAGCCTGCGTCTATCTCGGCGACGACGGCTGCCGCATCCACGCGGCGGCGGGCGCGGAGGCCAAGCCCTTCGGCTGCCGGACCTTCCCCATGCGCTTCGTCGACACGGGGGC
>SHBB01000138.1 GCA_004213565.1 Sandaracinaceae bacterium
GAGGGTGATCTCGTGCGCGCCGACCGGCAGGTCGAGCGCTTCGCCGAGCATCTGCTCGCCGTCGACCTGCACGAGGTAGGGCGCGTCGGGGAGCTCGAGCCGCACCCTGCCGATCTCGTCGGGCGCGGGGTTCGGCGAGCGGCGCATGTCGAAGCGGAGCTCCACCTCGGCGCCCTCCTCGATCGAGACCTGTCGCTCCTCGGAGCGGTAGCCGGCCCGCTCCGCGGTGACGGTGTGCGTGCCGGCGCGCAGCGGCAGGGTGCTCGTGAGCGGCGTGACCCCGACCGGCTCGCCGTCCACCGTGATCTGCACCTCCGGGATGGCGCTCACGACGCGCAGGTTGCCGCGCGGGATCACCTCTTCGCGGAGCGACACCTCGAGGCGCTCCTCGGTCTGTCCGGCGATGGACACCGCGCGGCGCACCGCCTCGCGACCGGGCGCGTGCACCTCGACCGTGTGCGTCCCGGCCGACAGCGGGATCGGCACGTTGAGCGGGGTCGTGGCGACGTCGACGCCGTCCACCGCGATCGTCGCGCCCGAGACGTCGACGCGGACCATCAGGTGGCCGACGCGCGCGCGCTGCTCGTCGAGCGCCGCCTGCGCCTCGCGTCGCCTTCGCGCGTCGATCTCTTCGCCGGCCTCTTGGAGGTAGCGCTCGTAGGCGCGGGTCGCCTCCACCGCGTGCCCGAGCGCGGCGTGCACGCGGGCGAGGTTGTAGAGGGTCTGGTGCGCGGGCGCGAGCTCGTAGGCGCGGGCCAGCTCGGCGAGGGCCGCGTCGTAGCGCTCCTCGTTGAAGAAGGTGATGCCGCGATCGAAGTGCGCGGCCGCGCGCACGCGCGGGTCCTCCTCTGCGGCCGCCGTGCTTGGGGTGGCCGTGTCTTGGGCGGCCGTGTCCTGGGCGGCCGCGGGCGAGGCGCGGAGCAGCTGCGAGAGCGAGAGCAGCGAGATGGAGAGTAGGTGGGCGCGCATCATCGATAGGGGTTCGGGTCGAGGCCCGCCGCGCGAGCCCGGTTGCCGCCGCCGGGCCGCGCCTCCGGCGACGGGCGCGTGGGCGGCTCTCGTTCTTCGCCGACGCCGGCGTCGGGCTGCGTCTCGGCGCGCGCGACGGACGGCTCCGCTTCGGCCTCCGCCGCTCCCTCGACCTCTCCCTCGGCCTCTCCTTCGGACGCGAGCGCGTCGCTCGGCGGGGCGTCCACGGTCGGCTCGGGGGGCGTGGGCTCGCGCGTGAGCTGCCAGGGCAGCACGAGCGCGAGCACGGCCGCGGCGCCGAGCGCGGCCCAGCCCCAGCCGGGCATCCCGCCGTCGGATCGCTCCTCGGGCGGGGGCGGCGGCGCGCTGAGCGCGTGGACCTCGGACGAGGCGTCGGGGTCGACGGGCCGGTCGGACGCCCGCGGCGCCTCGTCGCGCGTCTCGCCGTAGCCGATGGTCGAGCGGCCGCTGTCCGAGATGGTGCGCGCGCGCTTCTTCGTCCCGCCGCTCCCGAGGGGCACCAGATCACGCCGGAGCGCCTCCGACGTCGGGTAGCGCACGTCCGGGTCACGGTGGAAGGCGCGGTGCACGATCTCGCACCAGTCGTCGTCGAGGTCGGGGCGGCGCATGCGCAGCGGCACGCACTCTCCGGCGCCGATCTTCACGAAGAGCTCCCCCACGCTCTCCGCCTCGAACGGGAGCCGACCGGTGAGCGACTCGTAGAGGATCACGCCCATCGCGTACACGTCGGTCCGCGCGTCGACTTTCTTTCCGGAGGCCTGCTCGGGTGACATGTAATAAGGCGTGCCGACGAGGGTGCCCTCCGCGGTGAGCCGCGTCGGCGCCTCTTCGGCTCCGAGGTCGAACTTCGACACGCCGAAGTCGAGGATCTTCACCCGCTCCTCGTCGTCGTCGCCCGCGATGAGGAAGATGTTCTCCGGCTTGACGTCGCGGTGCACGATCCCGGCCTCGTGCGCGACGGCGACCCCCTCCGCGACCTGCGCCATGATGTTCGCGAGGCGCTTCGGGGCGATCTTCCCCTCGGTCTGCATCAGGTCGTAGAGCGTCTGCCCGTAGAGCAGCTCCATCAGCACGTAGGCCGAGCCGTCCTCGAGCCGACCCGCGTCGTAGGTCTCGACCACGTAGGGCGTGGCGAGCGTCCCGGCGACCTTCGCCTCGCGCAGCAGGCGCTTCATGAAGCGCGGCCGGTCGGCGTACTTCGCGTGCACCACCTTGAGCGCGCGGCGGTGTCCGGTCAGGCGGTGCTCCACCTCGTAGACCACGCCCATGCCGCCGCCGCCGAGCCGGCGGATCACCTCCAGCTTCCCGAGCAGGATCTGGCCGACGAGGGGATCCTCGGTGGTCATCTGCCCTCACCGTAGCTGCGTCGCTCCAGCGCGCCCAGCTCCAGCAAGAGGACGACCCCCGCTCGGGCTCGCGCCGGGCTCGCCGCGATCCCTTCGAGCTCGGAGAGGCCGCGAGGCACCGCGCACGCGGTCCAGAGCGCACAGAGCGACTCCGAGGCGCCGCAGTCGGACGGATCGACCTTCGTGGCCACGAGGACGAGGTCGCGGCCCAGGCTCGCGTCCTCCAGGCCCGCCTCGACGCGGCGGAGCGCGCCGGTCTCGAAGACCTCCCACGGGTCGAGCTGGAGCGGGAAGGCGCGCTCCGGTCGGTGCACGTCGCGGTAGAGCGCCACGTGCCCGCGCTTCCAGAGGAACAGGTCGAGCAGCTTGTCGCGCACCTGCTCGCTGATGTGCCGGAAGACCTGGACCGCGTCGACGAGGCCGAGCGCGACCAGGGTCTCGCCCAGCCGGCCCTCGAAGCGCGGCATGGTGGCGAGCGCGATGTCCAGCTCGTGCCGCTCGAGCACGCCGCGCTTGACGAGGAACTCCCCGAGCAGCTCCTCGGGCCGGTTCGAGGTCACGAACACGGGCACGCCCTGCTCGAGGTACACCTCCTTGCGCACCCCGCCGTCCTCGCAGAGCAGCAGGCCGTCGTCCTTCGCGCGCAGGGACTCCAGCAAGATGGCGAGGAACGAGCGGCCGCTCAGCTCGTAGAGCTCGTTCGTCTCCGCCATCTGCGTGCGGCGTCGCGCGCTGGGCGTGCGCGTCGAGGCCGGGAGATAGCGGGCCAGCTCGGGCACCGCGGCCACGGCGCGAGGCGCACCCCCTTGCGCCAGGTCGTCGAGGTGCACGACGTCGGTGGCCCGCACCTCCGCGGTGGTGATGGCCGCGACGAGCTCCGCGAGCCGGTAGACGCCGAGCCGCGCGCCCTCGCGCTCCACGAGGTAGGCGACGCCCGACTCGCGGAGCGTCTCCTCCGGGGGCGCGACCGGTGTCTGCGCCTCGTACCAGTCGGCGTCCCGCTCGATGGTGCGCGCGAGCGACGTGCGGTCGGCGTTCACCCCCTCGCCGTCGAGGGCGGTGACGACGAGCTGGCCCAGCTCCTCCTGCAGCGCCTTGCCCGGCGCGTCGACGTAGGGGGCCAGGAGCGCGTGGAGGGCGCGCGCGCTCGGCACCCGGTCCTCGGGTCGCGGCGTGAGCCCGGCCAGCACCGCGTCGCCCAGGCCGTCGGGCAGCGAGGGGACGATGGCCCGGAACGCGCTCGTGTCTCCGTCCCGGATCGCCAGCAGCACCCCGATCTCGGTGCCGCCCGCGTAGAGCGGCTTGCCCAGCAGGAGCTCCGCGATCACGACCGCGGCGCTGAAGACGTCGCCGCGCTGGTCGACCTCCTGCCCCGCCACCTGCTCCGGCGGCAGGTAGCCGAGCTTGCCCTTCGCGCGGAAGCCGCCCTTCTGACGCGCCGGGGTCTCGGGGGCGTCCCGCGCGATGCCGAGGTCGCCGAGCTTCACGTCCCCGTGCACCGACAAGAAGACGTTCGAGGGGCTGACGTCGCGGTGCACCACGTTGAGGCGCGCGCCCGTCGGATCGCGGACCTCGTGCACGGCCTCGAGCCCCCGGAGCAGCTCGCACCCGATCCACACCGCGAGCGGGACGCGGAGCGGCCGACCGAGGCGGCGGACGTAGCGCGTCAGCCGGAATAGATCGACGCCGAAGACGTACTCGAGGACGAGGTACGGGGCGCCGTCGTCGACCCCGTGATCGATCACCGCGACCACGTTGGGGTGATCGATGTTCGCGCCCAGCGCGGCCTCGCGGGCGAACATCTCTCGCTGCTCCGGATCCTCGAGCAGCATGGGGAGCATGCGCTTGATGACCACCGCGCGATCGCCGCCCGCCTGCTGCGGCCAGAGCGCGCGATAGACCTCGGCCATGCCGCCCACGGCGATGCGGTGCGCCATCTTGTAGGGGCCGATGTCGCGGGTGGGGACGTCGTCGAGAGGCAGCTTTCGCCTGGGCACGCGTCAGCCTCCCGCGTCCGAGAGCACGCAGAAGCTCTCGACGCAGCGTCGAGGCGCGTCGCAGTCGCGGTCCTCTCGGCACTCGATGCGGCAGGTCTGGTCGGCCCCGCAGACGAAGCCCTCGGGGCAGTCGCTGTTGTAGATGCAGCCGTCGGTCTGTGGCTCGATGCAGGCGAGCGCCTCCGTGTCCGGATCCGTGAGGCACTGCGCGCCGGGCGAGCAGTCGCGGTCCTCGACGCACACGGTCGTGCAGGTTCCGAAGTTGCACTCCAGGCCTGGCGTGCAGTCGCTCGTCAGCACGCAGCTGCGCTCCTCCGGGAGCTGACACGCGCCGCCCTCCTCCTCACCGATGCCGAGGCAGAGCAGGCCGGCGCCGCAGTCACGGGAGGCGACGCACTGACGACGGCAGAGCTCCAGTCGGCAGATCAGCGGCTCGGCGCAGTCGCTGTTGAGCGCGCAGCCAGACCCCATCACCGGCGGCGGCCGGTCGCAGGCACAGAGCAGCAACGCGGTCAGCGCCACCCTCGCGATCACATCCACCTCACGCCGACCGGGGTCGCGCCGCCCGGGCCCGTGGTGCCGTCGCCGAGCTGACCGTCCATGTTGCTGCCCCAGCACCGGTGCATGGTGCCGGAGACGCGGACGCAGGTGTGAGAGGTCCCGGCGGCCACCTCCTCCACCGCGCCCACGCCGCCCACCTCGCGGGGCGCGAGGGTCGAGCCCATGCCGCCCACCTCTCCCGTCTGGCCCGCGAAATTGTCGCCCCAGCAATGGACCGCGCTCGCCGTGCGCGCGCAGACGTGCACGCTGCCCGCGCTGATCTGCGCGACGGCGCCGGGGATGGCGCGGGTCGCGACCGGTGTCGTGGAGCCGGCGGTCATCATCCCAATGCCGAGCTGACCGAACACGTTGCTCCCCCAGCACACGACGGCCCCGGTGGCCCGCCTCGCGCACGAATGGGTGTTGCCGGCCGCGATCTCCACCGCGTCGGTCAGCCCCGAGACCAGCGTCGGCGACGGACGGGTCACGCGCGTGCCATCTCCCAGCTGGCCATCCCCGTTGGCCCCGAAGCACTGGACCCGGCCGTCGATCAAGACCACGCAGGTGTGGTCGCCGAAGGCGCTGACGTCGGCGGGATCCGCCGCGAGGCGCGCGGTGATGTCCACGGGCGCGTCTCGGTTCATCGTCGTTCCGTCTCCCAGCTGACCCTCCGCGTTCGCTCCCCAGCAGAAGAGACTCAGCCCTACTTGCGCGCAGGTGTGGTTGCGGCCTGCGGCCAGCCGGAGCGGTGGCCCGCCGAGCCCCGTCACGCGCTGGGGGCTCGTCTGCTGCGTCGTGCTCCCGAGCCCGAGCTGGCCCTCCATGTTTCTCCCCCAGCAGAAGAGGTCGGTCGACGTCGCGGCGCAGGTGTGGTCGGCGCCGGCGGCGAGGATGCGCACGTCCGAGGTCGACGCCGCCACCGGCGTGGCGCTCCCCGCGGTGACCGCGCCGATCCCGAGCTGGCCTTCGATGTTCTCGCCCCAGCAGCGCACGTCGGTCGGCGTGGGCGCGGCGCAGTTGTGATTGAACCCGGTGGCGAGCAGGGGAGGGCGCACCATCGGCGTCACGCCGCCGTCGGTCATGACCCCGCCGTCGCGGCCCGAGTCGGGGCGCGCGGCGTCGTCGGCGACGCTCCCGTCCATGCTCCCGTCCATGCCCGCGTCGGTCGGCGCGCTGGCGCGCACGCACACCGCGGGGTCCATCGCGTCGTCGCACACGAGCCCGTCGCGGCAGTCGCGATCCGCGCGGCACTGCTCGCGGCAGCGACCGTCGACGGCGCAGATGTAGGGCGCGGCGCAGTCGCTGTTGAGCGCGCACTCGATGTCCGCGTCGTCTCGACAGCCAGAGCCCGAGCCGTCGTCCGACTCGCGGCATCGCGCGCCGGGCGGGCAGTCCCGATCCGTCTCGCACTCGTTGGTGCAGCGCGCGAAACGACAGACGAGCGGGTCCGGGCAGTCGCTCGCCACCTCGCACTCGCGCTCGTTCGGGAGCTGACACGCGCCGAGCCCGTCGAGGTCGTAGACGCACTCGAGCCCCACCGAGCAGTCGCGCGCGGAGCGGCACTCCACCCGGCAGCGCCCGAGGCGACAGACGAGCTGCGCGGCGCACTGCGTGTTGAGCTCGCACTCGTCGCCGGGCACGAAGCTGGGCCGCTGCTCGCAGCCGAGCGCCAGCGCGGCCCACGTGAGGCACGCCCAGAGCAGGCAGACCGCGCTGCGGCCGCCCGCGTGTCTCCACGCTTGCATCGGGTTCGAGTTTGCCATCTTCTCTCCCTGGGGGTGGGAGCCGAACGGCCGTCCGGGCAGACAGTACCAGAGACGGACGTTTCCGACTTGATCACTGTGTACGAAGACTGCACAATGAAGCCACCCGGGTTCTCCCCACACCTGCACTCGAAGGAGCCCACGTGCCCTCTCGGAACCTCACACGCACCGCGCTCATCGCGGCTTCGCTGCTCGCCATCGCGGGCTGCGCGTACGAGGTCGAACCGGGCGCGAGCGACGACGCGCTCGTCGTCACCGACCGCTGCGAGATCCGCGGCTTCGGGCTGCTGGACTCGGGGGAGCTGGTGGCGGGCCGGATCCGCGGCGACGAGACGGGCGCGAGCGGCCGCTGGGTCCACTACTCCCGCACGGACGGCTTCGTGCTCGCCTCGCCGGACTGGATCTTCTGCCGCATCAACGGCGCGGTCATCGGGGACTTCGCCGGCGACGCGACGGTGAACGGCGCGAGCGGCTACACCTACCGGGTGAACGTGCAGGACCGCCGCGAGCCGGGCACGCCGCCCATCGTGACCGGGACCACCACCGAGGTCCGCACCGTGGTCGCGAGCCGCGACTACCGCCCGACGCGGTGGAGCGACGGGGAGCTCCCGACCGACGGGCGCATCCGGGTGACCTTGCCCGCCGAGCTGCCGGTCAGCGAGGGCAACGCCGGCAACGGCACCGCCTGGGTCAGCTACCAGCGCGCGGACGGCTGGGGCCTCGTGACCTGTCGCTACCGCGGCGGCGCGCCGCGCCTCCGGCCGCGCACGCCGGCGGAGGAGGCGGCGGGCCTCAGCTACCACTTCGATCGCTGCTACGACGGCACCTTCGGTGGCGACGACGACGACGACGACGACGACGATGAGATCGACGAGAGCGTCCCGATGCCCGGCCTGGTCGCCGGCTCGGTCGAGGAGGTGCGCTGGCTCCGGGTCCACGTGCAGAACGGCTCGCACTGGCACCCCTCGCGCTCGGCCGCGCGCACCGAGGTGAGCGTGCCCTTCGACGTGGAGGCGCTGACCACCATCCCGGCCCCCGACGACTACTACCGGATCTCGGTCTGGGACGCGGCGGGCACGCGCGTGCTCCACGCCGAGGGCGACGTGCCGATCGGCGACCTCCGCGTCACCCAGCTCGACTGAACGCTACCCGGGGGCGACCTCGAGGGCGGTCAGCCGGATCCCGAGCTCCCCCTCCACCTCGACCAGCTCGCCCGCGCCGATGACGCGATCGCCGGCGCGCAGCTGGACTGGCGCTCCCAGCGCCTGGCCCGTCCGCAGCACCGCGCCGGGCGCGAGCGCGGCCAGCTCCCCCAGCGGGACGCTCATGCGGGCCAGCTCCACGGTGAGCTGCACGGGGGTGTCCCCCATCGCCTCGAGGGTGGACGCTTCGTCGCTCATGCTCTCCTCCAGTCGCGCCGTCATCGGCGTGTTGCGGTCTGCGCGACGGGCCACGCGCGCCTCCCCGGCCTCGATGACGCAGGCGATGCCCCATCGCGCATGCACGGCGCCCAGGCGCGCGTGCCCGCGGAGACCGGACGCGTCGTGCGCCACGCCCAGCCGGTCCGGCACGAGCACGTCCCCCGGCCGCAGCGCCGCGAGGTCGCGCGCGGTGAGCGTCGCGTCTCCGGCGTCCAGGACGAGCGCGATCGGCAGGTCTCTCGACCACGCGGGCGGGCTGCGCCGGGTCGTCGGCGCGGCGTCCCGGGGCAGCCAGAGATCGGCGCGCCCTTCGACCGGGCCGATCGCGATCTCGGCCGACCAGCGGATCGGGGCGTCCATCAGCGCGTGCAGCGCGGCGGGGTGCCCGAAGACGTCCGCCAGCCGCCAGGGGCTCGGAGCGAGCCACCGCCCGAACGCGTAGGCGAGCACCCCGCGCTCCAGCTCGCCCAGCGGGCCCGTCGCCGCGTCGTGCTCGGCGATCGCCCCGCCCAGGGTCAGCTCGACGATCGCCGCCGCGAGGGTCGGGTCGAGCGTCATGCCGATCTCCGAGGCGCCGCTCCAGAGCAGCGTGGGGCGGGCGGCGTCCACCGCCGGCAGCGCGCGGCCTGGCTCGGGGGAGCCGACGCGGATCGTCACCGGCTGGCCCAGCATCTCTCTCGCGCGCCCCGCGCCCTCGGAGAGCGCCCGCCAGGGCGCGGCGCGGGACCAGCGGCCCAGACGCTCCACGTCCTCCCGCGACAGCCGCGGGAGGCGCTCGAACGGGTAGGGCCGGGCGCTCATCGCCAGCCGATTACCGGTTCGCGCGGGCCGCGTCCAGCGTTCGTGCTGGGCAGATGGGATCGGAGTGTTATTCTCGCGCGCGTGGCGGACCCGTACCTCGGTCGAGACATCGCCGGTCAGTTTCGGGTGATCGAGAAGATCGGCTCCGGGGGGATGGGTGCGGTCTACAAGGCCGAGCAACCGGAGATGCGGCGCTTCGTCGCGATCAAGATCCTCCACTCGCGCTACCTGAGCCGCAAGGACCTCGTCACCCGCTTCAAGCGGGAGGCGCGGGCGATGAGTCACCTCTCGCACCCGAACACCGCGCGGGTCTTCCTGTACGGGCAGCTCGAGGACGGCGCCTGCTACTTCGTCATGGAGTACCTCGAGGGTCGGAACCTCGCGCAGACCGTGCGGCGCGAGGGCCCGATGGACCCGACCCGCGCCATCAACGTCATGATCCAGGCGTGCGGCGCGCTCGAGGAGGCGCACCGGAGCGGCATCGTGCACCGCGACCTCAAGCCCGAGAACATCTTCCTGACCGCGCAGGGAGGCCTCGAGGACTTCCCCAAGCTCCTCGACTTCGGGCTCGCGAAGATCAGCGAGCAGCAGATGCGGCCGGGCTCGCTCATCCTCACCCAGGAGGGCATGGTCTTCGGCACCCCCGAGTTCATGAGCCCCGAGCAGGCGCGCGGCGAGACCCTCGACGGCCGGAGCGACATCTACTCGCTCGGCATCATCCTCTACGAGCTGCTCACGGGGAAGCTGCCGTTCGATGCGGGCCAGCCGATGGAGTACATCCAGAAGCACATCAAGGAGCCGCCGATCCCGCTGCGCGAGCGCATGCCGGACACCGAGTTCCCGAACGGGCTCGAGGACGTGCTCATGAAGACGCTCGCCAAGAAGCCCGACCACCGCTTCCAGAGCGCGAGCGAGATGGCCAACGCGCTGAAGATGGTGGCGCGGGGCCGGGTGATGACCGGCGCGATGCGGGCCGTGCCGTCCGAACCGACGCCCGAGCCCGTCCCCGAGCCGGCTCCGAGCCCCCCGAGCGCGATGTCGACGCCGCAGATGTCCGCGCCGCCGGCCCCGTCGAAGACGCCCTGGATCATCCTCGGACTCGGCGCTTTACTGGCGCTCATCGGCACGGGGGCGCTCGTCCTCGCGCTCCTCATGCGCTGAGCCCTCGCCGGGCGACGGGGCGACGCCGGGGTTGTCCCGGTGAACCGCTGCTCCTATTCCCCCAGTTGGCACCCCCACAGACCGCGTCCTCTCGCGCCTCGGCTGCGTCGCCAGCGGCGTCGGGTTGACGCCCCTCGCACCCCGCTGCTAACTACCCGCGCCCTCCGGCCCCCCGAGCTCCACTGATGAACGCCGTATCTTCCAGCGCAGAGCCAAGCCCGGTCACCGGAACTCCGGTCCGGGGCACCGCCTTCCGCGATCTCGTGGCGCTCACCAAGCCGCGGATCACCCTGATGGTGATCCTGACCACGGCCGGCGGCCTCTGGCTCGCCCCGGGGGAGCTCGCGCCCCTCACCGTGCTCGCGACCCTGCTCGCCACCGCGATGGTGGTCGGCGCGGCGAACACGCTCAACTGCTGGCTCGAGCGCGAGGTCGACAAGCACATGGCGCGCACCAAGCGCCGCCCGCTCCCGGCCGGCCGCCTCGAGGCCAAGCACGCGCTCTGGCTCGGCCTCGCGCTGGGCGCGATCTCGGTGCCGATCCTCACCTTCGTGGCCAACCCGCTCACCGGGCTGCTCGCCGCGGTGGCGCTCGTGTCCTACGTCTGGGTCTACACCCCGATGAAGCAGCGGAGCCCGGCCGCGCTGATGATCGGCGCGGTCCCCGGCGCGCTCCCGCCCCTGATGGGCTGGACGGCGGCCACGGGTGAGCTCGGCGCGCCCGGCATCGTGCTCTTCGGCATCCTCTTCCTCTGGCAGATGCCGCACTTCATCGCGATCAGCATCTTCCGCCAGACCGAGTACGCCAAGGCGGGCATCAAGGTGCTCCCGGCCGTGCGCGGCAACGCAGTGGCCAAGCGCCACGCCGTGCTCTGGGCCGCGGCCCTCGTGCCGGTGAGCCTGATGCTCGTGCCGCTCGGCATCGCCGGGAACGTCTACCTGGCCATCGCGGCCGTGCTCGGCCTCGCGTTCTTCGGCTGGTCGGTCTGGGGGCTCCGCGCGGAGGCGGGCAACCGCTGGGCGCGTCAGCTCTTCCTCGGCTCGCTGATCTACCTGCCGCTCCTGTTCGCGGCGCTCGCCCTCGATCTGGCGTGACCCGCCCCGCGGCGCTCCTGTCGAGCCTCGCGCTCCTCTCGGGCCTGGCGCTCTCGGGGTGCGGGGGCGACGAGGAGCCGATCGGCGAGCTGATGCCGATCGGGGAGTTCAGCCTCACCGATCAGTCCGGCGCGCCCTTCGGCACGTCGCAGCTCCGCGGCAAGGTGTGGATCGCCGACATGATCTTCACGAGCTGCCCGGACATCTGCCCGGTCATGAGCTCGCAGATGGCGAACCTGCAGCGCCGGATCGACCACCCGGACGTCCGCTTCGTCTCGATCACCGTCGACCCGGAGACCGACACCCCCGAGGTGCTCCGCGCCTACGGCGAGCGCTACGGCGCCGACCACGAGCGCTGGCGGTTCTTGACCGGCGCGCCCGACGAGGTGCGCCGCGTCATCGCCTTCTCCTTCCGTCTCCCGGTCGAGCCGCGCGAGGAGCGCGACGACGGCCGCTACGACATCCTCCACACCGGTCAGCTGATCCTCGTCGATCAGCGGGGCGTGCTGCGCGGGCTCTACGAGACCGATCGCGACGGCCTGGCCCTGCTCGAGCGTCACGCGCGCCAGCTCGCGGAGGACTGATGCGGATCGCCTGCCTGTTCCTGTGCGCGGTGGGCCTGGTCGCCTGCGGCAGCGGCAAGCGCTCGTTCGAGGCGCCGGTCGAGCTGAACGGACAGACCGTCGCGCCCGAGGTGCTCAACCGGGGTGAGCTCGTCTACATGCAGCACTGCCGGGGCTGTCACGGGCAGCGCGGCCGCGGCGACGGCCCCTACGCGCGCAGCCTCCGCCCGCCGCCCCGCGATCTGACGACGGGCGAGTATCGGCACCTCGAGAGCCCGCCCACCGACGCCGCGCTCCGGGCCGTGATCACGCAGGGCATCGAGGGCACCGGCATGCGGGCGCAGCGGGTGGAGGGCGAGTCGCTGACCGCGGTCGTCGCCTACACGCGCTGGCTCGCGCTCCCCGATCAGCGCGTGCAGTAGCTGCTGGGCGCGCGCTGGACCTCGCGCAGCTTCTGGCGCGCCTGACGGATCAGATCGCTCCGCGGGTGGGCGCGGATGAGGGCCTCGAGCGCCGAGCGCGCGTCGGTGCAGGCGTGCAGCTCGTAGAAGGCCTGGCCCATCGCGAGCAGCGCGTCGTCGGCGACGTTGCCGCGCGGGTGATTGGCGATGACCTCTCGCAGCTCGCCGAGCGCCGTCGCGGGGCGCCCCTCGCGCAGATAGCTCATGCCGATCTGGTACTGCGCGTCGTCGATGCGCTCGTCCTGCGCGTGGCGCTGGGTGAAGAGCCGGTAGAGGGTGCGCGCGCGGGAGTGCTGGTTCTGGTCGAACGCCTGCTGCGCCGCGGCCCAGTGCGCCTCGGCCTCCGCGGGGATCTCCGACTCGTCGACCGACTGGTCCAGCCCGACGTGGCGGGCGAGCTTCTTGAGCTGCCGCTCGTTCTCCTGCTGCTGCTCGCCCAGCTGCGTCTGCTGCCGCTGCACCTCGTTGCGGAGCTCGGCGAGCTGGCCCTCGAGGGCCATGAGCTGCTGCTGGAGCTGCTCGACCTGGGCGCCCGTGTCGGCGCTCGCCCGGGTCACGACCTTGGTCGCGCGGTCGAGCACCTCCTCGAGCTGGCGCACCTTGGTCTGCGCGTTGTCGATCTCGGAGCGGAGATCCTCGCGCTGCTGGGTCTGCCCCTGCTCGAGCTCGCGGACCCTCCTGCGCAGCGTCTCCCCGTCGGAGGTGCTCATGCAGGCGGAGACGAAAGCACCGCCGAGGGTCAGCGCGAGGGCGACCTTCGGCGGCGCGAAGCGGCGGACGACGCGTTCTTCCACCCGCGAGTCCTACCGCGAACTCCCGCTCCAGAAAAGGAGCGGGCGGCTCAGCGCTCTTCGACCTGGACGCGACGATCGCGGGCCCAGCTCGCCTCGTCGGTGCCGCGGGCCATCTCCTCGCCCATCGACCGGCTCGTCATGCGGCCGCGGTCGACGCCGAGGCGCTGCAGGTAGCCCTGCACCGACTGCGCGCGGCGCTCGCCGAGCGCGAGGTTGTACTCCTCGGTGCCGCGCGGATCGCAGTGGCCGGTGAGCGTCACGCTCGGGATGTCGCGCTCGTTGACGCAGTTGGCGTTGGACTCCAGGGCGCTGCGCGCGCTGCCGTCCAGCTCGCTCGAGTCGTAGGCGAAGTAGATGCTCTGGAGCGAGCAGGCGGGCGCCTCCATGTCGGTCGGGGGCGCCTGGGTCACCTGGCTCATCACGCAGCTGTTGTTCTGGCACTCCTGCCCGTCGGGGCAGTCGGCCGTGCTCGAGCAGTAGCCCGGGATGTCGTCACAGCGGCCGTCGTTGCACTGCTGACCGGGCGGGCAGTCGTTGCCGTCCGGCCGGCACTGCTGGCACTGGCCGTTCACGCAGAACTCGCCCTCGTGGCACTGTTCGTCGTTGTCACAGTTCGGGTATTCGGGGCCCCCGCAGGCCATGCCCAGGGTGAGCGCGAGCGCCGCGGCCAGGGGGCCGATCGAGCCACTCGTAGCGTTCCGAAGTGCAGTGCGAAAGCTCGTAACTTGCGTCGTCATTCTGACGTCCTCCGATTCGATGACCCCCAGCACCGCGCGTCGAAAGGGCCGCTTCGCGGAGCCGAGCAGAAGCTCGGAGCGGCGGCCCACCACGCCAGAATCGTCATCGGTGGTCCCCTGCTACCCGCTGCCGTTCCGGATGTCAACGCAGCCTTGCACCCCCCCGGGCGCTGCGGCAGGCTGACCCGCGACGCCCGGGGCGGCTGGCGTCGCGTCGGTTCGGACACTCGGCCGTCCGGAGCGAGGCGCGCGAGCCCAGGGCTCGATCAGGAGCGCGGCATGGCTTGGTCTCGGTTCGTTCGGTCTCGATTCGCTCTCTCCGCGCTCCTCTGCGCGATCGCGATCGCGGCCCCGTCGACGGGCTGCGGGGACGGGGAGGCCGAGCCCGACGCCGGTCCGGGCGCGGACGGCGGGATCCCCGTGGTGCGCTGCGGCCCGCGCGACGACCCGGACGGCGACACGATCTCGACCGCGGACGAGACGACCGACGATCGCGACGGGGACGGGATCGGCAACCACGAGGACACCGACTCGGACGGAGACGGCTTCTCCGACGCGGAGGAGGCGGGCGACGCGAGCTGCAACACCCCGCCCATCGACACCGACGGGGACGGCGTCCCGGACTTCCTCGACCTCGACGCCAACGGCGACGGCGTGCCCGACTCCGAGCAGCTCGACGATCTGGACGGGGACGGCATCCCCGATCGCCTCGACACCGACGTCGACGGAGACGGGCTGAGCAACGCGCTCGAGTGGGGGGACGGCGAGACGCCGGTCGACACCGACGGCGACGGCACGCCCGACCTGCGCGACCTCGACAGCGACGGCGACACCATCGCGGACCGCCACGAGGGCGCGATCGACGTCGACATGGACGGGATCCCCAACTACCGGGACCTCGACTCGGACGGCGACGGCCTCAGCGACGCGCGGGAGGCGGGGGACGGGCTGCTCGAGACGCCCCCCGCGGCGTGCGCGGTGGAGATCAACCCGGCGACGGGGCTCCCCGAGCCCGACGGGCGCGCGGACTTCGCCGACACCGACAGCGACAACGACGGCCTCTCGGACGGCGAGGAGCTCGCGATCGGCACCGATCCCTGCGACCTCGACAGCGACGACGACGGCCTCGGCGATCTCGCGGAGGGCGCCTACGAGCGCTTCAACTGCCCCGACGGCACGAGCGGCACCGACTGCGGCTGCGCGACGCAGGCGTCCTGCACGATCCCGCGGGAGCACTTCTACGTCGTGCTCCCGTTCAACGGGCCGCCCGTGGAGCGCGATCTCGAGTTCGGCACCGACATCCGGGTGGCCGACGTCTTCTTCGTCACCGACATCACCGGCTCGATGAGCGGCACCCTCGACCGGGTGCAGGCCACGGTCGGCACGCCGGGCACGGGGCTCATCGACCGGATCAGCGCGACCATCCCCGAGGCGTGGTTCGGCGGCGGCTACTTCCAGGACTTCCCGTTCGGCAGCTACGGCGGCGGCACCGACGAGGCGTTCGGCCTCGCCATCCGCATGACCCCGCCCGCGCGCGGCGCCGACGTCGCGGCCGCCTTCGACGCCCTCAGCGTCAGCGGCGGCGCCGACGGGCCCGAGTCGCACACGGAGGGCCTGTGGCAGATCATGACCGGCCTCGGCGGCACGTGGATGGGCATGAGCGGCTTCGGCGGCGGCGACACCTACATGATGCACCGCTACGTCGGCGACTGCCTCGACGCGGGCTGGGGCGCGCCCTGCTTCCGCGACGCCGCCCTGCCCATCGTGGTGCTCTTCACCGACATCTGCGCCCACGAGGGCCCGCCGGGCGAGAGCTCGCAGTGCGATCCCTACACGGGCATCACGCCCGCGCCGACCGTCTGGCTCGACGCGGTGGCCGAGATGAACCGGCGCGGCGCCAAGTTCGTGGGCATCAACGCGCGCAGCTTCGGCACCTCGTGCGCGGCCACCGTCGGCCCCGACGGGAGCTCGCCCTGCTACTTCCTGCGTCGCACGGCGGAGGAGACCGGCTCGGTCGACCTCGACGGCAACGCGCTCGTCTACGATCTGCCGGACGGCGGCGGCAGCGACGTCGCCTTCAGCGACACGGTGGTCGGGGCCATCGAGACGGTGGCCACCCGCGTGCCGCTCGACCTCGACACCGCGGTGCGCGACGACCCCTCCGACGACGAGATGGTCGACGCGGCCCGCTTCGTGAAGCGTCGACAGCCGGCTTGTCGCGCCACGCCGCCCGCGGAGACCTGCTGGGTCGCGCCTCCCGAGGTGACGCACGAGGACGCGGTCGCGTTCGTCGACGAGTCCACCTTCTTCGGCGTGATCCCGGGGACGCGGGTGACGTTCCGGATCACCTTCCAGAACGACTTCCACCACGGCGGCCCGACGGCGCAGGTCTTCATCGCGTTCATCGACGTCCGGACCGGCACCGCCGTGCTGGACACCCGTCAAGTGATCGTGGTGGTCCCAGCCAACCCGCGCGGGCCGATCGAGTGACGCGCGGGGCCTGACCCTCGACAGTCAACGCGGCATGGTGTCTAATTGCCTCCGGTGGCCGTCGCGTTCGGAGCGCGAGGGTACGGAGGTGTCCCATGAATTACAGCTGGTCTTCGACCGCAGTCGCGTTCCTCTCGCTCGTCCTGGCGCTGGCGTGCACGCCCGGCCAGAGCGGTCCCTTTGGCGGCGGCGATCCGGACGCGGGCACATCCAGCGGTGACGGCGGCCCCGGCAGCGGCTGCTCGGACACCACCGATTCGGACGGCGACGGCATCGCCGATCAGCGCGAGGGCGACGGCGACACCGACGGGGACGGGACGCCGAACTACCTCGACGACGACTCGGACGGCGACGGCATCCCCGACTCCGAGGAGGCGGGCTCGACCGACCCCTGCGCGCCCATCGACTCCGACGGCGACGGCATCCCCGACTTCCTCGACCGCGACTCCGACAACGACGGCGTGAGCGACGCGGACGAGGCGGCGCGCGGCACCGACCCGCGGAACATCGACACCGACGGCGACGGCATCACCGACCTCGGCGAAGAGGCCGCGGGCACCGACCCGACCGATCCGTCGAGCACCATCCCCGAGGGCGACTTCTTCGTCGTGCTCCCCTACAACGGCGCGCGCGAGATGCGGCCGCTCCGCTTCGGGACGAACATCAACCAGGCGGACGTCTACTTCCTCGTCGACATGACGGGCTCGATGCGCGGCGAGCGCACGAACCTCATCAACGGCCTTCTCGACGTCGTCATCCCGGGCATCCAGGCCGCCATTCGCAACGTCGAGTTCGGCGCGGGCGGCCTCGACGACTACCCCTACGGTGGCTACGGCTCCTCGCGCGATCTGCCGTACTACAACCTGCGCGACATCGGCCCGTTCGATCAGGACATCGGCGCCTGGTCGATCTCGGCCGGCCCGACGACCTGCCCCTCGGGCGGGGCGAACGACATCGGCATGATCACGGGCTCCTCCAACGGGCGCCCGGACATCCTCGAGGCGGTCGAGGGCTTGCCCTGCCACAGCGGCTCGGACGGCGAGGAGAGCTACGTGCCCGGCCTGTTCGCGACGGCGACCGGCATGGGCCTCGATTGGCCCGGCGGCAGCGTCCCGGCGCGGGGCGCCTGCCCGAGCATCCCGGACGAGATGGGCATGCGGCGCGGCTACCCCTGCTTCCGGCCCGGCTCGCTGCCCATCATCCTGCTCTTCGGCGACTACGCGTTCCACAACGACCCGATGGGCAACGCGAGCTACAGCTTCGGGGGGCCGAGCTACGCCGACACGGTCGCGGGGCTCACGGGCATCGGCGCGCGCGTCATCGGCATCTTCAGCGGCTCGACGGGCCGCGACGACTACGAGGCGATCGCCCGCGACACCGGCGCGGTGCGCGCGGACGGCACGCCGCTCGTGTTCGACATCGACGGCAGCGGCAGCGGCCTCGACTCGACGGTGGTCGACGCGGTCCGCGACCTCGTCGGCGGCACCCCGCAGGACGTGAGCACGGTCCGCGAGAACGTGGTCGCGCCCCCCAACCCCGACAACTTCGACGCGACGCTCTTCATCAAGAGCATCGTGCCCTTCGAGGGCTACAACGGCGCCATCAGCGGCGAGATGCCCGGCGTCACCTACGCGTCGAAGGACACGACGACCTTCTACCAGGTCATCCCCGGCACCCAGGTCGAGTTCACGGTCGACTTCTGGAACGACGTCCGGCCGCCGGCCGAGACGGCCCAGGTGTTCCGCGCGCGCATCATCGTGATGGGCAACGGCGTGGCGCGGCTGGACGAGCGGATGGTGTACATCGTGGTCCCGCCCGAGGGTGACGTGATCTTGATCTAGCTGGAGGGCCTGAACGCAGGCCCTCCCCCCATGGGGCGAAGCGCCCATGGGGCCCCCCTCCCGACTACGGCGATTCGCGCGCTCCGCGCGCTCGGTCGCCGACCCCAGCGCGGGGCGCTGGGTC
>SHBB01000139.1 GCA_004213565.1 Sandaracinaceae bacterium
TCCGTGGTCGCGAAGATGAACTTGACGTGGTCCGGGGGCTCCTCGAGCGTCTTCAGGAACGCGTTGAAGGCGCCGGTCGAGAGCATGTGGACCTCGTCGACGATCACCACCTTGAAGCGGTCGCGCTGAGGCCGGTAGGGGAGCGACTCTTGCAGTCGTCGCACGTCCTCGACGCTGTTGTTCGAGGCGCCGTCCATCTCCAGCACGTCGGTGTCGCGGCCCGCGGTGATGTCGACGCACACGTCGCAGGTGCCGCACGGCTCGGGTGTGGGGCCGTTCTCGCAACACAGCGCCTTGGCCAGGATGCGGGCGGTGGTCGTCTTGCCGACGCCGCGCACGCCCGTGAACAGGAACGCGTGGGCCACGCGGTCCGACGCGATGGCGTTGGAGAGCGTACGGGTGACGTGCTCCTGGCCGACGAGGTCGGCGAAGGTCTGCGGACGGTATTTTCGTGCCAGGACCGTGTACGCCATGAGGCCGGGAACTGTAGCAGAGCCGCGCCGCGTCGCGACCGTTGACCGCCAGCCCCGTCGGCGGGGACAATCGGGGCGTGGCGAGCACTCCCCCGCGAGACGTCCCCGGCCTCGGCGACGCGGTGCTGGCGGCCGCGGAGAACGCGGGGCTCGGCGTCTTCGTGACGCGTCTGAGCCCCGAGGTGCGCAACGTCTACGTGTCCAGCCGCGCGGCGGAGATCATCGGCTTGTCCGTCGACGAGGCGATGGCCCACGACCCGATGGCGATGGTCCCCGAGGAGGCGGTCGAGGAGCTCACCGCCCTGCTCGCGGCGCAACGCGACGGCAGCGCGACGCCCACCCTGCTCCAGACGCATGTCGTCGACCCGAGCGGGGAGCGCGTCCCGGTCGAGCTCGGCTTCTCCACCGTCTCGCTCGAGGACGCGCCCGCGTCGGTGGTCTTCGTGCGCGATCTGCGCCAGCGCCGGAAGACCGAAGAGGACCTGCGCCGGAGCGAGACCCGCCTCCGCGCGCTGATCGCGTCCGCGCCCGACGGGATCGTGATGAGCCGCGAGCGCGAGATCGTGTACGCGAACCCGGCCGCCGCGCGGCTGCTCGGCGTCGGGGATCCCGAGCGGCTCGTGGGGCGCTCGTTCGCCGAGTTCCTGCATCCGGACGACTACCGCACGATGGGCCAGCGCGTGGCCACCCTCGAGATCGGTGGGCCGGCGCTGGGGCCTCACGAGTATCGGGCGCGGGCCGAAGACGGGCGCGCGCTCGTGGTCGAGGTCACGTCGATCCTCTTCGACGACGAGAACGGGCCCGCGGTGGTCGGCTTCGCGCGCGACGTGACCGAGAGCCGGCGGCTGCAAGCGCAGCTGATGCGCGCCGACCGGCTCGCCGCGCTCGGCACGATGGCGGCGGGCGTGGCCCACGAGATCAACAACCCCCTCGCGTTCATGATGCTCGGCGTCGACGCGATCGAGCGCATGCTGGAGCGGGGAGGCTCGTCGCTCGAGCAGCTCCGCCGCATGCTCGATGACGTCCGGCACGGCGTGGACCGGGTCGCGGCGACGGTCCGACATCTCAAGGCCTTCTCGAAGGCGGACGGGGCGACCGGCCCCTCGGTGGCCGACATGGCGGAGGTGCTCGAGGCCGCCGCGCGCATGACCTCGCACGAGGTGCGTCAGTACGGCCGCCTCGAGCTCGAGGTGCCCGACGGTCTGCTCCCCGTCCGCGGCGACGCCGCGCAGCTCGAGCAGGTGTTCGTCAACCTCCTCATCAACGCCGCACACGCGCTCGAGATCAAGAAGACCGGCACGGTGCGACTCGGCGCCCGCCCCATCGGCGAGGTAGCGGTCGAGGTGACGGTCGAGGACGACGGAAGCGGCATCGCGGAAGCGGACCTGGCCCAGGTCTTCGATCCGTTTTTCACGACCAAGCCCGTGGGCACGGGGACTGGCCTCGGGCTCTCCATCTGTCACTCGGTCGTGACCGAGCTAGGCGGGGAGATCACCGTGGAGAGCGAGCTCGGGAAGGGCAGCGTCTTCCGGGTGCGGCTGCCCACCATGCGTCGCGCGCTCACGCCCGCGAGCCCCGCGCGTCGCGCCCCGCGGTCCCGGGTCGAGTCGCGCAAGGTAGTCGTGATCGACGACGAGCCGGCGTTCCTCCGCGCGCTCGAGCGCCTGCTCGTCCCGGACCACGAGGTCTTCACCGCGCTCGACGCCGACGCTGGCCTGGCGCTCATCGCGCAGGAGTCGCCGGACGCGATCTTCCTGGACGTGATGCTCCCGGGCACGAACGGGATCGAGCTGTACGAGCGGCTCGGGAGGGAGCGCCCCGAGATGGCGAGCCGCGTGGTGTTCGTGACGGGGGGCAGCGCCCGGCCCTCGGTCGAGCGGTTCCTCGCCAAGGTGAAGCAGCCCGTGCTCCACAAGCCGTTCGAGGCGGAGCGCGTCGTCGCGCTGCTGCGCCGCGTCGCCGGCTGAGCGCGTCAGAGCCCGCGCAGGCGCCGGTCGATCTGGCGTCGGAGGGCCCCCGCCGCCCGATCTCGGATCGCCTCGAGGGTCCGCCGCGCCTCCGCGCTCTGGCCATCGAGCGCGAGCGCGTCGGCGAGCACGATCGCGGCGCGCAGATCCCGCGGCGCCGCCTCGCGCGCCGCCTCCGCGGTCAGGATGGCCCCCTCCGCGTCGCCGAGCTGGAGCCGGGCCGCGCCGAGGGCGAGCGCGATCTCGAAGAAGAGCGCGGGGTCATCGTCCGTGGCCTCGAGGAGCTGCCCTGCGCGCCGCAGGTGCTCGCTGGCCTCGCTCGCATCGCCTCGCATCGCCGCTGCGCGGCCCAGCAACAAGGCCACGCGCGGATCCTCGGGCGCCACCGCCCAGGCGCGCGTGAGCGTCTCCTCGGCGTCGGGATGGCCCATGGCGAGCTGGGCCGCCCCGAGGGCCCGCAGCGCGTCCGCGTCCGTCGCGTCTCGCTCGAGCGCGCGCTTCGCCCGGTCGGTGGCGTCGTGGAGCGGGCTGGCCAGCGCCCAGAGCCCTCGCGCGCTGCGGAGCCTCCAGAACGCGAAGGCGGCGACCACGCCGAAGACGAGCAGCCCCGCGTCTCCGCTCCCCTCACGCCAGCCGTTCGCGAGCTCGCGGAGCTCCCAGTGGGCGCCGCGCCGACTGAGAAGCGACACCACGGGCTGCACGCCGAACGCGATCATCGTCAGCAGGCGCGCGCTCTCGAGGCGCAGGTGATTGACGGCGGCGCGCGAGGGGCGAAGCCGGGTCCAGCCGACGAGGACGAGCAAGGCGACGATCAGCAGGAGCGGCGACGCGGCGAGCCCGGCCGCGCGCAGGGCTGGCGGCCCGTCGGCCTCGATGAAACCCCAATAGACCCAGGTCTCGGCGTGCGTGACGCGCGCGCCCATCGTGTGCAGCAAGCCGAGTTGCGCGCCCTGGGCCAGGAGCGCGAGGGACGGCACCACGAGGTAGAACGCGGTCGCGCCGACCAGGCGGCGGTCTCGAGGGGTCAGGTGGCCGTCGAAGGCGGCGCGACCCCGCCGCCGCAGGCGCAGGATCACGCTCGTGGCGAAGGCGCCGAAGAGGCAGAGCACGATCGTGGTCCCGAGGTTCATCGCTCCTCGTGAGGATGAGGTCGGGACCGCCGATTCGCTACTCGACGTCCGCGGCCTCCATCATCTCTTCCATGGTCATGACGCGGTCGGGCTCGCGTGGGGCGGGGGCTTCGGCGCCAGGGTCCTCTTCGCCGTCGGCGTCCAGGCCCTCGAGCTCTTGCATCATCTCTTCCATGGACTGCACGCCTTCGTCGCCGTCCTCGAGGTCCGCCTCGTCCATCATGTCGTCCATGCTCGGCATCTCGTCGTCGGGCAGGTCGGGCAGCGGCTGACCCGGATCGCTCGGCGCGGTGGTCTCCGGCTCGGTGTCGCCGGTGATGATGTTGCCGAGCCCGACCGAGAGCGCCGGGAAGTACGTGATGAGCATCAGCCCGATGAACATGAGGCCGATGAACGGCCCCACCGAGCGGATCATGTGCCCGAGCGGCTTGTTGAAGAGGGTCGACGCGACGAACAGGTTCAGGCCGACCGGCGGGGTCAGGTAGCCGATCTCGAGGTTCACGATGAAGATGATCCCGAAGTGCATCGGGTCGACGCCCATCGACTCCGCGATCGGCGCGAGCAGCGGCACGAAGAGGAACATCGCGCTGAGGATGTCCATCAGCGTCCCGACCACGAGCAGCAGCAGGTTCAGGATGAGCAGGAACGCGATCGGCGAGAGGTTCAGCGACTGGATCCACTCGACGGCGACGTCCGGGATGCGCTCGAGGTGGAGGAACTCGCTGAAGGCGAGCGCCGCGACCATGATGACGAGCAGGGAGCCGAGGATGACGCCCGTCTCCTGGACGATCTTCGGGATCTCCTTCAGCTCGAGCGCGCGGTGGATGTAGACCTCGACCGCGATGGCGTAGACGACGCTGATGCCGGACGCCTCCACGACCGTGAAGAAGCCGGTGTAGATGCCGCCCAGGATCAGCAGCGGGAAGAGCAGTGACCAGAAGCCGTCGACGAAGGCCTCGCCGAGCACCTTCAGGCTGAAGGGCTGCCGCTTCGAGTTGCCGACGATGCCGCGGTAGATGCAGTAGCCCGCGAGGATGCCGCCGATGACGAGGCCCGGGCCGAAGCCGGCCGCGAAGAGCCTCGACGTCTCGATGCCCGCCCGCTGGTTGATCAGCGGGTAGAGGATCATCGGGATCGACGGCGGGATCAGGATGCCCAGCGACCCGGACGACGTCAGCAGGCCGTGGGCGAACTCCTCCTTGTAGCCGTTCTTGATCAGGGTCGGCGCCATGAACGCGCCGATCGCGACCACGGTGGCCGGGCTCGAGCCGCTGATCGCGGCGAAGAGCATGCACGCCACCACCGCGCTGACCGCGAGGCCGCCGGGCAGCCACCCGATCATCGCTTTGGAGAAGTCGATCAGGCGGCTGGAGATCTCGCCGCGCGCCATGATCGAGCCGCTCAACATGAAGAGCGGCACCGCGAGCAGGTTCTCCGTGTCGCCCAGCTCGTTGATGCGCTCGACGAGGTTGACGAGATCCTCGAGCCCCTCCTTGTCCTGCGTGAAGAGGAGGAAGCAAGCGATCGTGACGGTGCCGACGAGCGCGAACAGCGGCATCCCGATGAGCGCGGCCGCGAGCACGAGCGCGGCGAGCAGCGGGCCCGGCCCGAGCCAGGGCATCACGAGGATGGCGATGACCAGGACCACGAACGCCGAGCGCTTGCGCCGGCTCTTCTGCGCCTCGTCGGTCATTCCTCTTCTCCCGAGGACCGCTTCGCCTCGATCGCTTCGTCGAGCTCCGCGGTGGTGGCGTCCTTCGTCGCGGAAGTAGCCGGGTCCGAAGTCGCGCCATTCTTCATCGCGAGCTTCTGCGCCTCTTCGAGGCCTTCTTGCGGTGGGGGGGTGCCGTAGTCGCCGCCGAGGAGCACCGAGACCCCCGCGCCGACGAAGCGCAGCGTCGCGACGCCGAAGCCCACCGGCGCCGCGAGGATGCCGAGCCAGTCGGGGATGTCCGTGCCCTCGAGCAGACCTCCGCGCCCGACCGAGCCCTCGAAGCCGTACACGTAGCGGGTGCCGCCCCAGGTGAAGAGCTCGGTCATGAACTCGTCGTCGCTGGCGGTCGGCGCGAACACGTAGAGGAAGCCCAGGTAGGTCATGATCCCGCAGAAGGCGGCGGTCGCGAACGCGCCGACGGCGAGCACGTAGGGCTTCGCGCCATCCGGGATGATCTTCGCCGCCGCCTCGAGCCGGATGTGCTTGCCCTCGTGCACGCAGATGCTCGCCGAGAGCAGGCCCACCCAGAGCAGCAGCTGGAGCGAGATCTTCTTCGACCACGTGTAGCCGATGGGGAGGAACTCGGAGGCCACCCAGATCAGCACCGCGCCGACGGCGATCGCGATGATCGCCTCCAGCATCCAGCCCTCCGGCTTGTTCATCAGGAGGTAGCCGGCGTAGGCCGCGGCCGACACGCCGAACAGCACCGCGTACACGATCCAGGACCACTCGAGGTTCGCGAAGGGCAGCGTGATCAGGTAGCCGACGCCGATCCCCACGACCGCGATCGCGGCCGAGATGCCCGCCTCCACCGCGATCTTCGGCTTGGGGACCGTCTCTCCCTTCGCGGCCTTCCGGCGGCGAATGAAGCGGCGCGCCGTGTAGGCGCCGAAGAAGAGCAGCACGAACGAGAACCCGACGGTGACGTACGGCGCCACGTTCGCGTCGAGCGCCTCCCGCGCCGCGTAGTCCTCGATGCCGGCGATGCGCGCGATCAGCTGCCCGACTTTGCTGTCAGGTGCGTTCGCGCGCCGCGCGACGACATCGATGAAGATGACGACCGTGATGATGAGGAGCGCCACGGCGACGATGGCTTGCTCGATGGCAAACACCGCGTCATCCAGTCGCCTCACCCAGCCGAGCGCGCCCCGCCGCGTTTCCGCCCTCGCCTCCGACATGCGCGCCGAGCGTAGGCAGCCCCGGGTTAAAAGGTCAATAATGCCCGCGGATTCGGTGCGGCAGATCATCCACATCGACATGGACGCGTTCTTCGCCTCCATCGAGCAGCGCGACGCGCCGGAGCTGCGCGGCAAGCCCGTCCTGGTCGGCGGGGGAGAGCGGCGCGGCGTGGTCGCGGCGGCGTCCTACGAGGCCCGTCCGTTCGGCGTCCACAGCGCGATGCCGATGGCGCAGGCGATGCGGCGCTGCCCGCAGGCCATCGTCGTGCCGCCGCGCCGCCGCGCCTATGAAGAGGCGAGCGCGCAGATCTTCGCCGTCTTCCGGCGCTTCACGCCGCTCGTCGAGGGGCTCAGCGTGGACGAGGCGTTCCTGGACGTGACCGGGAGCCGCTCGCTCTTCGGGGACGGCGAGACCATCGCCGCGCGCATCCGGAAGGAGATCCTCGCCGAGACGGACCTGACCGCGTCGGCCGGCGTGGCGCCGAACAAGTTCGTGGCGAAGATCGCCTCCGACCAGGACAAGCCCGACGGGCTCACCGTGGTGCGCGATGGAGAGGTCTTCGCCTTCCTCGAGCCGCTCCCGATCGAGCGCATGTGGGGGGTCGGCCCGAAGGCGGCCGAGCGGCTCCGACACCTCGGCTACGACACCCTCGGCGATCTCGCGCGGGCCGACGAGGCGACCCTCGAGCGTCACCTCGGCAGCTGGGGGCGGGAGGTCAAGCGGCTCGCGCAGGGGCTCGACGAGCGAGAGGTCGAGCCGGACCGGGAGGCCAAGAGCGTGGGCGCCGAGGAGACCTACGACGAAGACCTCACCTCACGCGCGGAGATCGAGAAGACGCTGCTCCGGCACGCCTCGCGGATCGCGCGGCGCCTCCTCGAGGGGGGGATCAGCGCGGGCCGGGTCACCGTGAAGATCAAGTACGCCGACTTCACCCTCAAGACGCGGCAGCTGCGGCTGAGCGAGCCCGTCGACGACGCGGGCTCGCTCTACGCGGCGGCGCGGTCGCTGCTGGACCGCTTCCCGCTCGCCGGGCGCGCGGTCGAGTCGGCGATGGCGAAGCTGCGGGCTCGCTTCGGGGAGGACGTGTCGCTCACGCGCGCCGATCTGCTCGACGCGCCCGGGCGGACCGACCCGGGCATCCCGCGCCGCATGAAGCCGCCCGAAGACTGATCAGCCGAGCGCCTCGCGCGGGCGCTCGCTGCGCAGCACCGGAGCGACGTCGCCGTCCACCTGCTCGACCGGCGTCTTGCCCAGCCAGCGGCAGAAGGTCTCGCAGGCGATGATGGCGCCGGGCGCGGTGTCGGGCAGCGGCACCACCTCGACGAGCGGCGTGTGGCTCGCGGGGTGGAAGAAGCGGAGGCCGATGAACTGGTCGGGCCGGGTGAGGACCTCGGCCATCGCGCGGAGCTGGCCGCGGGCGGTGTTCGACGCGAGCACCGAGCCCCGGCTGACGTGGCCCTCGAGCGTGGCGAGGATCGCGCGGCGGCTGCGCACGTCACCGACCGCCGACTCGACGACGAGATCGCACTCCGTGACGGAAGAGAGATCGCGGCGGAAGGCGACGCGGGCGAAGATCGCCTCCGCCTCCGCCTCGTCGATCTCGCCCACCTCGACGCGCAGCTGGAGGGTGCGTCGCAGGCGCTTGGCCGCGTGCTTGCGGCTCGAGCCGGTCACGCAGACCACGGTCACCGGCAGCTCGGCCTCGGCCGCGGCCTCCGCGATCGAGAGGCCCTGAGGTCCCGCGCCCACCACCGCGATTGCGCTCAGCGACATTCTCACTCCTCCCGAAAGGGCCGGTCGCGCCCGCCCTCTCGGCTGGTGCACGCCACCCTTTACACATTCACAAGAGCCCGAAGCCCGCCACACGTATGCCCGCGCCCCCGCCGTGTCAACGCGTCGCGTCGATTTCGACGTAGATCGCAGATGTGTGGCGAAACGCCGTCTTGTTAATCGACTGTTAACTCGTCTCCGCGTTGACGATGGGGCGCCTCCTTCGTACAGTCGTCTCCCGTGCGATGAGGGTCCGGTCGCCGCGTCGTTGGCGAGCGCGTCCCAGTCCATTTGGAGTCAACCAGACCCGCGCGCGGCGACGACATGGATGTTCCCCGGAGGCCCAGCGGGCGGCCACATCCGGGGGACTTGTTGGAGACTACTTGCCGAGGGGCCTCTCTCGAGAGATGCGGCCTCAGCCGGTGGTGTGGACGGTGAGCATGCGAAGCACGAAGTTCATTTTCGTCACCGGGGGGGTGGTCAGCTCGATCGGGAAGGGGCTCGCGGCCGCTTCGATCGGCGCGTTGATGGAAGCCCGCGGGTTGCGCGTGACGCACCTCAAGCTGGATCCGTACATCAACGTCGATCCCGGAACGATGTCGCCTTTCCAGCACGGCGAGGTCTTCGTGACCGACGACGGCGCGGAGACCGATCTCGATCTGGGTCACTACGAGCGCTTCACGCACGCGCGTATGAGCCGCTCGAACAACTTCACGACGGGTCGGATCTACGACGCGGTCATCAACAAGGAGCGGCGCGGCGAGTATCTCGGCGCGACGATCCAGGTGATTCCGCACATCACGGACGAGATCAAGAGCCGGGTCTACGACGTGGCGAGCCGCGCGGACCTCGCGATCGTCGAGATCGGTGGCACGGTCGGCGACATCGAGTCGCTGCCGTTCCTCGAGGCGGTGCGTCAGATGCGCGTCGAGTGCGGCGCGCAGAACGCGGTGAACGTGCACGTGACGCTCGTCCCGTACATCGCGGCGGCGGGCGAGCTCAAGACCAAGCCCACGCAGCACTCGGTGAAGGAGCTGCTCGGGCTCGGCATCCAGCCGGAGATCCTCATCTGTCGCTGCGACCGTCCGCTCCCGCAAGGGCTGAAGGACAAGATCGCTCACTTCTGCAACGTGCGGCGCGAGGCGGTCATCGCCGCGCCGGACGTCGACGTGATCTATCGCCTGCCCATCGCGCTCCACGAAGAGGGCGCCGACAGCCAGATCACCGAGCGGCTCAACATCTGGGCGCGCGACCCGGACCTCGCGCCCTGGATCCGGACCTGCGAGAAGGTCACGAACCCTCCGAAGGGCCACGTGAAGATCGCGCTCGTCGGCAAGTACGTGCACCTGCGCGACTCCTACAAGTCGCTCCACGAGTCGCTCGTGCACGGCGGCATCGACAACGACGTCGTCATCGACGCCGTCTACGTCGACTCGGAGGAGCTCACGGCGGACAACGTGGCCGAGCGGCTCGGGCACATGGACGGCATCCTCGTCCCGGGCGGCTTCGGCGGCCGCGGCACCGAGGGGAAGATCCAGGCGATCCGGTTCGCCCGCGAGAATGGGGTGCCGTTCTTCGGCATCTGCCTCGGCATGCAGATGGCGGTGGTCGAGTTCGCGCGCCACGTCTGCGGGCTCGAGGGCGCGCAGAGCCGCGAGTTCGACCCGGAGCCGGAGCATCCCGTGATCGACCTGATGGCCGATCAGAAGGACGTGAAGAACAAGGGCGGCACCATGCGCCTCGGGGCCTACCCGTGCTCGCTGAAGGAGGGCTCACGCGCGGCGAAGATCTACGGCGCGCGCGAGGTCAGCGAGCGCCATCGGCACCGCTTCGAGTTCAACAACGACTACCGCGACACCATCCGTGAGCACGGCATGGTGCTCGGTGGGCTCAGCCCCGACGAGCGGCTGGTCGAGATGGTGGAGCTGCCCGATCATCCGCACTTCATCGGCTGCCAGTTCCACCCCGAGTTCAAGAGCCGCCCCCACGCGCCTCACCCGCTCTTCTCGAGCTTCGTCGGCGCCTCCCGCCGCTGCCGCGACGCGCGGGGCGACAAGCGCGAGAGCCAGATCGAGGTCAAGGGCGAGGCCGTCTCCTACTGATCTCTATCGGACCGGGCTCACTCGGGCGCGCAGGTGAGGGCGCCTTCGAAGATGCCCGTCTCGGCGCTGCCGACCTCGAGGAACGCGTAGCGGATCTGCTCGCCGGAGAGGTACAGGAGCGGGGTGGAGCGGGTGGCGCTCTCCGGGCCGCTGAGGGTGATGAGCTCGTCGGGGCTGAGGAGCTGGCCGTCCATCTCGCTCAGCCGGCGAGCGAGCACGGCGCCGCCCTGGGTCCAGGCCACGACCCAGCCTCCGTCTTCGGCGCTCCCCGCCGCGGGGCGGGCGCCTTCGACGCCGGGCTGGAGGAAGCCGTCGAACTCGAAGACGATGGCCGGTGGTCCGACCTCGCCGGGGCTGACCGTCAGCTCGACGGCCGCGCGGGAGAGCGACTCGTCCAGCGTGAAGCCGTCCGACGCCGCGGGCAGGACGAGCTGGCGGAACCACACGCGGCCGTCGGCGCTCCCGCAGCCGGTGCGCCACGTCACACCGAGGAAGGTGCCTTCCATGGTGATCGTGCCGCTGGCGAGGCCGATGTCTTCGGCCGGGCCGTCGGTGGCGATGGTGCCGAGCTCCACGATCCGGAGAGGGCCGGTCTCGAGGCCGACGCGGTCGTTCGGATCGCCCGAGCCGGGGAAGGCCGGAGGCGTCTCCATCCTGGCGATCCAGCGCAGCGCGATGCCGCCTTCGCTGGGGAAGGCGACGACGTAGCCTTGGCCCAGGCCGTCGATGGCCGGGGCGCCGCCGCCGGACGTGCTGCCGATGACCTGGGGCTGCGCTTCGTTGGACGCGGTGACCCAGCCGCGGGTCCCGCCGGCGTCCATCTGGCGGTGGAGCGCGAGGGCCTCGACGTCCACCGGCGCGCCTCCGCACGCATCGCGTCCGAGGGGCGCGGCCAGCCACGCCACCAGGGCCTGCTCGTCCGCGAGCGCTCCGATCGCGGGGCGGGTCGCCCCCAGCGATCCGCCCGCGCGGCTGGCGCCGGTGCAGGCGCGGCCGCCGGTCATGGCCGGGTCGGTGTCGATCCCGAAGAACGCGTTGCTGCGCCGGAGCGGGCCGCGCTCGATCACCTGCGCCCGGGCCGCCTCGGTGCGGGGCATGTAGCCGACGCGGAGCTGTCCTTCGGTGCAGCCCGAGCCGTTCACGGTGGCCACGAAGACCGACTGCGCGCTCAGGCCGAACGCCAGATCGTCGAAGCGACAGCTGCCCGCCGTGAACGACATGGAGTCGGTCGAGCGAACGTGGCAGCCCATCTCGAGATCCCAGGCGGAGAGCATGTCCAGCCGGCGCGTACGCTGATAGCTCATGGCCGTCGGCCCCATCACGGACTCCCCGCCGAAGAGGCCGAAGGTCGCCTGCCCGCCGGTCGCGTGCGCCACCGCGAGGCCGGTCTCGCCCGTGCCGGAGGCGACGACGCCGCTCCCGGTCGCGTCCGTCAGCGGGAGACGGTTCTCGGCGAGGGCGCCGGGCAGCGGCGAGATCAGCATCTCGTCCTGCATGAAGGCCTCGTCGATGACGCCGTCGCAGTCGTCGTCCACGCCGTTGCAGCGCTCGCTGCCGCCCATCGCGGCGTCGTTGCAGTCGGCGACGTCGCCGGGGCCGGCGCACTCCGCGGCGACGAGGCCGTCTCGGTCGGCGTCGCGGGTCCCGAGCACGCAGCGATCGAGCTCGGCGTCACACTGATAGAGCGTGCACGCGTCGTTGGAGATGCCCTCCATCTCGTTGAGCACGGCGCATTGATCGTTGCTGGTGCACTCGGGCGGCTCGAGGCCGGAGACGACGAGCGAGCAGCCGCCGAGGGCCAGGAGGGACGCGATGATCAGAAGAGAGAGGCGGTTCATCAGAAGCTCCCTTCGAGGGTGAGACCGGCCGCCGTCGCGCCGCCGAACGGCGTGACCCGGAGCGAGGCCGCTTCGGGAGGTGGCTCGCTGCCCCAGTCGGTCACGAACGCGAGCACCACGGTCGCGATGCCGAGCACGCCCGCGGCGCCGAACATCACGTCGGCGATCAGCGCGTTCTGCTCCATGGCGGCGATGCGCGCCTGGGTCACCTCGAACTGGTCCTCCGAGTCCGAGAGCTGCGAGGAGAGGTTGCCGTGCTCCGCGATGGCCGCCGCGGCGAAGCCGAGCGCCACGCCGAGCGACGCCACGGTGAGCCCGGCGCCGGTCACGAAGAACGCGGGGCTGACTCCGGCGAAGCTCCGGTCCAGCTCGAGATTGAGCGACGGCTCGGTGCGGGCCGCGACCTGCAGGTCCGTGCGCGCCGGGTTGTAGCCCTGCGCGCGGAGCTCGATCACGTGCCGACCACCCGTCACCGACACCGACCCCGGGGCCGTGCCGACCCGACGCTCGTCCACCCAGACCTCGGCCTCTGGCACGTTGGTCGTGATGGTGAGCGTGGCGAGCCTCGGCACGAGTCGTTCGATCGCGCCTCGAACCTCGTCCTCGCGGGGCGCCGGGCGGGGCGCCTCCTCCAGGAAGCGGCGGTACGTGGCCAGCGCCTCGTCGTACCGGAACAGCTCCTCCTGCGTCAGCCCGATGTTGAACAGGACGAACGAGCGCCGCGGGTGACCCTCCATCAGCGCGTAGATCTCCTGGAACTCGGCGAGCGCGGACTCGTAGTCGCCGCGGTCGAAGAGCGCCGTGGCCTCAGCGAAGCGGCTCTGGGCTTCCTCCATGCGCGGGTCGCTCTCCGTCGCCGCGTCGTCTTCTTGTGCCATCACGGGCAGGGGACAGGCGGCTGCGAAGAGCAGCGAGAGAAGCAAGAGGGTTCGCGGTCGAGCAAGCATTTGTGATCTCCCCGGGGCCGGTTTTACCATTCCATCGGAGCGAGCGAGCAGACGTTTCGTGCGAAATGCACGTTCGACGCAACGAGCAGCGAGTGGCCCCGATGAGGCGCCACGGAGGAACGATGACGACACGCGCACTGCACCTGCTCTTCGGGCTCATTCTGCTCGCCGCGTGCGGGGGGGATCCCGCTGCCCCGGACGCTGCCCGCATGGACGGGGGGATCGAGCCCGAGCCCGATGGCGCCCGCCTCTGCGAACGGGACAGTGATTGCGACGACGAGCTCTTCTGCACGGGCGCCGAGCGATGCGCGGCGGGCGTCTGCGCGGCGGGCACGCCTCCCTGCGACGGGGACACCCCCGAGTGCGACGAGGAGGCCGACCGCTGCGCCGCGGTCGACTGCTCGGACGGTGGCGACGCGGACGGCGACCGCCACCGCTCCATCGCGTGCGGCGGCGACGACTGCGACGACGACGACCCCCTGCGTTTCGCGGGCGCCCCCGAGATCTGCGATCCCGACGACCGCGACGAGGACTGCGACCCCTCCACCTACGGGTTCCGCGACGCCGACATGGACGGCGACCCCGACGCGACGTGCTGCAACGGCGACAATTGCGGCACCGACTGCGACGACATGCGCCCGGGCGTCAACTCCACCAACCCGGAGGTCTGCGGCAACGGCTTCGACGACGACTGCGACGGCACGGTGGACGAGGGGCTGCTCGTGCTCTGCTACCGTGACGCGGACTCCGATGGCTTCGGGGACGCCTCGACGACCTCCATGCGGTGTGCGTGCGACTCCGGGTGGGTCGACGCCGGCGGCGACTGTCACGACGGCAACCCGGAGGTGAGGCCAGGCGCGACCGGCTGGCACGACACCCACTACACGACCCCCTCGGGCACGCGGTCGTTCGACTACGACTGCAGCGGGACGGCCGAGCCGCGATGGACGCGACAGGGGATGGGATGCATGTCGGTCGCGGGCGGCTGCGTCCTCGACGACGGCTGGTGTGAATCCTTCCCGCCGGGGCCCAACCCCGCGTGTGGCCGCGAAGGGAACTGGTGCACCTGCGTCAGCGGCGCGACCTGCCGGCCCCAATCGGAGATCCGCCTGCAGGAGTGTCGCTGAGCGAGCGACCGCGACATGGTTGTCAGGCGCGGCCAGTCGGGAGAGACGCGGAAGCGCAAAGCCCCCGGATGCGGGGGCTGGCACGCGCAGTGCTGACTTCTCTGCGCTATCCTTGACACCGGCGTGCGGCGATGCGACGTGCGAAGGCGCGGGGGCGAGAGGCGCCCTGGTGCGCGGGAGGCGGACGAATGATGCGACGGCTTGGACTCGGTATTTCCCTGGCTCTGACGGGGGCCCTGGCGATGGTGGGATGCGACGATGGCGAGGCCGGTGATCCCGACACCGGCGTCACCATGGACAGCGGGGTCGTGGGCGACGGCGGCGGAGACGAAGACACCGGGGTCGCGGGAGACACCGGGGTCATCGATTCGGGCGGCGGGACCGGGATGTGCGGGCCGACGATGGGCGACTGCAACGTGGGCGACGCGTCCTCCTGTGGGTCCGGCATGGCCTGCGTGCTCTCCGGCAGCACCGCCTCCGGCTGGGAGGCGGTCTGCATCATGGCCGGCGTCATCGAAGACGGCGCGAGCTGTGACCCGACGATGCAGGGCCAGTGTCAGGAGGGCTCGCAGTGCTCGTCGACGTGTCCTGGCGAGCCGGGGATCTGCACCAAGATCTGCTGCGCCAACACCGACTGCGCACCGGGCGAGTTCTGCGGGCTCATCTCCGGCGCCGAGGCCGGGTTCTGCCGCTCCGCCACGGCCTGTGACCCCATCGCGCAGACGGGCTGTCCTGGCACTTGTCAGGGCTGCTACCCCGCGTCCGGCGGAAACTTGTCTTGCTTCGAAGCAGGCGAGGGAACCGAGGGCAGCGCGTGCATGACGCTCAACGCGTGTGCGCCCGGTATGGGATGTGTCGGCAGCCCTGGTGCGTGTCGGCGTTTCTGCGACCGGACCGCCACCGAGCCGTGTGACGCGGGCTTCATGTGCTCCGGACTCGAGGGCTTCGACGACGTCGGCGTGTGCGTCCCGATGGAGTGACGATGGACTCGCGCTCGGGTGGGTGAATCTCCACTGCCCGGGCGCGTCCACGCTTCGCGCTTATCTCTTTTCGACTTGGCTGTACCGATGTCGACCCGTTCGTTTCACTTCACCTGGGCGCCGCTCGCGGCGGCGCTCGCGCTCGTCGCCTGCGACGGGGGGCCGCTCCCCGGATCGGATGGCGGACCGACGCGCGACGCGGCGCTGGTCGACGGCGGCGGGCTGCTCGACGCGGGCGCGTCGCGGGACGCGGGGCAGGACTCGGGCGCGGGTGACGTGGACGCGGGGGCTCTGCTCTGCGCGGACGCGGTCTGCGATCCTCGCTCGGCCGACGGCTGCACCGAGGGGGCGTGCGTCCTCTGGGGTGAGGCGGCGGCCTGTCAGTCGGAGCCCGGGTCGCAGAGCCTCGGCAGCGAGTGCACGGAGCCGGGCGCCTGCGCGCCGGGGCTGGCGTGCTTCCGCGACGGAGAGCGCGGCGTGTGCGCGCGGATCTGCTGCCCCGGGGACGGCTCGGCGTGCTCGGACGGCGCGAGCTGCGGCGGCTCGGGCGAGCTGGTCGACGGCTCTTCGACGAGCTGGGGACGCTGCCTCGCCCGTCGGACCTGCGACGTGCTGGATCCCGCCGGCACCTGTGAGCCTCGCGAGGGCTGCTACATCGTCGACGGCGCGGGCACGACGGAGTGTCGGGTCGCCGGGAGCGCCGACGCGGGCGAGGCCTGCGAGGAGCAGCAGGACTGCCAGTCGGGCTTCTTCTGCGGTGGCGTCGGCAGCAAGCGCTGCGTGCGGATCTGCGAGCTCGGCGCGGGGGAGTGCCCCGAAGGCCGCTGCATGGCGCAGGCGCACAGCCCCTCCGGGACGGGGTTCTGCACGCTCGACATGATGACCGCGCGGATGCGCTGAGTCCCCCTGGACCCAGCTCACAGGGCGCGGGCGAAGTTCTCGAGGATGCGCTCGCCGTGGGCCGAGGGCGCCACGCGATCGAGCAGCGCCTCCGGGTCGAGGCCCTCCTCACGCAGGACCTCGCGCCGCGCCTCGAGGTAGGCGCGGATCACGCCGTCGTCCCACTCGGGATGGAACTGCACGCCCCACACGCGCGCGCCGAGGCGGTAGGCCTGGTGCGGGTCCATCTCGTTGTGGCCGAGCGCGACCGCGCCCTCGGGCAGCGCGAGCACCTGCTGCCGGTGTGACGAGCTGACCCGAAGGGTCTCGGGGAGGCCCTCGAACAGCGGGTCGGCGCGGCCCGCTTCGTTGAGGGTGACGTCGATCGCGCCGATCTCGCGGCCCTTCCGATTGGCGCCGACCGTGCCCCCCAGCGTGTCCGCGAGGAGCTGGTGGCCGTAGCAGATGCAGAGCATCGGGATCTCGGCGTCGACGGCGGCGCGGAGCCAGGCGCCGGTCCGCTCGCTCCACTCGAGGCGATCGGTGACGAGCGCGCTCGAGCCCGTGACCACCACGCCGCGCAAGGTCTCGGGGTCGGGGAGGGCCTCTCCGGCCTCGACGGCGACGGTCCGCACGTCGGGCACCGAGAGGCCGTCGGCGATCCAGTCCTCGTAGTCGCCGCGCTCGGCGGAGAGGTGCGGCATGGTGGAGCCGGTCTTCACGATCAACACGGGGCGCGTCATGGGCGAAGCGTGGCGCTGGCGACGCGGGACGTAAAGCGTCGGCGACGTTGACGACGGCGGCGCGAACGGACACAACCAGGGGCGTGACCGCTCCCGCCGCCGCCGCGTGCCAGAACCACCCGGAGCGCGAAGCGATCGGGATCTGCGTCGAGTGCCGCGCGCGCATCTGCAGCGAGTGCGTCACGAAGGTCGACGGGATCAACTACTGCGTCGCCTGCTACGCCGTCCTGGCCGAGCGGGGCGCGCGAAAGAAGGCGAGCGCGGAGCGACCCACCGCGACCTGGCTCGCGGGGCTCGCCGCCTTCGGGCTCCTCACGCTCGTCACGCTCCTGACGTGGGGGCTGCTCGAGGCCGCGCTGCCGGGGGGCTCTTGACGGGCCGCGACCTGGCTCCCGTCGGCCCCGTCGGCACCATCGATCGGGCGCTCACGCTCGTGCGCGAGGGGGGCTTCGCGCGCGCCGGCGCGGCTCTGATGGGCGGCGGGACGCTCGGCGCGGTGCTGCTCGGCGTCTACTACCTCGAGCGCGTCGAGGGGGTGCGCACGCTCCGGCCGCTCCTCGCGTTCGCGGTGGTGCTCGCGTGGTTCGTGCGGGCGCTGCTCGTGGGGCGCTCGAGCCGCGCTTACGTGCGCGCGATGTGGGACGCGCCGCTGCCCGATGACGCGGGGCGCCCGCTCGCCGTGCTGCGCACGTCGCTGCTGACGGGCCTCGGGATCTGGGCGTGGAGCTGGCTGCTCGTCGCGGGGAGCCTGCTCGGGCCGTTCGGGGTGCTCCTCTTCACGCCGTTCTTCGCGATCCGGGGTGCGTTCGCGCCCTCCTGGATCGCGCGCGCCGCTTGCGAGCGCCAGGGGGGGCTCCGCGCGCTCTACGCGGCCTTCCTGGACCACGGCGGGCAGCGAGCCAGCGGCGTGGCGACCGAGGCGATGATCCTCGCCGGCATCGTCGGGCTCTTCGGGAATCTGCTCTTCGTCAGCGGCGTGCTGGTGCTGCTGCTCCGGAGCTTCCTCGGCTTCGAGGTCGCGACCGTCGAGGCGTTCCTCTCGGCGAGCAACACGTTCGTCG
>SHBB01000014.1 GCA_004213565.1 Sandaracinaceae bacterium
TGGACGCGACGATCGGAGATCCCCGCGACGGCGGCGCCTCGGACGCAGCGGACGCGGCGAACCCGCGGGACGCGCACGTCGACGCGGGCCGATGCCTCGAGGTCACGTCGGTCGAGGCCTTCCGGCTCGACGTCGATGACGACACCGGCATGCGGATCCGGGCGCGCTTCTCGCCCGAGGTCGAGGGCGAGCCCTGGGATCTGTACGTCTGGTTCCAGCGCTTCGGCGACTCGACGTTCGACGGTGAGGTGGCGCTCGGCGTCGAGCCGAACGACAACTTCCCTGACTGCCCACATTGCGTCATCGCGCTGAAGGGCTTCGACCTGACGCGAGGCTTCTTCGCGCGGTCCGGCACGATGGAGCTCCACGGCACCCCCTTCGACGGCCGGGTGAGCCTGACGCTGCGCGACGTGGTGCTCGCGGAGGTCACGATCGGCCCGAGCGACGACCCGATCCCGTCCCTCCGCTCGACCTGGGTCGAGGACGGCGGCTGCCTCCTCCTGCCGACGGTCACCGTCGAGCAGGCCTTCCCGCCGAGCGACTGGAGGTGCTCCCCCGATCTCTACGGCGAGGGCGAGGGCTGCGACTGCGACTGCGGCGCGTGGGACCCGGACTGCTCCGCGTGCGACCCCTTCGCCGATCCGAGCTGCGATCCCACGGTCGTCGCGCCGACGCGCCGATGCGCGACGGGCGAGGTCTGCAGCCTCGACGCGAGCTGCGTGGCGTCCTGCGAGACGACGCCGTGCCGGAGCGGCGCCTGCGCGTATTGGATCGACGGGCAGCGCATCTGCGTGCAGGGCGCGGAGTGGCTCGACGCCGCCGTCGTCGGCGAGGACTGCCGGCAGACGGGCAGGCTCCACTACTGCGACGTGCTGGACGGAGTCGCGCGCGGCGTCTGCGCGTGGTGGGACTCGCGCCTCGACGGGCCAGCCGCCCCGCTCCGATGCTGGGCCGCGTGCGAGCGGGACGCGGAGTGTGGCGTCGACGAGACCTGTGTCGGGTTGTTCACCGCGCCCGAGGCGGACGGCCCGGGGTACTGCCAGCCGCGACAGCCGCCCGACTGGACCTGCGCCCCTTCGGCGTTCGACGACGGCGTGACCTGCGACTGCGCCTGCGGGACCTGGGACCCGGACTGCGGCGACCCCTACGGCGCGCCCATGACCTCACCCCGCTGCGGCGCGGGCGAGGTGTGCGTGCTCTCGGACGAGAACCACCCCGCCACCCCGGGCGAGTGCGTGCCTCGCCCGAGCAACGACGCTTGTGACAGCGCGGAGCCCCTGGCCCTGGACGTCGACGTGTCGGGGACCACCCGAGGTGCCGGGCCGACCTACCTCGCGAGCGCGTGCTTCCCGTTCGGCCGCGAGGGCTTCGACGTGGTCTACGCGCTGTCCCTGACCGCCGGTCAGCGGCTCCGCGTCGACGCGACCCCGACCGACCCGCGCTTCGACCTCGCGCTCTACCTCGTCGGCCCCGGGGACGCGGCCAGCTGCGACGGGGATCCGTCCTGCGCCGCGACCGCCGACGCCGCGGGGCGCGGCGGCGCCGAGGCGCTGAGGTTCACTTCGGCCGCGAGCGGCACCTACCACCTCGTGGTCGACTCCTACGCGCCGCGCTCGAGCGCCTTCGTGCTGCGCGCGACCCTGGAGTAGCCCGCCCCTCAGTGGGGAGCGTCGAACACAGCGCGAGCTCCCACGACTCGGGGTCGGCAACACTCCCATTCGATTCGACGCATCGCGCGTCCGCTCGGGAACACGCGGCTGGCGGCGATGTCCGACGCGCGTGACGAGCGTCGACCTGGAGCTCTGCTGGGGCGAGGAGCGGCTCGCGTGCTCGAGCCACGCCGTCGACGCGGTCCTCACCCCCGGCGGACCGTTCCCGACCATGCGCCCGCTCGCGCCCGACGGCGACGCCTTTGTCCTCTTCGTCCCGCCGCGGGCGCGCGGCTGGCTGCACACCGCCAACGGCTGGCGTGACCTGTCGACCCTGCGGGTGCTGGGCTGCCTCGCGCCCGACCCGGCGTGCCCGGGCGGCGCGCGGATCCGTCTCCGTCTCCTCCGCGACGCGCGCGGGATGGAGGACGGCGTGGTGCTCGTACGCCGCGTGGACGCGTGGCTCGAGATCGAGGGCTGGTGGCTGCGGGTGTCGCTCGGCGACGACGTGGCGGCGCCGCCCCGCACCAACCGGCGCGCCCTCGGCCGAGGGCTGCTCTTCGCGGCCCTCTCCCTCTCCTGCTTCGGCGGGGTGCTGACCGCGTTCGCGTCCGTCGAGCCCCGTCACGCCCAGCTCGATCTGGAGCGGCTCGCGGCGACGAGGCTGCGGCTGCCTCCCGTCCGGACCTCGCCGGAGGCCCGCGCGACACCGACGCGGGAGACCAAGCACGACGTCGACCCGGCGCCGAACGGCGCGCCCCCGTCGGTGGAGCCGCCCATCGCCGCGCCCGCCCTCGAGCGCCGAGATCGTCGCGCGCGCGGTCCCCGTTCGACGCGCGGCGCCCGCGCGGCCGAGGGCGCGCCGCTCCCCCGTCTGCGCGCCGCGGTCGACTCCTTCGCGACCCTCGGGTCGCCACGTCAACGGCGAAGCGGAGGCGCCTCCGCGCCGCTCGGCGAGCGAGACTCCTGGCTCGCGCTCGCCACGCTCACCGGCTACGGCGGGCCCGATCGAGAGACGATGCGTGCCTCCGCAGAGCGTGGCCCGTCGTGGTTCGGGGCCGGCTTCGGCGACGGTCGGCTGCGACCTCGGCCGCGACCGCGGCGCAGCGGCGTGGTGCTCCCGCAGCACCGGCCGATGATGCACTGCGACGCTCGCTGGCGCGATCAGCGCGGCCGCCCGTCCTGTCACCCCGGCAGCCTGCTGCGTCAGGCGGTCCGCGCGGTCGTGCGCCGGGAGCTCCCCGCGCTGACCTTCTGCTACGAGCGCGGCCGCGATCGCGTCCCGTCCCTGAGCGGTCGCCTCGCGGTCTCGTGGCGCCTCACCGACAGCGGCGCGGCAGAGGACGTGCGTGTCGTCGAGAGCTCTCTCCCCGACGACCTCGTCACCGCCTGCGTGCTGAGCGCCATCCGCGGCTGGCGTTTCCCGAGCGGTCACGGCGGCGCGCGCGTCCACTACCCGTTCGTGTTCCGCGTCCGCACGCGGACCGCGCGCTGATCAGCGACGGCGACGAAGGCAGGCGCCGAGCGCCAGCGCGAGGAGAGGCAGCGCCCACGCCGCCGGGCGGGTCGGCGACACGCTGCAGCCGCCGCTCGCCGGGAGCGGCTCGCCCGCGGGGTGACAGGCGCCCTGGGGACCGATGAGCCCGCTCGGGCAGTCGTCGCGCGGGTCGTAGGGCTCGGGCGCGGCGCCGCAGAGGAGCTCGACCGTGATCGGGTTGGACTCCACGACGACGTCGGTGCCCGGGATGGACGCGCGCAGCACGACGGTGTGCACGCCCTCGCCGACGCCCTCGCTCACCGCGCCTTCGGGCACCTCGCCACAGGCCGCGTAGACGCGGTCGGTGGCCGGACCCCACCACGAGTGTCGTTCGTCGTACTGCACGTCGCTCGGCACCGTGTAGGCCCCGCCGCCGGCGTTGATCGTGCCCCGCGGCGCGTACCGCTCACCGTCCACGAACGTCTCCCAGATGACCGCGTCGTGCCAGCCCTCGAGCTCCGCGCCCGGCTCGACCCACACGTCGGCATACGCCGCGTCGACACCCGAATAGCAAGACCCGTCGTACGCGGGGATGGGCATCGAGGCTCGACCCGTCTCGATCACCCGACCGAGCCCCAGCGCCTCCGGGAGCGGGGCCTCCGGGCCGACCACGAAGTCGACCTCCTGCGTGACACACGCGCGGACCGCGCGGACCTGGTAGCTCGCTCCCTCGACGAAGCCCGCCGCCGGCACGAGCAGCTCGCCTTCGAGCCGCGCCTCCTGCTCGACCAGCTCCCCCTCGACCTCCAGCCAGAGCTCGAGCTCGGGCGCCGCGTCGACCACGCGCGACAGATCGACCCACACGCCGGGTGTGTTGGCGGGGAGGGACGCGCCCGCCTCCAGCCAGATCCGCGGGCCCGGGCAGTACTCGGCGCTGCAGGCGGAGGCGGCGCGCGGTGCGGCGAGACCGACCAGGCCGACGAGGAGCGAGGCGACGATGCGATGGGTCATGGGCGCTCCCCTTCGCATGTGTCATGCCATGCCTGTACGCTGAAATCATTGCTGAAAGCGTGTGCCGACATGGGCCACGGACACGTCGGCACTCACCTTCGTGCGACGCGGAGCGCGGCCCACGTGAGCGCGATCCAGAGGGCGATCGCGCCCAGCGGCCAGGCGAGGGCCAGCCCGTCGAGCAGGCCTTCCCTCGCCGGGACGGGGCGGCTGATCTCGACGCCGATCGCGAGCGCCACCGAGAGCGAGAGCACGAGGCCGGGCGCGCCGGCCGCGAGCAGCGCCGCGCGCACGGGACGAGGGCCCTGACGCAGCGCGAGCCCGACCGCCAGCGGCTGAACGACCAGACCGACGCACGCCACCGCCGCCGTCGCGAGCGCGGCGACGAAGAGCCCGAGCCCCGCGGGCATCCCGACCGCCGACATCGGCGGAGCATATCCGAAGCCGCGCTCGTTCAGCGCTCTGCTTCGGTGCCCCGCGCCCACGTGACGACGGGCACGGGCGGCTCGCAGGAGAACATCGAGATGTGGACCGCGCGCTCGGGATCGGGCGCGCTGGACCGACAGTCCGGGAAGCAGCTCGAGCCGACGTACCCGCTCGGTCGGAGCGAGATGTCGCGGGGCGGCACCCCGTGAGCCACGAGGTAGGCCGCGACCGCCTTGGCGCGCTCGAGCCGGAACGCGTCCGAGCCATGCGTCTCGCACATGTGCGTGCCGCCCCACAGCAGGTACCGCGCGTGAGGGCCCTCGGATTCGCTGCGCCGCTGGAAGGCGAGGACGCCCGCGAGGGTAGCGGAGTTGTCCGCGTAGGTCTCGACGAGCGTCGCCGAGTCGGGCTCGAAGTGGATGTTCTGGAACGGGTCGATCCATCCGCACCGGCGGGGCGCTTCCTCGACGACCACCACCCGTGACGCCGGGGTTGCGGTGGCGAGCGGCGCCGCGGCCGCGCAGCCCGCCAGGAGGAGCGCGGAGGCGGCGAGAGCGGACTTCACCGCGCGCTCCGGAGCGGCGAGCGGTGGACGTGCAGTTCGCGGAACGGGTTGTAGCGGCAGACGTGGGCAGGGATGCGCTCCAGCTCGGATGCGAGACCGGGAGCACGCAATCGAAAATGTCGCACCGTCTCCGCCTCGAGCTCCCCGATCGGGGTGCCGGTGTTACGCGAGGTCGGTGTCGCGCCGTAGGCGATCGCTCCCCCGTCGATGTACTCCCTGCGAAGCAAGTAGCGGGACTCGTCGCGGTACATGTTCTCGATCACCACCGCGCGGCCCTCCTCGAGGGACGGCGCGTGGAAGCGCGCCGCGACCGCGTCGACCCGCGCCGGGCGGAAGCCGCCATGGGTGATCGAGATCGCGTGCACCAGCTCGTGCACCAGCGACACGTCAGGCACCCTCAGGAGCCCTGTCGCGTCGTGGTGTGGGGGCGCGGCCGGGTTCAGCCAGACGAGCGCCCGGCAGCCTTGCCCCGCCGCCTCGGCCAGGGCCGCCTGCCGATGACCCGGGCGGCGTTCATCGGTGTGGTGATCCGGTTCGCTCTCAGGCGTGTGGTTGCGGTAGTAGATCGTGGTTCGCCGCCGCGGGTGCCGGATGAGCGCGCGGCCGACCGCCGAGCTCGCCACCCGCCGCAGCACGCGGGCGAGCGGCGCCGGCCAGCCCGGCAGCGGCTCGGGGTGCATGTTCTCCGCGATCGGCATCGTCGCGGCGAACCGCGTCGAGGGCTGCACGCAGGTGTCCCAGTACTGGAGATGCCGCGAGCCGGGAACGGCGATGCGCCGAGCCGTCACCAGCGCAGAATAGTGGGAAGCGCGACGCCACTCAATGTCGGCTTGGGTCTCTCCTTCGGCCCCGGAGGCTTCGCAGAATGTGTATTCTGACAACGCCAGACAGGGCGTTCATGCGTCCCATCCTCCGGGAGACTTCGAGTACGTGGAGTGAGCCAGGCGACCGCGTCGAGGTCTCCGCTTGCCCCGCTCTGAAGAATGATTGGTAGCCCCCGCATGCGCGCCGTGTTGAAGATGCTGAGTCAGAAGTGACGAGATCGTTGGGAGCGCACCCACTCCTGGCATTCCTGCTCGTCCTCTTCGGGTGTGGGGGCGGCGATCGTCCGTCTCCACGATCGAGCCCGTCCGTGCGCGCGTCGCCGACCTTTGTGGACACGCGGGAGCCGAGCTGCCCGGGCGGGATCCCTGCGCGGCGGCCCGACGACCTGGCCATCGAGCTCGAGCGAGAGGGCGAGCGCTGGCTCATCGTGGGCGAGGCGAGCGCTTGCGCGCCCGACGTGATGGATACGATGACGCCGCCGCTCGGGTGGGACCACGCCGCGCGCCGCTGCGCGACGGTGCCGACCGCGTCGCTCGACCGCCTCTATCGAGAGCTAGTGGAGGCGCGCGTCGATCGCATCCGGATCCGCCGGCCCGACCCGCTGCCGAGCGGGCGCGCGTTCGCGCTGCGATGGACGTCCGCGTCATGCCGGGTCGGCGCGGTCGCCCGTGTCACGCAGATCCACCCCGACGACCGGGCACTGTTCGAGTCGGCCATGACGGCGATCGAGGCCATCCTCGCGTCGCGCCGCGAGGCGGCGACCGACGGGAACGACGCGCCCTGACGGCGAGGCGCCCCGAGCGCATGGGCCGTCACCAGCGCAGAATGGTAGGAAGCGCCACGCCATTCGGTGTCAGCTTGGCTATCTATATGTGCGCGCGGGCCGAACTCCTCGCGTGTCGTCGAGCGAAGCGGGACCTCCGCCGTGGGCGTCCGTCGTGAGGCGCGCCTTCACACGTGTGAACGCCGGTCACCAGAAGTGACCGCTCAACACGAGCTGCCCACCGCCCGGAGCGGGGGCCCAGGCGAGGCCGAGCGGCGCGCTGCCGTCGTCGTCGTCGCGGAGCGTCAGGCTCAGGATCCCGATGACCGACGTGATGGCGCCGAACCCGACCCCGGCGAGCCCGAAGCCGAGCCACGCGTCGCGTGGGTTCAGCGCCGCGAGCGTGGCGCCGCCGCTCATCGCGAGCACGCCGAGCACGATGTTCGCGACCGCTTCCTCGGGCTCGAGCCACCGCCCGCGGGCGAGGAACGCCGCGTCGTACGCGAGGACGAGGCCCGTGGCGATGGTGATGGCGCCGACGCCGATCCCGAGCCCCACGAGCTCGCCGGCGTCGTTCACCTCCGAGAGCCTCGCCGCGGGCGGCGTCCGCCTCACGCTCACCATCGGGCTCTCGGTCTTGGTCTTCCGCGGGAAGAAGTGGGCGTATCAGATCACGATCGCGCTGGCGCTGGCGGCCGTCCTCTGGAGCGGCCAGCTGGCGCTCGTCCGGGGGCCGGCGTCGCTCGTCGCGGGCGGCGTCTACGCGGCGGTGCTCCTGCTCTTGCTGCTCCCGCGCACGCGCGACTACCTGGAGGCGAAGCGCTGGAAGCACCTCGACGCCGACTGAGCCGTTCACCTCGCGATGGGTGGAAGCGCATCTCGAGGTCGACGGACTCGTCTGGAGGCGCGCAGATGAAATTGCGCGCGACCGTCCGTTGCAGCGCCGCAGTAGCCCCGAAGATCGCTCGCGGACTCGCCGTGGCCTCGACGGTTCCGTCGCGCGCCACGCAAGTCGCTCCGCGGGGTTGGCATCCCGCGCTCCTCATGTCACTTCGACCTCATGCGTCCCGTGACCGCGCTCGCCCTCGGAGTCGGGCTCTTCAGCCTCGCGGCGTGCGCGGGCGCGCCGCCTCGATCGGTGCCCGTCGACTTCGGTCAGGGGCCGATCGCGCTCGAAGGGTTCGCGCCGTGCTCGGACGCCCCGTCGTCCGGGGTGGACCTGAGCTCCGACGATCCGCTCGTGGTGATCGTGCACGGCTGCTTCGCCTCGGGGGCGCAATTTCGCGTGATGTCGGAGCTGTTCGAGCTGAACGGCCAGCGCACGGTCTGCTTCAACTACGACGATCGACACAGCCTGCGGGCGACGGGCAGGACCCTGCGGCGCGGGTTGGACACCATTCGCCGTCGAGCGCCGAGCCGGGAGATCACGCTGCTGGGGCACAGCCAGGGCGGGCTGATCTCGCGCGTCGCGCTCTCCGAGGTGGATGGATCGGACGAGGAGGGCGGAGACCTCCACCTGGTCACGGTCTCTTCACCCTTCTCGGGCATCGCGGCCGCGGAGCACTGCGGCTTCGTCTGGCTGCACGTGCTGTCCTTCGGGATCACGCCCGGGATCTGCCAGGCGATCACGGGTCACAAGTGGACCGAGATCCACCCGTCGGCGCGGCTCTGGCAACAGCCGCGCCCGCTGCACGCGATGGTCACCAGCCACGTGCAGATCCTCACCGACGAGGTTGGGGCTTGCAGGCGCGTGGACGACGCGGGCGAGTGCGCGGAGGACGACCTGGTCTTCTCGCTGCGCGAGCAGCGCAACGAAGAGCTCGAAGCCGACGACCGGTTCCGCTCGCGCGTGCTGACGGTGGGGCACTCCGCGGTCACGGGGAGCGACGGCAGCCTCCCGCGGGCCCTCATCGACGCGCTTCAACGAGAGGGCGTGCTCGAGCGTCCGGCCCCGGAGCGGGCGCTCGCGTTCGAGCGCCTGGTCCAGCGGATCTTCTGAGAAACCGATCCGCGTGAGGAGCGGTCGACGAGCGGCCGGCTCCATGGCATTGACGCTCACCCGTGGCCACCACATGTCAGTTCGAACGCAAGCTCGGGAACGTCGGCAAGACGCTCGCGCGCGCGAAACGCGAAGCCGCCAAGTTCGGGAGCGTCTTCGAGGGGGACGAAGCGGCCGGGCACTACCGGCTCCGCACGCCGCTCGGCTCGGTGATCGGCACGTACACGGTCGAGAGCTCGGTCTGCCGCTTCGACGTGGAGAAGAAGCCGCGGGTGGTCCCGCGCGCGCTGATCGAGCGGGTCTTCGACGAGTTCATGGGCTGGGGTGATCCCGACGAACGGTGGGCCGAGTAGTCCTGGGGATCGGCGAGGAACGAATCGGCCGGCCGCCCGTACTACCAGCCGTGCGCCCCGTCACCACGAGCAGCGTCGTACCCATCGTTCTCGCGCCGCTCGCGCTCTCCGCGGCCTTCGGCGCCGGCTACCTGCTCGCGCTCGATGAAGGACGCACCGCGGAGGCGCCGCGCGCCGAGCGGCCCGCGATCGACGCGCGCGAAGACCTCGGTGACGGTCGGGCCGGGCTCATCCTGCGAGACGTCGATGGGCTCGCCGCCGAGCAGCGCGTCGAGGTGCTCGCGCGCTCGCTGACGCAGCTCCCAGGCCTCGACCCCGGCGCTCTCGCGCACTCGTATCTCGTCGCCACTCCGCGGGGCCGCCGATGGGTCCCGGGCGACGTGTTGGCGGTCGAGGAGTCCGGGCTGTTCAACCACTACGGGGGCGTCGACTACCACGGCGACCTGGACGGTGACGGAGTCGCCGACCGCGTGTGGCACGCCACTCGCCACCGCAGCCGCGTCGAGGATCCCGGCCGCGACGAGGCGCAGGGCTGGCTCGTCTTCGAAGGCCGAGGCGGCCTGAGTCGCGTCGAGCTCGGCAGCAGCGACGGCTGGGGAAACGGCGAAGCCGTCCCCTTCGCGCGCTTCGTCGACATCGTCGGCGGACCCACGCCAGATCTCCTCCTGGTCGTCGACACGAGCGTGTGCGAGGTCGGCCCTGACGGCCATCGCGTGCGCGTCCTCCAGTTCGACGACGGCGAGCCCGAACAGGTCCTCGATCATCGCGTCGACGATCCGGTCGTCACCGGGCTCTCGCAGAGTCGAATCGGTCGCGTGCACATCGACCTCCGACGCGGCGTGCTTCGAGCGGACGTCGTCGTCATGGAGCGCGGGGGCGATCGGAGCGGATCCTTCGCCGCGATGCACCTCGAACGCCATCACTACCGGCGCACACGAACGGAAGGCTTCGCACACCGGACCGAGCGCCTCCCCGTGCGCGCGGCGGACGGCGCCATCGTCGAGGCGTTTCGCGGCCCCGATCCTGGCCTCGGCCTCGGCGACCAGCGGACCTATCGGGTTCGAACGGGCGGCCGCGCTCGGTGGCGATCCCGCGTACAGCTCGCCGACGCGCGCTTCGACGCCGTCTTCCAGCGATACCCCGAAGAGAACCCGGACTTCGTCGACTGGATCGAAGGGCTCTACTGAGCTCGCCGCCTGGGCTATGTCGCCAGCTCGGCCTGCACGCCCACGTACTCGGTGAGGACCCGGTTCGCCCAGCTCGTCCGGCGCCGCACGCCATAGAGATGCGCGCAGTGGCTGCCCCAGCGCGTGATGGCGAGGATGCCGTGCGGGAGCGCGTCGACGAGCGAGCGGCGCGCGCGGTCGACGATGCGGATGTTGCACACCGGGTCGTCTTCGGCGTTGAGCACGAGCATCGGGATCGTGATGTCGTGGGCGACGCCCATCGGGTTCGAGGCGCGCAGGAACTCGGCCCGGGTCGCGAAGCCCGCGAGGCCGTGCGCCCGCCGGTGGAGCTCGGCGAGATCTCGCGACGTCACGCACGCTTCGTAGTCGGGGTGGTCGCCGAGCACTTCGGCGTTCGCCTCGAGGAAGTAGCGCTGCACGCGTCGCGCCATGAGGCGGCTGTAGAGCGGGTGCGCGTGATCGAAGAGCGACTCGAGGTCGTAGCCGGGGCAGTGCATCGCCGCCGCCACGACGGGGGTGTCCGGCGTCTCCCCGAGATAGCGCGCGAGCAGCCCGGACCCGGCCGAGACCCCGATCGCGAAGAGCGCGGCCTCCGGGCGCACCGAGCGCACGTGCGCGATCTGCGCCCTGAGGTCGGCGACGTCGCCCATCGTGTTGAACCGAGGCGTCGTCAGGGGCACCCCCGCGTGTCCGCGCCGGTTGCAGATCACCACCGTCCAGCCGAGCGTCGCCCGTAGATGACGAACGAGATCCCGCAGCGCGTCCCCGTCGCCGGTGATCGTCGGCATGAGCAGCGCGACCGGCCCGTCGCGGTCCTCGCTCCCGAGCCACTGCAGCGAGACCACCCCGCCGTCCGTCATCTCGAGGCGCTCGACGCGATCCCACGCGATCCGCGGCGAAGCCTGCTCATGCTGGAGGAGGAGACCGATCTGCGCGTGCGCGTTGCGGGCCCAGGGCCGCGGCCGAAAGCCGCCGCCCAGAGTCGTGCACGCGCGCAGCACCGCTCGGTTCTCGGCGTTGTCTTGATGAAAGAGGGTGAGGCTCACGGGCGCACCGCAGCGTACCAACACCGGATGGCGCCCGCCGCAGCTGCGCTGCGCCTCTACTCGCAGACCGCAGCGGGGATGCAGCGGTCGGTGTAGCAGCTGCCGTCTCCCTCCGGCGCCGTCCCCGCCGGGCAGTCGGGCGCGACGCGCCGACAGGACACCGTGCAACTGTTGGCGGTCACCGCGACACACGTCGGCTCCCCGGGATCGGGCAGCGGCCCGACCGCCGGCACGCACCCGGCGACGCTGCAGCCCTCCTCCGTCGGGGTCGCGTCACTGCAGTCGACCGGGAGCCCCTCGCAGCCGCCCGGCGCGGTCGAAGAGCAGAACGCCGCCATGCAGGCGTCGGCGAACGGACGGCAGACGTGGAACACGAGGTCGGTGCAGTCCGCGCAGAAGCCGCCGCCATCGCAGGTCGGGCAGCAGGCGTCGTCGTAGGTCGGGACACAGCCGCTCGCGCCGAGGCACGCGGCCTCGCCGAGCGCGTCGCACTCGGACCCGATCGGCGGCGCGTCGACGGGCGGGCCCGCGTCAGGCTCCGGGAGGCAACCGCAGCAGCCGGAGCTCGACTCCTGGACCCGATCGCAACCGAACGGGTCCGTCACACGTTCGAACGGGCGCCCGTCGAAGCCGGCGACCGTGTAGGTGCACGACGCTTCGTCGCGCGCCCAGCCGCCGCCCGGGAGCGGAGTGCCGCCGGGAGAGCAGCCCGTGAAGCTCGTCACGGGGCAGCAGATCCCTGGTTCGCCGCCGGGACCGAGCACGTGCGATTCGCTGCACGCGACCAGACCGAGCGCGAAGACCCATGCCATGCTGTGCCGATTTCGCATGGCGCCTCGAACTGCGAGAAGCGTGCCGTCTGCATGTGTTCAGACGCCCGGTCCCATGCACGAGCCGAACGACGGGTAGCAGCGCCCCTCGACGCAGCGGAGCTCCGGCTCGCAGTTCGTGTCGGCCTCGCACGCATCGCGCGAGCAGCCGTGGTCGTCGCCGGTCGGTTCGCATCGCGTTCCGGGCGGGCACCGTAGCCTTCCTCGCGAACCGAGAGCGGCACGCCCTGGCGGAGGGGGGCGTCCTGGCGCACTGCGCGTCGGACGGCTGCGGCACCTGCGTGACGGATCGCTGTCACCTCGGCCCGGGATCTGTGAGTCGCCGCGATGCCGGGGTGTATGCTGTGGCTCGTGAAGTGGCGTTGTCTCCTCGCGTTCGTGCTCCTCGGTTGCGACTCGAGCGGGCTGATCGCGGTGGACCTCGTCACCGACTTCACGCCCGGCGTCGAGTTCGACTCGGTCGAGGTGATGGCCGAGCCCATGCTCGGCTCCCGCGTTCGCGCGCTGGATCCTTCGGACGTGTCGGTCGCGGCGCGCCGCGTCGCGGAGTTCGGCGGGGCGAGGCCCGACACCTACGCGGTGCGCGTCGAGCTCCGCGCGCGCGGACGCGCGGTGGCCCACCAGTCCTTGCTCGTCAGGCTGGAGAACAACGCCGTCGTCACGGCTGTGATCCCGCGCAGCTGTGAGGGGATCGAGTGCGGGCCTTCGGCCACCTGTGTCAGAGGGGAGTGCGCGGTCATCGAATGCGCGAGCGGGGACGAGCCGACGTGCCCGCCGCCCGAATGCACGGTGGATGGGGACTGCGCGCCCACGTCCGCTTGCGCATCCGCGCGCTGTGTGGAGGGGAGTTGCCTGGCGAGCGTGGGGAGCGGCTGCCCGACCGGGCTCCTCTGCTCTGCCCGCTCAGGTTGCGTCGCCGCCGGCGCGAGCGACGCCGGGGTCGTGTCGGACGCTGGCCCCTCGGACGCTGGGCCCCCCGACGCTGGAGCGCGGGCGGCGTGCTGCACTGCCTGGTGCCGCGACGACTGGCGCTTCGGAGGCGCCTCGGTGGCGAGTGAGGCGTACGTCGCGTCGAACGGTGAGTGTTCGAGCTCTACGGGCTGCACCTGCGCGGTGTCGGCTTCGATCGCGTCGACGTGGACGCTCGTCACCGGCGACGTCTGCGACGCGCACGACTTCGCGACCGAGTGCCCCGAAGCGTGCGACGGCTCCCAGTGCACCGAGATCCAGATCGAGGGGCGCTACGATCCGGGCTCCGAGACGTGCACGTGCGTCGGCACGGACCCCGCCGAGCGCAGCCAGGACGTCTGGAGCTCGGAGTGCGCCGAGAACACCGACACGGTGCCCTTCGCCGAGGCGTGCCCTGCGGGGTGATGCGCTCTGTCTGCGCGACGCGCTCCCTGCGATTCCCGCGCCGTGGGCGCATCGCCGGGCCAGTCCACGCCGAAGAAGCATCAGCTGGGTCGCTGCATCCGGCGCCAGACCAGCGTGGCAACCTGGATCTCGCCCTCCACGCGCACGGGATCGGTGCGGAGCTCGAGCAGATCGTCGCGCAGCGTCACGTGGCGACGCTGCGTCAGCCCCCTCCAGTCCGGGAACGAGCAGCAGTGGATGCGGTGCTCGACGACGTCGCCCACGAGCCGCCACGTACCCCCGTACCCGGCGAAGGAGTCGAGCGCCCGGGCCTTCGCCGCGTCGTCACCCCCGCGAAAGTCGGCGTCGCCGATGGGGGCGCGGCGCTCGTGCGCGATGGTCACCGACATCCCGCCGTCGGCCGCGTAGACGAGCACCCCGCGAGGGCGCTCCCCGTAGGGATGGGATCGCCGGTCCCCCGTCTCGTACACGCACGAGACCAGCTCCCACGAGCCGGTCAGCATTCGCGCTCCAGCACCTGGCGGACGATGGCGCCCAGGGGCTCGATGCCTCGGGACCACAGTGAGTAGTGGTCGCCCGGGATGGACGCCGGTTGGGTCGCCCACGCGTCCGGGTGCACCGGACCGTCCGCCGCGCGCACCACGACGCAGGGCACGCTCGGGCTGACCTCGTGCCGCAGCAGCGCGCGCTCGAGCCCAGCCCCGAAGCGATCGCGCAAGGCCTCGAGCTCGGCCTCGCTCATGTCCTCGGGCAGGTACCCCGCTTCGATGCAGTGCTCCAGCATCTGTCGGAGGCTCCGGCGCACGCCCCGTCGCTCCACCGTGGCGCGCGAAGGCCCATCCACCGAGGCGCGCAGCGCGAGCGAACCGCAGAACATCCAGGTCGTGACGACCGGGTCGAGCGCTCCGCCGCGCGGCGCGGCGTCGACCACCACCGCGGCGCGAACCCCAGGCGCTCCGACGAGGGAAGCGGCGATCCGGCCCCCCAGCGACCAGCCGACCACGACCGCGGGGACCTCGGCGAGGTGATCTCGCAGTGTCTCGAGCGCGGCCGGCGCGAGCCCGTCCACGTCCACGGCCAGCCGGCGGCACGGAGCTCCGACCTCGGCCATCAGGGCCTCCACCCGCGGCTCCGGGACCCCCGGGGGCAGCACCAGCAGCCAGTCTCCGCGCCCTCGCGGCGCGCCGCTCGCATCGACTCGGGAGCCGTCGGGGTGAATGCCGCGCGCCAGGGCGTCGAGCGAGTCCACCCCGAGCTCGGTCAACGTGGGTGCCGCGCCTCGATCCCAGGGCGTGGGTGGCAGATGCGCGAGTGGCGCCTGACTCGCGAGAGGAGACAGCGCGTCCGTCGTTCCCTCCGCCCACGCGGCCACCGCGGGCGGCAGCGGCGCGCTCGGCCCGCCGCGAAGCGCCGCCACGAGCTCGGCGGCGCTGCGCCCGGCCACCGCGCGCCTGGCCTGGCGCGAGGGGCGCGCCCAGGCCGAAGCGCACCAGCTCTCCGCGTCGACGTCAGGCTCTGAGAGCGCCCGGGCGTGTCGCGCCGCGAGGCGCTCGAGCCCGGGCTCCGTCGGTGCCGAGAGGGGGAGCACGAGGAGGTCGAGCGGTGCCCGAGATCCTCCCGTGGTGGCGGGCTCCACCAGCCCTACGACCGCGTGCGCGTTGGTCCCCGTCATCCCGAAGCTGCTGACCCCCACTGCGCGGCCGTCGAGCGCCTCGCCCTCGCTGGGGAAGCGCAGCCCCTCCACCTCGAGCGCGGACTCGCGCGGCGGCTGGCCCGGCACGCGCCCTCGTCTGAGCGCCTCGACGGCCACGATGAGCCCGAGCACCCCCGCGGCCGCCTCGGCGTGACCGAACACCCGCTTGCTGGCGGTCACGGGAAGCGGCTCGGCGCGCGCAGCGAACGCGCGGGACAGCGCGCGCGCCTCGATGGGATCGCCGATCGGCGTCCCGGTGCCGTGCGCTTCGACGAAGCCGATCGCATCTGGTTCGAGGCCCGCGCGGGCGAGCGCCGAGCTCACGACCTCTTGCTGGGCCGCGCCAGAGGGCGCCGTGTAGCCCTGCGACGCGCCGTCGTGCCCGACCGCCGACCCGAGCCAGCGGGCGAGCGGCCCTGCGCCCTCGGTGCGCTCTTCGTCCCGCCGAAGGACGATGACCCCGCACCCCTCCGCGCGGACATACCCGCGGGCCCCGGGCTCGAAGGCTCGGGCGACGCCGTCCCGCGCCAGCGCCCCGCCCTCCAGCAGGACGCGCACCATCTGGGGGTGCAGCTGAAGCGACACGCCGCCCGCCAGGGCCACGTCGCACTCGCCGTCGAGCAGCGCGCGCACGGCGAGATGCGCCGCCACGAGGGAGCCCGAGCAGGCGGTGTCGATCGTGACCGCCGGCCCGCGGAGCCCGAGTCGATGGGCGACCTCCCCGGACGCGCTCGAGGGGAGCCCGGCGACCGCCTCGGCGAGGTCGCGCGGAATCTGCGGCTCGGCGCCGTTGCGAGCGACGAACACTCCGACTCGACCTGCGCGCTGCAGCGCGGGCCCGCCGAGCCCGGCGTGCTCCAGCGCCTCGGTGGCGACCTCGAGCAAGAGCCGGTGGTGGGGGTCCACGCGGTCGGCGGCCACGCCGAACGCGCGCTCGTCGAATGCGAAGGGGTCATCGAGGAACCCTCCAGCGGGGACGGGCCACGCGCCGCGCCCGTCGGGCGCCGGGCCGACGACGGGAATCCTGCGCTCGAGCCGATCCCAGAGGTCGCGCGGTTCTTCGACGCCGCCCGGGAAGCGGCAGGCCATGCCCACGATCACCGCTCCATTGGAGGGCGCGGGACTTCGCACCGCCGACGGACGCGGCGCCTCCGAGGCGCCGCCGTCCTCGAACAACGCGGCGGGCTCGACGCCCATGCGGGCCGCGATCTCCACGATGGCGGCCGAGTCGAGCCCTGCGCCCATCAGCCCTCGCTCCCGGTCGAGCGCCTTCCCAGCCACCCGCTCTGCGACCTCCCAGACGTCGGCAGAGCTGTCGAGCGCGGCGAGGGGGGCCCGCGCGAAGGCGATCGGGGGGCGCTCGACGGCCGCCTCGAGCACTGGCGGGGCGATCCCTCCGAGCATGAAGAGCTCCGCCTCCGCCGCCGCGAGGCCGAGGGCTTCCTCGCTGAGGAGGGACGGAATGCAGGTGAGCCCCGCGGCGCGAACGCTCCGGCTCATCTGCGCGCCCGGCCCGATCTCGATCACCACGTCGGCGTGCTCGCGCAGCCAGCTCAGGCTCTCGCTGAAGCGGACGGTCCCACGCACGTGCTCGGCGATCGCGCCTCCGTCGAGCGTGCGCTCGAACGGCCTCGCCTCGAGGTTGGAGACCACGGGGATCGCCGGCGCGCGCCAGCGGACCTCGTCGCCCGCGGCCCGGACCGCGGCGAGCGCAGGCTCCATCTGCCGCGAGTGAAAGGCGTGGCTCGTCTCGAGGGGGATGACTCCGTAAAACGCCTCGTCCAGCTCCGCGGTCACGGCCTCGACCGCCGCTTCGGGGCCCGACACCACGACGATCTCCTCCCCGTTGATGGCGGCGATCTCGGCCTGGCCTCCGGTCCGCGCGAGGATCTCCTCCACCACGTCGCGGGGCGCGAGCGCCGCCGCCATGCTGCCTCCGCGCGGCACCTCCGCCATCGCGGCCCCGCGCGCGGCCACGAGCTGAGCGATCTCGAGCGGCGTGCAGGCCCCGGCGAACGCGAGCGCGACGAGCTCCCCCACCGAGTGCCCGAGCACGCACACCGGCTCGACGCCGCGGCTCTGCCACGCGCGGGCGAGCCCCCACTCGAAGGCGAGCAAGGCGGGCTGCGCGAAGCGCGTGTCGTGAACCCGCGCGTCCGCGATGACTTCCCGCAGAGGGACGCCGACGAGAGGCTCGAGGTAGGCCGCCATCTCGTCGAAGCCGGCGCGAAACTCGTCGTCCACGGTGCGCAGGTGCTCGCCCATCCCGACGCGCTGTGTCCCCTGCCCCGCGAAGACGAGCGCCACCCGCGGCACCCCCTCGACGCGGCGGGGGCCGACCTCGGAGCGCTGGACCTCGGCCATGGGCGCGGCCCAGCGCCAGCTCCCCTCTCCCCGCGCCGGCGCCACGCCGCCTGGCTCGCGGGCCGCGAGCCAGCTCCGGTCCCGCGCGAGCTGGGCGATGGCGGTCGCCTCGCTCGGAGCGGTGACGGTCCAAAGCCGCGGTGCCTCGGCCGAGCGCGCGGCCGAGGGTCCGGCCGCCAGCCGCAGCGCGGCGTGACTGCCGCCCAGCGCGAACCCGTGCACGCAAGCCTGCGCTCCATCGGGCAGGGCGACGCATTGGTCCGGCCACCGAAGTCCTCCGGCCAGCGCGGCCGCGTCCGGCTGGCGTGGTACGCGACGTCGACGAAGCCCACATACTGCCTTGACGATCGACGCGGCGCCGGCCGCCCACTCGAGGTGGCCGGTCCAGGCTTTCGCCGCGCCCACCACCACCTCTCGTCCGTCGAACACCTCGGCGAGCGCCCTCGCTTCGGCCGCGTCGGCGCTGACCACCCCGACGCCGTGCGCCTCGACGTAGTCCACCTCGGCGGCCCCCACTTCGCGCAGCGCGCGCGCGATGGCGTCGCGATCGGTCTCGAACGACGCCGCGCGCCCGGAGTGGAGCACGACGCTCGCTTCGATGGTGGCCAGGACGCGGCGCCCCTCGGCCCGGGCGCGCTCGAGGGTCATGAGCGCCAGCAGCGCCCCGCCTTCTCCGCGCACCCAGCCATCCGCCTCCGGGTGGAAGGGGCGGCATTGCCCGCTGGGGCTCATGAGGCCGGCGTGCGAGAGCGCCACCCCACCGAGGGGGCTCAACACCGCGTGCGCGCCGCCGGCGAGGGCGAGCTCGATCTCCCCGGAGAGCAGGGCCCGGCTCGCCAGATCGATCGCGGCGAGGGACGAGGCGCAGCCCATGTCGACGCCGAGACTCGGCCCCGTCCAGCCGAGCCAGCCCGATACGCGGTGGACAGCCACGTTCGGGGCACCGAGCGGTAGCCAGGCCGACCACTCGCCTCGGTCGACCGACCGCCGGAGGTGCTCCGCCATGGCCATGCCCACGTAGAGCCCGCCCCGCTCGCCGTGGGTGCCCGGCTCGCCAGCGTCGTGGAGCGCGGAGCGGGCGAGCTCCCGGAGCAGGATCTCGCGCGGGTCGACGCAGCTGGCTTCGTGCTCGCCGAGACCGACCCGCGCGAGGTCGACGCGCTCCAGGTCCGGAAGGAACCCTCCGACGCTGCTCACCATGGCGCGGGGCTCCATGAGCTCCGGATCGGTCCATCGACTCGCGTCCCAGCGCGACGCCGGCACGGCGGAGAACGCAGGGCCCGCGCCCGACTCCATCCGGTCCACCCAGGCGGGCGCGTCGTCGCCTCCCGGCACCCGGCAGGCCATGCCCACGATGGCGACGCTCACGGCTGAGCCCCATAGGTCCGGACGTGCCGCTCGACGCGCAGCAGGCCGAACCCAGGGCCTTCGGGGCGGCGAACCAGGTTCGGGGCGACGAGGTTGTCCTCGCCCGCGGTGACGAGCTCTTCGTAGCGCTCGAGGTCGATCAGACCCCGCGCGTCCATGCGCTCGCGGATCGCCCGCGCGCGGAGCCTCGCGCAGGCCCCCTCGACGATCCGCCCGCGGAGCCACTCCGCGCACGCCCCTGATCCGTAGCTGAAGATCGCGACTCGCCTGGCGTCGGCCTCCACGTCGAGGAGCAGCGAGGCGAGCGACACCCAGACGGAGCCGGAGTAGACGTTCGAGATCTCGCGGTTCAACCCCAGCGTGGGCGCCACGCGCCGCTCGAAGTCCTCGGCGATCTCGGTCTCCTCCGGGAAGCCTCGCTCCTTCTCGAGGAGCGTCGCGTGTGCCTGACGCACCAGCGAGATCAACGGCGCGTGGAAGACGAGGTGGTCGTCCTCGAGCGCGTCGGCGTCGAGCTGCCCCAGCAGGTCGTCGTGCGCGTTCTCCACGAGGTCCAGGTAGCTGCTCAGGGAGAGCACCGGATCGGCCAGCTCCGAGAGGGGTCCAGGCCGGCTCACGTCGTGGACCTCCTGCGCGGCGACGCCGCTCACGTCGTCGAGTCGGAGCAGCCGCGGCGCGGCGGACACGACCATCGCCACGGCGCCTGTCCCCGCCGTGAGCTCCGGCAGCTCGCCAGCGTGCCGCCGGGCGATGTCGGTGGCGATCACGAGCGCCGCTCTGCCGCGCGCGGCCGGGCTCGCCACCCAGGCGCGGGCGAGCTGGACCGCCGCCGTGCCGCCGTGGCAAGCATGCTTGACCTCGAGGTTGCGACAGCCCGACGGGAGCCCGAGCAGGCCATGCACCCAGCTCGAGAGCGGCTTGCCGAAGTCGAGCGCGGTCTCGGTCGCCACCAGCAAGAGGCCGAATCGCTCCGCACCGTGCTCCTCGACCAGGCCGCGCGCCGCGTTCGCCGCGAGCGTGACCGGGTCCTCCCACTCCGGCGTGATGGAGCGGCGGCGAAACCCCACGAGCGCCTGCTGCTCCGGTGAGAACCCGCGCGCCGCGGCGAGTCGCTCGTGGTCGATCGCGAGCGTCGACGCGTAGACGTCCAGGTCGTCGATGCCCGTCTGTTCGTCTCTCATCTCGCTGCCTCCGCCTCGATGTGCTCGCCGGTGATGAAGCCCCCGTCCTCCGACGCGAGGAACCGGAGGAGTCCCGCGCTGACGGGCGACGCGAGGTTGACCGTCACCTGCCTCGGGCCGAGCTCCTTGGCTCCGCTCCGCACGAGCGCCCGCAGCGCTCCGTCCACCGTGGCCGCCCATCGTCCCTCGGCCGGCTCGGCGCCGATCACGAGCGCCCCCCCGCCTTCGACCAGGAGCTCGGCGCCGAAGCGCGCGCTCGCGAGCACGATCGGGACCACCCTCCGCTCCAGCGCCGCGGCGAGGGACGCGTCCGGCGGCCCCGCCCCGTTCGCGAAGAGGACGACGGCGTCGAAGCCGCCGAGCGCCTCGATCGCCTGGTCGACCCTGCGGTCCGCGTCCTCAGGTGCGCTCGTGAGCGGCTCCGGGTCGACCCACGACGTCGCCGCGAGGGGGCCGAGCTCGACCTCGGACGCGCCCTCGCCCACCAGGCACCAGCGCTGCGGGCTCACGCCGCCCCCACGACGACGGAGCTGTTGAGGCCCCCGAATCCGAATGAGTTGGAGAGGGCCACGCGCGCCGACACCTCGCGCACCTCGCGCGCGAGGTCGAGCTCCACGTCGGGGCGCTCGAGGTTGGCGCAGCCGTGGAGGCGCCCTCGCCGGAGCTGCTCCAGCGTGGCCACCAGCTCGATGGCGGCTGCGCCCTGCAGACAGTGCCCGAGCATCGACTTGGGCGTGTTCACCGGCGGGGCGTGCCCGTCGAGCGCCTCGGTGATGCTCTCCGCCTCGACCGCGTCTCCCTTCGGCGTGCTGGTGGCGTGGGCCGAGACGAAGTCGACGTCGCGCCCGGTGAGCCCCGCCTCTGACAGCGCCGACCGCATCGCGCGAACCTGCCCCTCGCGATCGGGGCGCGTGTGTCGCGTCGCGGACGAGCTCGCGCCGGTCCCGAGGAGCCAGCCGTACACCCGGGCGCCGCGCGCCAGGGCGTGCTCGCGCCGCTCGAGGACCACCATGGCCGCCCCCTCCGACGGCACGAACCCCTCGCGGTCGGCGTCGAACGGGCGGCTCGCCTCGGTCGGTCGGTCGTTGAAGCTCTGGATCGACAGCGCCTCGAGGTGGGACCACGCCTGGAGCGCGAGGCTCGACGCGCTGGTCGCCACCCCTCCCGCGACCACCGCGTCCGCGCGCCCGGCGCGGATCGCGTCGACCGCCGCGCAGATCGACAGGTTGCTCGAGGCGCAGGCGCCGCCCACGGTGAACACCGGCCCGCGCGCCGTCAGCACCTCGGCGATGGCGCTCGCGATGTCGGTGTCGAAGCCCCACAGCCCGAAGAGCGGCTCGAGGAAGTCGGGCTCCTCCTCGAGGATCTGCGCGTTGACCTGATGACCCTTCACGTGGGCGTTGTGACAGCCGATCACGTGCCCCAGCCGCTCGGGCGCCACCCCGCTGACGTCGGCGTCCCGCGCCGCGTCGAGCGCCGCCGCGGCCGCCATCGCGGTCGCCGGGGGCACGCCCCTCAGGACGTGAGAGACCCGCTCCGGCGCGCCCTGATCGGCGAGGAAGCCTGCGAGATCGAAGCCCGACAGATCGCCGCCGATCTTCGAGTAGATGCGAGGGTCCATCTCCTTCCATCGGGTGATCCCCGATCGACCCGCCTCGAGCCCGTCGGCGAGCGCCTCGGGCGTCGTCCCCAGGGTGGAGACGACGCCTCGCCCCGTGATCGCGATGGGCTCGTGCTTCACGTGGGCTCCTCCCCGCGACGCGGTCGGCTGGACCGGCTCACTTCGCGTGCTCGACGAAGAGGTCGACCAGCGTCGCCACGTCCTTGGCGCGCGACATGTCCGTGCGAGGCACCCTGACGCGGAGGGAGCGCATGGTCCGCGACACGATCTCCACGACCTGGATGGAGTCCGCGCCGTAGTCGGCGAGCAGGCTGCTCTGCTCGATCACCGTCGCCTCCGCGCTGTTCGGCACCACCAGCCGCAGGTTGCTCGTGAGCGCGCTCAAGACCGTCTCTCTCTCCATCTCCACCTCCTGTCAAGCTCCATATCGATCGTCGACGCTCCGACGAACATCATCTCGCGCGAACAGCGCCTCGTGCGCGGCGCGCTCCTCCGCGACCGCGCGGGCCAGCTCGTCGGCGCGACGGCCGGCCAGCATCCGGCGGAGCGCGACGACCGAAGCGCGCGGGGCCTCGGTCATGCGGCGCGCGAGCTCGATGGCCTCCGCGCGCACACTCTCTCTCGGGAGGATGTAGGGCGCGAGAGGCGTCACCCGGAGCTCTTCGCCCGTGACGAGCCGCCCGCTGAACATCATGTCGTGCGCGAGCGCCGGGCCGAGCCACCACGGCAAGACGGCGGTGGTGCCCATGCCGGGCGGAAACCCGAGCGCCATGAAGTTGGCCCCGTACAGCGACTCCCGCGACAGCACCGCGCCGTCCCCGAGCAGGCCCAGGGTGAAGCCGCCTCCGATGGCGTGCCCCGACATCGCGGCGATCACCGGGACCGGGATCGCCCCCATCGCGCCCGGAACCTCCGCTGCGTATCGCGTGGCGTGTCGGCTCTGGTCCTGCAACGAGGCGAGCGGGGCGCCGAGACAGAACTCGTTCTCGCCGCCGAGGACCACGACGGCCCGCACCGCGTCACTCTCGGCTTCCGCCGCCACGGCCCGCAGGCGCTCCGGGAGGTCCGGCCCGAGCCAGGGGCGCGCGCCCTCGGGCGCCAGGTCGAACGCCCAGATGCCGTCTTCGATCTCGCGGAGCGCGCTCATCCCGCCGCCTCCCGGAGCCCACCGGTGACGCGGAGGTGTCGCGATCCCAGCCCGCCGGTCGCCGCGAACCACCCGGCCCGGGCGATCTCCTTCGCGTCGCCCGCCCGCCGCAGCGGACAGTCGTCCACGAGCTGCCGCCGCACGTCTCCCGGCAGGGCTTCGGTGAGCTGGGTGCTCACCAGGCCGGGCACGATGACGTGAACCCTCACGCCTCCGCGCGCCAGATCGTCTGCGAGCCCGTTGAGCGCCCCCTTGGAGATCGCGTACCCAGCGTTGCCGCTGGCCCCGTGCGCGTAGAGGCTCCCGAAGAGGATCACCCGTTCGCGCACCTCCTCGGCCAGCCGCGCGGCGGCGACCACGTTCACTTCGAGCGCCTGCAGGAGGTCCCCCGCGTCGAGCGAGAGCAGTGGCGTGTCCGGGGAGAAGACCGCGCAGTGGGCCAACACGTCGACCGGGCGGGCCGGGAGGTGGCGCACGTCGGCTTCGACGACCTCGTCCGCCGCCTCGCGCATGCCCTCCGAGGCTCGCCTCGCCACGGCGATCACGTGGGCGTCCGCCGCGGCCGCCTCCCGCGCGAACGCCAGCCCGATGCCCCGCGACGCGCCCGTGACCATCACCCTCACGACGGTCGCTCCTCGTCGGGGAGCGGCCAGGGCGTCCAGCCGTCGCGCCATCGTCCGAGGCGAACGCGCGCGTCCTCGCTGGTCGCGCAGGACTCGAACCCGTCGATGGCCGACGCGCGATCGGGGGGCGCGAAGCCGGCGGAGTAGGCGCGGAAGCGCGCGACGGCGGCCGGACCGAGGCGCGTGGTGCGCTGCAGCAGGGCGGCCAGCGCGGCCTCACCGTCGTCCTCGAAACGTTGGTCGACGAGACCCAGCCGCGCCGCCTCGGAGGCGGTGAGGGTCGGTCCGCCCAGCGCGAGGCGACGGGCCTGCGACGGACCGATGCGTCGCGCCACGTAGGGATGGACCGCGGCGGGCATCAGGCCGAAGAGCAGCTCCGGCAGCCCGAACGAGGCACCGGGGCCCGCGAGCACGTGATCGGCCACCGACGCGAGGCCCAGCCCCCCTCCCTGCGCCGCGCCCCGGACCAGCGCGATGACGACGAAGGGCGCGCGGTCGAGCCACTCGAGGATGTCGGTGAACGCGGCCACCCGCGATCTCCCGTCGTCGAGGGGTCCCTCGAGGTCCAGCCCTCGGCAGAACACGTCCGCGTCCCCCTCGAGCACCACCGCCGCGGACCGCACACCCTGAAGCTGACGCCCCAGCGCGCCGACGCCGCGGGCGGTCAACGTCGGCGCGAGGCGGACCCGTGTCACCGGGCGGGGCCGCGCGGGGGGGGACGTGAGGGCTCCAGCGGACATCGCCGCGACGGTAGCGACCCGGGGCGCGACGAAGTGTCCATTGGGCGCTCGTTTGGCGCTCACTCGGCGCCAACAGTGCGGACCGCCCACCCAGCCCGGCGGCCACCTGCTTCATCATGCGCGCGTAGTCGCTGGCGGGGGTGAACGCTCCTCGACCATCGCGTCCCCCCTCACTCTGAGGGAGGAGCCGGTCGCCCCATCACTCGGCGCGCGCGAGCATCCACTCCACGCGCCCCACGAGGTTGTCCACGGCGCGTCGGAGCCGCCGGCGGAACGTGCCGTAGGACATGCCGAGGTCCTCGGCGATCGCGCGCTGCTTGCCCGGACGCGCGAAGAACGCCCGCTCGATCAGGGCGGCGTGCGAGGTGCCATCCGCCGGGGAGGGGAGCTGCATCATCGCGTTGCGGAGCACCGCCCGCACCCGCTCGGCGCGCGCCGCCGGGGGCCCGTGTCCCCCGACGCGCTCGGCCAGCGCTCCGCAGGACAGACGAACGTCGTCGTGCATGTCTCGGAGGGCCGCGCGCACGGCGTGCCCCAGCTCCTCCCGCGAGGCGGGCTCGCCGGGTGCGGGTGGAGGAGGCGTGGTGGGCCGACCGCCGCCGAGGGCGGCGCGCATCCAGTCCGAGGGGCTCGACTCCGAGAAGTCGTAGCCGACGATGGCGTTCTGACCGGCCGGCGCCTCGAGGTGCTCGAAGCGCTGCAGCAACCCGCCGTCGAGCCAATGCTGGGCGGAGGTCAGGTCCCGGATCGCCATCAGGTAGCGCGGCAGATCGGGCCGCGCGAACGCCTCGGCCACCGAGCGAGCGACGAGCTCGGACTGCGACACGGAGGGCGACTGGCCGCTCTCCGCGCACTCCCACCCGCGCAGGAGGAGGCCAGATCGAACCCCCGCGCTTCGGATCGCGCGCAGGACGGGGTCGCTGCTCTCCGCTCCGCCGTGCGTCTCGGCGAGGTCCAGCCACAGCAGGAACCCCACCGGTCTTCGAGCCTCGTCGCGGAGGATTCGCAGCCGCTCGCTCGCCTCACGATGACGATCCAGGTGGGCCTGCAGGGCCGCGTCCCCGGAGGACGCGACGAGGCCCTCGAGGATCGACCCGTCCCCAGGCCCCAGCCGGTCCCAGAAGTGGGTCCGGTCGTGGTGGTCGAGGTGCTCCGATCCGGGCAGCCCTCGCAGCACGTAGGGCCAGGCGAGGGTGATCTCGAGGCGAGCGGCGTAGTCGCGCCTGCCATCCAGCTTGTCGGCGAGGAGACGGATGGCGCGCCGCCGGACGTCGGCGACGGCGTCCGGCTCGAGGGTCATGAGCGCGCAGAGAATCGGCGCCTGGTAGAGCGGATGGAGGGTGAAGCCCTCCACCCCGCTGCGAACGAACGGGAGCGTCGCGATCGTGTTCTCGAGCGCAGCCTCGAGCCCGACGGGGAGCGCGCCGGCGAGCGTCTCGAGGCGGGCGAGGGGCATCAGGGCGAGGGCCGCCAGAGCGTGGGCATTCGTCCGGAGCAACCCCACGGAGATCTCCGGGAGCTGGAGCGGCGCGCTCGGCGCCGGGCGGGCGTCCGCGTCGTGCGCGAGGCACGCGAGGGTGAGGGGGTGTCCGGCGGTGGCGTCGACGAGCTCCTCGCAGCGACGTCGGGACACCCCTCGACGGCGCAACAGCTCACGTGACTCTCGGTCGGAGAGCACCGCGAGCTCGCACGCCTCGAGAATGCGGGCCCACCCCGCGTCGACTCGTATCGCGCGCCCCGGCTCGCTCCGCCCCGCCGCCACGACCCTCACGTGGGCGGGGAGGCGCGGGAACAGCTCATCGAAGTACACGTTCTCGAGGGCAGCGTGAGCCTCTACCTGGTCGATGATCCAGAGGACCGGCTCGGAACCGTCCTGGACGTCTTCGAGGAGCCGCTCGAAGCGCGCGACGAGCTGCTCCCGGTCGCGGGGAAGCCCGTCCGCGTTCCAGCGCACCGTGCGGTCGTGACGGTCCTGGATCCGGTCGAGCAGCGTGCTCTTTCCGAAGCCCCCGGGGGCGTGGAACCAGAGAATACGCGTCGGCTCGAGCGCTCCGCGTATCAAGTCGTCCGCCAGGCCGAGCTCCTTCTCGCGCCCTACGAACAGACTCTCGCGCTCCGCTGCTAGGAGCGCATCCATGGCAGGCTTCCCGAGAATCAATGCGGGGCGACCCTAACTCCGTCGCGAGCCGAGCCGCATCCCTGACGCTCGATTCGCGGAGCCAGGTCGCGACGCTCTCGATCATGGAAAGCGCGGGTAGAGATCTCGGGTGAAGCGGTCGGCCAGGGCTGGCGTTCGGGTGGTGGCCGCGAGCTTCTCCACCTGACTCCGCAGGTCGTCGGCGGCGCTCACGCGGTAGCTGGCGGTGCGGGGGGAGATGGAAGGGAGCCACGCGGTGTGGAGCGTGAAGCCCGTGCGCCAGCTCGACGACGCCAGCTTGCAGATGGGGCCCGCCGCGAGGTCACCCGCGTCGAACACCCAGAGCTCCGTACGCGCGTCGGTGTACACGGGGCCCACGAGATGAGCCTGTAGATCCGAAGTGGCGCCCGGTTTGGGGACGAGCTGGAACGAGCCCGCCATGACGCCCTTGGGCAGCGCGTAGCGATCGGCGACGGACAGGCTCCGCGTGTCGAGGCGCACCAGGCCCGAAGGTCTTCCCCCCTGGTCGAGCTGGGCGATCTCGTCGAGTGGCACCTGTCGGTGCGGGTAGTGCTCGTAGAGGTCGTGCACGAAGCGCGTGAGGAGCTCCGGGAAGAAGCCGGCCGTGCACCACCAGAGGTGATCGATGCGGTCGGGGAGGGAGTCCTCCATGTTGATCCCTCCGCCCGCATAGAGGGCGATCGCCCAGCCCAGCTCTTCGTCGCTGACGACGTCGGCGTCGAGCAGCCTCCCGCTGCCACCGTCGACCACGTATCTGCCGAATCGTCCGACGTCCATCGGCCCAACCGCGACCATGCCGTGCAGCGCGTCGTCGATGTCGCGGCCGTCATGGAACGACACGTCGTACGGTCGGATCCACTCCGAGAGATCGGTGGCGGGCGCGTGCGCGACGTGCAGCACGATCCCGGCCGAGTCGTCGTAATCGGCGAGGAAGTGGTCGGCCTCGACCGGGATCTGGACCCGCTGGCAGCGGACCCGGCGCACGCCGTCGTCGCCGCGCGGGGCGTCGGACGTCAGGTCCGCCCGCTCGAGGATGTAGAACACCGTGTAGGGGAGCTGCGGCCTGGTCACGAGCGCTCGGACCAGCATGTCGAACGAGTCGGGCGTGAAGGGGTCGTTGAACGCTGACTGCATTCCCATCTTGAAGCCGGTCTCGAGCACCACGACGTGGTCTCGCGTCACCGCGATCTGATGCACGGACTGGGCGATCGAGACCTCGCGGCCGTCGGGCAGCACCAGTCGCCATCGCTCGAGGCGACCGCTCCCGTCCCAGCGGAGGACGTCGGTGAACGTGTCGGGGAGGAACGGGAGCCAGCGGTCCTGAAAGCGCTCGGCGGAGCGATCGAGGCCGGTCGTCAGGCGCTCGACGTGCTTGAGCAGCCAGCGATACGCCGCCTCCCCTCCCAGGACTCTGGCGACGCGGTCGAAGGCGCGCTGGGCTCGGCGCGGCAGCTTGGACAGCGCCGCCACCAGGGGGACGGTGAGCGCGAAGTTGGCGATGCCGCGCCCGTAGTTGAGCGTGAACAGCTCGCCGGTCGCGCGATCGTAGGCGGGATGCGCGGGGCTGAGCACGGTCGGGAAGACCTGGTCCGGGAGCGCCTCCGCGCGCCAGTCCTGGCGGCCGCCGACCGGCGTGACCACCTCGAGGGTCACCGGATCGAGCTCGACTGGCCGGCCGGCGTCGTAGGTGAGCAAGAGCCGCGTCGCGGCGTCGCCGATCTTCATCGGAACCAGCGCGGTGTTCGCGAAGTCGCGCGTGCCGAGCAGCGGGTTGACGCGCACCAGACCTGCGTTGTGGAAGCGGAAGAGGCCGAGTTCCGGGTCCGAGTGCGTGACCTCGTCGGCGACGTAGTCGAAGGTCTTGGCGAGCCTGCTCGTCAGGGTGGGCCCGTTCTCCAGATCGAAGCGGGTCACGAGCCCGTCGCCCACCAGCAGCGCGGTGCGACGTGCCGCGGGATCCGCGTCGAACGTGTGCGCGGGCGACACGGCGAAGAGGTGCCCTGTCAGGTCCGAAGGGTAGGTGCCTTCGACCACCGTCAGGGGCAGATCGGTTTGCTCTCGTCGGACGGTGTCGACGACTGAGCGAGGGCAGCGAGGATCCATGCGGCGGAGAGTACCAGGCGCTCGTGACCGCCTCGACTGCGAGACGTCCACCGCGGTTGCACACCTCGTCGATCTCCCTGACGAGGCAGCTGGACCGGGGCGGACCATCGCCGCCCGCGCGAGGTCACAGGAACGCTTGCACGCTCAGGCGCACGCGGTCTTCGCCGCCTTCGAACCGCGCCATGCCCTCCCAGAGATGGAAGGCGTCGAGCTGCACCTCGTAGGTGTGATCGTCGAAGTAGTAGCTCAGACCCGCGCCGAGCTCGTTCCGGACCAGGAGGCTGGAGTCCGCGCCGGTGGGCCGCCTCGACGGGGCCTTGCTCACCTCCCACGCTGCCCTCGTCCCCGGGGTTCCGCGTTCGTCGGCAAGCCCCGGCCCTACTGGCGGACGCTGCAGTGGATCAGCACGGGCTTGCTCTGGTCGGTGTGGCTGGTGCAGGGTGCTCGCGTTCACCGTCAACGAGCCGTTCCGCGAGCAGACGCTCTCGCTGTTCTGAGGCGCGGCTCGCCTGGATCGGCTGCGCGGCGACCTCGAGGCGAGGGCCTGACCGCCGCCCATCCGAACACGCGTTGACACCCCTCGTCTCGGGTGCCAGAGCAGCCACCGAGTGCACGTCGATCAGAAGGAACGCGACCGCCGGGCCCGGGCGCGGCTCATCCTCATCGGGTACCCGGTCGTCATCCTGCTGGTCAGCGTCGTCGTCGACGTCTTCGTCCTCGGTGTCGAACCCCTGGTGTTCGCCGCACCGTCGGCCTGGTCACTCCGCGCGTTGATAGCCGCCAGCGTCCTGCTGGTCCTCAACCACACCTGGATCATGACGGCCACGGAGCTCGTGCGCGGGCGCTACAGGCTCCAGGCGACGCCCGAGGAGTGGACCGAGGCGGGGCTCCGCGCCGAGGACGCGCCCGCGGAGGGTGTTCGAGAGCTGCAGCGTTGCCACAACCTCCATCGGAACAGCACGGAGAACACGGTCGTCTTCGCGCTGCTGGTGCTGCCTTTCGTGATGGTCTCACCGAGCCCGACCATCGCCGGGGTCTGGATCGTCGGTTTTGCGGTCGCGCGGCTCGGCTACACCTTCGCGTACCTCGCCAAGAGGACCGGTGTGCGAGGTGCGTTCATGACGCTCAGCCTGCTCGCGATGTACGGCGTGGCGACCTACCTCGTCGCCGGGCTCTTCCTCTGAGCGCGTGGGTCGTCTTCGCGGCCGGCGCGTGATTCAATCCGCGGCGAGATGGCGAAATCGCACGAGACGACGGTCCGAGTCGCGGCCTCCCCGGACCGCCTGGTCGAGGTGCTGACCAGCGACGACTACCACGTCGCGCGCGACACCGTGCAGGGCGCGATCACCGTGGAGGTGAAGGGGCGCTCACGAGACGGCGCACGCCTCGTCTATGAGGTGCACTCCACCCGCTACGCGCGCGGGCTCACCGGCGTCGACCGGAGCAAGACCGAGGCGTCGGTCGCCACGTACACGTGGGACCTCGACGCGCGCGCGGCCACCTGGGTGCACCGCGGGCCGCACGACGAGCGGGCCCAGGTCAACGGCACCATCGCCATCGAGCCCGACGGCGACGGCTCGCTGCTGCACGACGCGCTCCACGTGACGATCAAGGTCCCCTTGATCGGCGGCAAGATCGAGTCGCTCGTGGTGAGCGAGCTGAAGAAGGGCTTCGAGAAGTACGTGAAGGTCGTCCGCGACCACGCGGAGCGCTGAGCGCCGCTCGGCTTCGCTGCTGTTCAGGGTGGCTCGAGATCCGAGGAAGATCCGGCGTCGAGCGTGCGGAGGATGGACATGCAGATGGAGCGCTGGATCGAGGAGGCCGTGGCCGCCGCGCCGGGACGTGATCGGGTGAGGGCGGCGCTCCCGCTCCTCCTTTCCTTGCAGCCTCGGTGGGAGGCGCTGTGGACGCGCTTCTGGCCGGACGCGCCAGAGCGAGGCGTGGAAGCGGGCCGCGCGGGCTTGCGCCTGCTCGACCGCGTGGCGGGCGGAGAGACCATCGAGGACGCGCCGCTCCGGGCGGCTTGCGCCGCGATGAGTGAGGTCGCGATGCAGGTAGGTGACAGCGGCCAGCACCTCGACGCGGAGCACGACGCCGGCTTCGCCCACTTGTTCACCGCGCTCGCCATCGTGACCCTGCACGAGGCGCTCGGCGAGCCGCACGCGCTGCACACCTACGAAGAGGTCGCGCAGAGCACGCCCATGATCGTCGAGACGTACCCGGCCGCGGCCGCCGCGTTCGACTGAGGGCAGTTGTGCCCTCTCTCGAGCACCTGGTGTCCTGCGACGAGGACTTGTGAGCGAGCTGAAGAAGGGCCTCGAGAAGTACGTGAAGGTCGTCCGCGATCACGCGGAGCGCTGAGAACCTAAAGGCCTCGCCGTGGTTCTCGTCAGCGGTCGGGTCTCGTCGCCGCCGTCGAGCATGACGACCTGCCCCCGGCTGCAGACCGCGGCTGCTCCCAACCTCGATGACCGCTCTGCTCTTCGGAGACGTCCCATCGCTCCGGCGAGCGAACGCCTACTCGTCCGGATCGACCACGCCCTCGTCGTCTGCCGCCTCGTGATGGAGCTCGGCCTGTCTCTCGGCGGCGGCTCCTCGCAGCTCCGAGTCGAGCGGGTCGGTCCCCTCGCGCTCCGCTTCCCGTTCGGCGCGCTCGCCGACGGCCTGCTCCTCAGCCTCGTTCGGGTCGTCCGGATATTCGTCGTAGTGCTCCTCGACTCCACAGCCAAAGAGGCTCGCCCCGATGAGGGCGCTCATCACGATCTTCTGCTTCATGGTGCCTCCACTCACTCCGCTAGCTCCCGGCCGGACCGGAGCAACGGCGCGCCGCGGTCCGTGACCGGCGACGGCCGCCGCGAGCGGCTGCGGATTCGGGACCTCGAGACCCCTCTCGTCGCTCGCGTCTCGGAGCGCGGCTGTCTGAACTGTACCCATGCACGTCGACAGGACCGGAAGCCGTCCCGACGTCATCGGTCGTCATGGGATCCCTCAATCGCCGAGCTTCTTCCGCGTCGGCGAGCTCGACGTGGCGGCGCCGGCGCCTCACGCGAGCGAGATCGCGGGGGCGTTGCCGACGCGGGGTTCGACGTCGTCTCCGCCACAGGACACGTGCTCCACGACTCGGACGCCGAGCACAGGCATCCGAGGACCCAGCGCATCGAGGCGAAACCCACGTTGCGATCTATAGCCGTGTGACAGTAGACTCGATCCGTCGTGCTCTGGCTGACCGTATGGTGTCTCTCGGCGACGGCCTCGGCGATCGTCGTCCCCGCATACGCCTACAGGCTCCTACGGCCTCCGACGCGAGAGCTCTTCTGGGCGGAGCGCGCTCGGCGTGTCACGCCGATGCGACACGCCATCGTCTACGGGACGGCGTCGGGACCGGTCGCGCTGGCGATGGGATGGTGGCTGGGCGGGCTCGGCTGGGCGTTGGCGTTCTATCTCGCCACCCTGGCCGGGCAGAGAGTCGCGGCGCGTGTGTTCAGTCGGGAGATCATGCGCGTCATGGACTTTCCGCTGGAGGTCACCCCCGGTCAGGTTACGCGCGGATTCTTGGCCAGACTGCCTCTCCGGCTCCTGTGGATCGGGACGCTTCTCCTCGTGGCGGCGGGATGGGTGGATCCGCTCCCGATGGGCATCGGCGCGCTCGTCGCGGGGACGCTCTACGTACTCGCGCTCACGCACTGGTTGGTGGCCGTGGGCTACCTCCGCGGCGCGCCGAGCGCGCTCCACGACTCGGTGCACGCGCTCGCCGATGAGGCCGGGGTGCGGCTCGACGGCGTCTACGTGATGGACGAGAGCCTCGCCAACGCGGTGGCGCTGCCGTTCGCGGCCAGCGTCGCCGTCACTCGCGGCGCGCTTCGAGCGCTGGATGGCCCGCAGCTGCAAGCGGTGATGGCGCACGAGATCGAGCACCTCACCGAGAGCGCACCGCTCCGTATCTCACGGCTCACCCCGCTGTACGGCAAGTTGGGGCTGGCTGCGTTGGCGGGCTATCTGACGCGGGATCCGGCCTTGCACGACGTCATGACGGTGTTCGTTCCCTTGGTCGTGGTGGCGCTGCTACTGCGGGCGGGGCTCGCCGTGTACTGGCGCAGGAGCGAGGACCGCTCGGACGACGCGGGCTTCGAGCACGACGAGTCGACGTATGCGAGTGCGCTCCTTTGCATCCATCACTACAACCTCGCGCAAGTGCACCACGCCACGGACGGCGGACATCGGGCGTTGCGGGAGCGCGTCGCGGCGCTGAAGGACGAGCCTGGGTTCGTGCCCACTCGCTCCCACTCTCGCGCGCCGGAGGCGCTCACGATGATCTCCCTGCTGGTGGCGTGGGCCGGCCTCCTCGTCGTGCGCGCGTTGATCGAGTGACCCACCCCTGGATGAACGAGCCCTGGGGGGCACGAGCTCTCGGGACCGGGTCGATGGGTAGGACCGGTCCCGGTCCGGCGTAGGAGGGGCACGAGACGGCTCAGCTTCGGGCGCCCGACGCAGGGCCCGACGCTCCTGTCCGTGTGGTATCTGGGCCACGCGGCGAGTCGCCGAGGGCCCGATGTACGCGAAGGTTGGTGGATGAAGAAGCGCTTCGAGTTTCATGGCGACGACAGCGCCAAGTTCTGGGAGATCGAGCGCAAGGGCGCCGTCGTGCACGTCCGCTACGGGCGCGTGGGCACGGACGGTCGCGTCAGCGAGAAGACGACCGCGAGCCCAGCCGAAGCGGAGAAGCACGCGGAGAAGCAGATCGCGTCCAAGCTGAAGAAGGGCTACCGGCCGGTCGGTGAAGGGCAGCCGAGCGCGCCAGCGAAGAAGACAGCGAAGACGCCGACCGACGACACGGCCGCGAGCGAGATCGCGGTCGCGGTCGACGCGTGGCGGGCGTTCGCCGACGAGCTGAAGAAGAACGCTCGTTTCGAGGTGAAGTGCCGCTTTGGCAAGCCGATCGGCGAGCGCGCGCTGACGCGTATACGGAAGGCGTGGGCCGGCCACACGTTGCCTGCGCCGATGGTCGAGTTCCTGCGAGTGGTCGACGGCTTCGACTTCGAAGTGAGAGAAGCGGACCGCGAGGCGCGCGTGTTCCTGAACGAGCTGGGGCAGGACCCGCCCGAGCATCACTTCTGGGGCTCGAAGCGCCACGCGGAGGGTCCGCCGGACCTCCTCTTCGGCGATCTGGAGCCGAGGCCCTTCCTCGTGCTCGACGAGCCGGCTCCGGAGTGGTGCTACGGCTTCCTGATGCTCGGGGAGCTGGCCGAGAACCCGCGGGTCTCCTACCACGCGGCGGCTGAAGAGAGCGTGGAGACGACGGACGATCTCGCGGGCTACCTGGAGAGCAGCCTCGCCGCCACGCGCGCCGCCGTCACCCAGGCCGAGCGACTGCTGATCGAGCGCGAGGGCGGCGCTCAGGCCCCCGAGCCAGCGCCCCCGGCTGGCCGCAGCGAGGGGCTCTTCGTGCTCGCCGATCTCTCCACCCATGACCTCGACGGACGGGGCAAGGAGCGGCTGAAGAAGAGCCGCGATCCGGCGACGGTCCAGGCGCTCGAGGTGCAGATCAAAGACGCGAATCGACCCTTCGACCTCGCGCTGCTGCGCGGCTTCACCGCGCTCGAGCAGCTCACGGTGGCGGGGGCCCCACCCTCCATCGAGCTGTCGCCGCTGAAGAGCCAGAAGAAGCTCTCGGAGCTCGCGCTGTGGATGGGGATGACGCTGTCGAGCGATGGGCAGCGCTGCCTCCCCGATCTGGCGGAAGTCGAGCTCGCGTCCGTGCGAACCGTGCGGCTCTGGGACGTGGGGCGCCTCCCCGACTGGTCTGCGCTCCGGGCGTTCCCGAACGCGCGTGAGGTGGAAGTGACCCTTCGTGACGACAGCAACGAGATCACCTCACTGGATGTCT
>SHBB01000140.1 GCA_004213565.1 Sandaracinaceae bacterium
CACCGCACCGAGCGTTGAACGCCGTTCGGGATGATGTGTTGGATGTCTTTGACACCGAAATGAGGGTCTGCGGCCGTGAGGACGATGACCTCGGACAGCGAGATCCCTTCCGTCTCGAGCCAGGTGAGAGTGGACTCCAGCTCCGGCGCGGTCCGGGGCGTGACGATCAGCCTCGCGCTCACCTCGAGCTCCGCCGCTCTCAGCGCCTCGATCCCGCGGCGCCAGCGCGCAGCGCAGCCCGGCGCGTGCAAGGCGTCGTGCAGTGCGTCGGAGCACGTGAAGACGTCGACGACCGCGCCGCGCAGCCCCGCGTCGCGCGCCCGCGCCGCCAGCCCGGGCGCCGCGAAGGCGTGCCCCATCGTCTGGAGCGAGACCCAGGAGACGGCGGCCGCCGCGGCGTGGAGCAGGGGGAAGAAGTCCGGGTGCTCGGCCGGCTCTCCGCCCAGCACGTAGACGGTCTGCGCGCCGATCTTCTCGGCGTAGGCCACCCGGTCGAGCAGCTCGTGCAGCGGCACGCCGCCGGGCTGGACGTGGTGGAGGCGCGCGTGATGCGCCGAGCGCTGGCGCGCCGCGCCGCCGACCTCGATCCCCACCGTCATCGGGCGGGCGCACGTCTCGTCGATGTCGGCGCGCGATCGCTCGACGTAGCGCTGGACGGCGTCGTCCTCCGCGTGTCGACGCGCCAGGATGGCGAGGTTCTGGAGGTAGCCCTCGAAGCGGGCGAGGCTGGGCTCGCGCTCCCGGAACGGGTTGCGCCAGCCATCCTCCTCCGGGTCGACGACGTGGTGTCCGACCGCGAAGCGGCTGAACACGAAGCGACCGCCGCCGCGGTGGAGGCGCACGCCGAGGTCCACGTCCTCGAGTCCCCAGCCGACGAACTCGTCGCTGAAGCCGCCCACCCGATCGAAGAGCGCCTTCGAGAGCGAGAGGTTGCCGGTGTAGGTGAGCGGCCACGGGTCCTCGAGCCAGTCGAGGTTGTCGAGGCAGGCGCGCAGCGTCGGCTCGCGCGAGCGGTCGAGGATGATCGGAAGGGCGCGCACGTCGCGCCCGAGCACCTCGCGCGGCCGGTGGATGAGCCCGAGATCGTGCAGGTTGTAGCCGCTGAGGTAGCCGAGCAGCACGGCGCCCTCCACGCGACGGTGCACCCAGTCGAGGTGCCAGAGGAAGTCCGGGTCCACGGCCACGTCCGCGTCGAGGAAGGCCAGGGTCTCGTGCGACGCCTCGTCCGCGCCGCGCTGCCGCGCCTGACCAGCTCGGAAGTCGGCGTCGCCTTGGCGGAGCAGCCGCACGTTCGCCGGCATGTCCTCGAAGATCGGGCCGAGGTCCTCGCTCGAGCCGTCGTCCACCACGATCACCTCGTAGCGATCCTCCGGGTAGGTCTGCGACGCCAGCCGCGTGACGACGTCGGCGAGGATGCCGACCCGATCGTAGGCCGGCACGATCACGCTGAAGCCGGTCGGCGTCTCGCTCCGCGCCGGCTCGTCGAGCGCGTCCACGCGCGGGATGGCGAGCCGGTCCCCGTCCCAGTCGAGGTCCGCGGCGACCGTGAACGCGGCGTCGAAGCCCGCCTCCCGGACCGCGCGGCGCGCGATGGGAGGCGCCTCTCCGTACGGGTAGGCGAAGAGCGCAGGGCGCACGCCGAGCTCCCGGTCGAAGACCTCGAGCGAGCGCGCCAGCTCGCTCCGCAGCCGCGCGAGGTGACCCGCCTCGTCCTCGTCGTGCAGGCGCCACCCCATGCGTGGGTGGGTGTGGGCGTGGCAGCCCAGCGTCCAGCCCGCGTCGCGGAGCCGCCTCAGATCCTCCCAGGAGAGGAACTCCGGCGACGTCTCCACGAACGCCGTGGGCACGAAGAGGGTGGCCGGCATGTCCAGAGTGGCGAGCACGGGCGCGGCGTGCGCGAGGATCGAGGCGTGCGCGTCGTCGAAGGAGATCGTGAAGGCGTCGGCGCCGGGCGGCGCGTCGGCGTAGCGCTCGAGCGAGACGCCGCGCTTGCCGGCTCGTCGTCGCGCGGTGACGAGGTCGCGCAGCCCGTCGCGCGAGACCGTCTGCCGTCGGCGCGGGGCGCCGTCGCACACGTAGTGGAGGTAGAGGTTCTCCGCGCTCACCGGGGCCGGACTATGTCACATCGGCGGCGTGGGCAGAGATGCTGCCCGGGGTGAGCCCCCTTCCCCCCAGAAGCGGCCCACCCCGGACACGGGTTTCCCAGTTTGCATCGCTCGTGCCGTCCCGGGATCCGGATCACCAGGGCACACGCTCGCGCAGAACGTGCGCGCCACGCGCGAGGTCTCGCGCAAGTCGCGCAACGCTCACCGCCCGGACCGTCGCCGCGCCCAGGCGGCCACCCACCGCGAGACGGGCAAGCCGAGGAGGCCGAGCAGCACGGCGAGCCAGCCGAAGAGGAGGACCTGACGCCAGTAGAGCCCGCTCTCTGGCCGATAGGTCATCACCACCTGGTGAGCCCCGGCGGGGACCGGGATGGCGCGCACGAAGCCGTTCGCCCGGAAGACGGGAGCGCGCTCCCCGTCGACCCGCGCTCTCCAGCCGGGCAGCCAGGCCTCGTTGACGACGACGACGCCCTCCGTCGGCGCCTCGATCGTGAAGCGCACCACGTCCGGGCGCAGCTCCCAGCGGGTGGCCGACGCGCGGGGCCGGCCCGCGCGGGCGGCTCCGGCGGCGCTCGGTGGCGGCGCGTCCGAGGGATCGACCGCGCCGTCGAGGATGGCGATCGCGCTCGGCGCCAGCTCGATCGTGCGCGAGAGCGCGTCACGCCGGCTCTCGACCCGCTCGACCTCGGACGCCGGCACGAAGTACGCGCCGGGGAGAGCATCCATGAGCTCCGTGACCGTGCGCTCGCCCTCGCCGCGGTGGACGACGCGAGCGTTCAGCACCTCGCCGAGCGCCTCCGGAGGGGGGAGGTAGTGCCGATCCCAGCCGTGGATGAAGTGCGGTCCCTGGAGCGCATATCGCACGTTGAATTGCGGCGCGAGCTGTGGGTGAGCGCGCAGATTGCCGACCACGCGCTCGTAGCTCGCGAGCAGGAGCGGATCCTGGTAGCCGCGGAAGTCGCGCCGCCGCAGCCGCGTCCCGGAGCGCGAGCCGATCGCGAACTCGTCCATGTAGCGCCACCGCTCGCGCGTGTTGGGCGCGTGCGGGACCACGGCGGCGGCGGCCGGCTCGTCCCAGCGCGGCTGTCCGGGCCGCATGTGCCGATGGTCGGGCAGCGCCTGGGTGACGTCGACGAGCACGATCGCCGCGAGGGGGAGCGCCCAGACGATCGAGCCCTGATGAAACGGCGGCCGCAGCGTCCGCGAGCCGAGCAGCAGCGCGAACGCCAGCCCCAGGAGCCCCGGGCCCCAGCCGTCCACCAGGACGAGCGCGACGATCCCGAGCAACAGGAGCAGCCCGCTCGCCACCCGGAGGCGCCGTCCGAGCGCGCCCACGAACGCCTTCTTCTCGCTCGGGAGCCCCAGCGCGACGATGCCCGCGGCGCAGGGCCCCAGCCACGCCTGGTACCGATACGGCGCGCGGAAGAGGTCGAAGACGGGCAGCCAGTCGTAGGCGAGTCGGAACACCCATCCACCGAGCGAGAGCGCGACGCTCAGCGCGCCCATCACGACGAAGAGCCACGGCAGGTTGCTGCCCGCGCTCCGCATCTTCGCGTGGCGGAGCGCGAGGGGGGTCAGGGCGAGCGCGAGCAGCCCGACGTAGAGGTGGTTGCCCGGCATGGGCCAGACGAGCGCGATCAGCTGCTCCGTCTCGAGGCTGCCCTGCGCGATGCTCTCGAAGCTCCGACCCGCCTGCACGGAGTGGGTGCTCAGCTCCGCTCCGGGGACGAGCATGACGCCGAGCAGCGCCGCGCCGATCAGCGGGACGGTCGCGAGCGCGGGCAGGCCGCGGAGCATCTCGCGCCCGGCCTCGCGTGACTCCTCACCGATCCGGAACGTCGTGTAGACCGCGGTGAAGGCGCACGCGAGCCAGAGCGCGGGCGGCGAGCCGGTCCAGCCGCAGAGAGCGGTCGCGAGCGCGAGGAGCAGGCCGTCGGACATGCGCCGGAGGGTGACCAGGCGCTCGCTCGCCCAGAGCATGGCGGGCAGCCACGCGTAGCCGGCGGTGAGGTTGAGCTCCCAGTTGTTGCGCATGAACGGCGCCGCCTCGAGGAGCACCGCGCCGACCAGGGCGCCGGCCCAGCTCGCGCCGATGCGTCGCAGCCAGAGCAGACCGAAGAGGCCGCAGATCGCGAACGAGGCGACCACGCGGAAGGTCGCCCAGCCGAGGCCCGGGCTCGGCCCCGAGACGGCGCAGATGGCCCAGTTGAGCGGGTGGTAGGTGCCCGCCTGCGGATCGGCGTGGAACGGGTAGCCGCCGCGGTCGTAGGGGTTCCAGTAGGGCAGCTCGCCCGCGTGGATCGAGTCGCAGAGGAAGACGAGATCCGGCCAGTACTGCTCCGGCACGTCCCACTCGAAGTAGCTCGCCTGTCCGCTGAAGAGGGGCCAGAAGAGGTAGACGGTGGCGGCGAGCACCGCGCCGACCGCGATCCCGATCGAGACGCGGCGCCGTCGCCGATAGCGATCGTGCACGGGCTGGATCGCGTCCAGCGACGGCATGCTCATCCGCGCTGGCGGCGGCATGGACGGATCGCGCGGCCCCTCCCTCACGCGGCCTGCATATCACGGGATCACACGTGACCTCTTCACAGTCGATCGCGGACCGCGTACACCCGTTCGCCCATGGCGATGCAGCAAGAAGAAGCCCTCCCCGTAGAGACCGCCCCCGAGCCCGTCGCGAGCAGCGACGAGAGCGCCGCCTCGAGCGCGCCCGTCGATGAGGCGGCCCAGGCCGAGAAGGAGCGAGAGCGCATCCAGCAGCAGCTCGCGCAGCTCGAGCGCAAGCAGGCCGAGCTCAAGCGCGCGCTCGCGATGGCGAACCACCCCGATCTGGCCGACGCCCTTCGGCAGGTCGAGGGCCGCGCCTACGGCGTGACCCGGGTCGAGGAGCAGCTCGCGCAGCCGCTCAGCAAGGGCGAGGAGCGCCAGCGCGCGAAGCTCGAGAAGAAGCTCGGCGCCGCCCGCGAGAAGCGCGCCGCGCTCGACGCGCAGATCGCCGAGATCGAGGCCGAGCTCGGCGGACTGGTCGAGGATCGCGTCGCGGAGCTCCACGCCCAGCGACAGACCGCGCTCCACCAGCTCTTCACCGTGCTGGCCCAGCACAGCGACGGCTTCGAGGCCGCCGGCCTCAAGGTGGCCGAGCTCATCCCGGAGCTCGACGACTGGCTGCCGGAGCTGCGCACGATGGCCGGCGACGTCGCAGACGCCGAGTGACCGAGTAGTGGTATGGTGCCCGCCGTGGGGCGCCACGTCTTCATCACGGGGATCGCAGGCTTTCTCGGGAGCCACCTCGCGGAGCGGCTCCTCGCGCAGGGCTGCTCCGTACGTGGCTGCGACGATCTGAGCGGCGGCTACCGGGACAACGTGCCCGAGGGCGCGGAGCTCGACGTCGTCGACTGCTGCGATCTCGAGGCGATGAAGCGCATCACCGAGGGCGCCGATGTGGTCGTGCACGCCGCGTCCTCGGCGCACGAGGGGCTCAGCGTCTTCAGCCCCACGCTGATCGTGCGCAACAACGTGCAGGCGTCGGTCGCTACGTTCACCGCGGCCATCGCCAACGGCGTGAAGCGGATCGTCTACTGCTCGTCGATGGCGCGCTACGGGGACAACGACGTCCCGTTCGTCGAGACGCAGGCCACCAACCCGCGCGACCCCTACGGCATCGCCAAGGTCTGCAGCGAGCAGCTGCTCCATCAGCTGGCGACCACCCACGGCGTCGAGCGCGTCGTCGCGGTGCCCCACAACATCATCGGCGCGCGCCAGAAGTACGACGACCCGTACCGCAACGTCGCCTCGATCATGGCAAACCTCATGCTACAGGGGCGCCAGCCCTTCATCTACGGCGACGGCGAGCAGATGCGCTGCTTCAGCCCCGTGCAGGACGTCGTCGACTGCCTCGTCAAGCTCGCGCTCGAGCCGGGCATGGATGGGCTCACCGTCAACGTCGGCCCCGACTCGCGCTCGTCCGAGCAGGGCTTCATCACCATCAACGCGCTCGCGGAGCGGCTGGCCGCCATCATCGGCTTCGCGCCGCTCGAGCCCGTCTACGTCGACCCGCGCCCGTGCGAGGTGAAGCTCGCGACCTGCTCGAGCGACCTCGCGCGCGAGCGGCTCGGCTACGACCCGCGCGGCAGCGTCGACGACGGCCTGCGCGACATCGTCGCCTTCATCCGCGCCCGCGGCCCGCGCCCCTTCGACTACGCGCTCGAGCTCGAGATCGTCACCGACGACACGCCGCGGACCTGGAAAGACCGGCTCATCTGATCCCGAAGAATGGGCTGCGCTGCGTCGCGCTACGGGTCCAGAGTCGCGAACCCCTCTCGAACCCACCGCGAGGCGAGAAGACACTTGGTCGCGTCGGCGTACGCGTTGGGAAGATCACCGACCGCGAAGCCCGCGTTGTGTTCGAGGAACGCCACTGCCTCCTGGGCTGACGCTGGGAGCCGCATGTGGCAGTCCCCGAGCCGCATCCACACGCGTCCCCCCGCCTCTCTTCCGTGCACCAGCGTGCCCCCGGGGCGGCGTCGGAGTCGCGTTGCGAGGTTCAACTCGGCCGACAGCGCAACCGATCGCAGCCCTCCGACGGGGAGCGGAGCTGTGGCGCTGCGTTCGGCTCGCAGCGCCTCGGCCAGCCGCTCCGGTTCGAGTGGGGCCGGGTCTCGCGAGTCCATCGAGGTGAGCCAGGACAGCAGCGCCGCGGTCTCTCGACCGTGCGCTGGGACGTCACAGAGCGGCACGGCCGACTGCAGCTCCGGGTGATGCGACGCGAGGGCGTCGACGACCGCGTGCGCGAGGTCGACCCAACGCAACGGATAGACACCTACCGTGAGATGGAGTGAGCCCGAGTCGAGCGTGCTCGCGTGGTGAGGCGTGCCGCGCGGCAGGTAGAGGACGTCCCCCGACTCCAGATCGAGCTCACGCCGAGCGCTCCCGCTCCCGACCGCCCAGCGCTTGCGCCCCCAGGTCTGGAGCACGAACAAATCGTGGTCGTCCACATGCTCGGGGAAGCCATCTCCTCCAGGCAAGGAGCAGTACACGTTCACCCCGACGCGGGCCGCGAGGTCGGCTCCCAGGTCCGCCGCGAGGGTCAGCAGCGCGGGCCAGCGCTGGTGGGCCCCGTTCAAGACGATCGTGCCGCCAGCGCGCCACGCGTGCAGGATGTGCTGAGGCTTCGTGTAGTCGAGCCGTGAGTCCTCGGGCCCGCCGACGAGTCGCAGGCTCTCTTCGCCCGGCCGCACGGCGATGAGGTAGCGCTCGACATCGTCGAGGTCGAACAGATGTGTGAACCGATCCGGAGCGGTCGCGCGCTGCCAAACCGGGTGGCGCGGCGCGGCGTCCGAACGCCAGCGCTCCGCGTTGGGCCCGAGTAGCCACGTCAGGTCGCACCGCACGCGGCGCTCCTACTCCGAGCCGCTCTTCTCCGGCCCGCAGTCGCCCTTCATGACCTTCGAGGCGCGGAGCGAGCCACGCACTCTCTCGGTCCCCACGAGCTCCTCGACCATGTCGGTCTCTGCGTTGTAGACGGGTCGGCTCAGTCGAATCGAGAGCTCGGCGTTGAGCGCCATGCAGCCCTGGACAGCGGCGTCGTGCATGGATGCCGCTTCGATCAGACCCTTTTTCAGCAACTCCATGAACCCATCTAGATCCTTCGGGTCCAGCTCGATCCGCTCCACCTGGTCGCGCTCGTCCGGTGTCGCGTAGCGCGTCACGTTCTTGAACACCGGGTTCTTCAGCTCTCCGTCGGACATGGCCACCTCCCCATGGGCCATGGGTCTCAGGCACCGGACGAAATGTCAACGTTTCACCCCGAGATGTTCACCCCGGAGCAGCGGCGCCCCGACGTCCGTACGCTCGAGGCGCGCCCAACGCTCGTCGATCGGCGGGTCTCCTCGATCGAGCCCCGAGCGCGACCGCGCTCCCGTCGAGCCCGGTCGACTTGCCCGAGCCGTTGCGACGCCCAACGGATCGACGCGGCCGCGATGAGCCGCCCGTGGCCTACGGTACTGCCCCACCTCGGACGCGGCACGATGGCGTCGTGGTAGGGTCGGGCGCGTGAGCGTCGACCAGAGGCCACCCCCTCGGGTTCCCCGGCATGCGGTCGGGCGCCGCGAGTTCTTCCGCTGGTTCGAAGAGGTCTGCCCGGCGGCCACCAGCCGCGCGTTCGCACGCGGGCGCGTGGAAGGTCGAGGGAGCTCGTACGAGCTCGCGCTCGACGCGTGGGCGGTCGCGGGTGCGCCTCGCGCCGTCCTCGACGTCGGGTGCGGAGAAGGTCAGCTGCTGGCGCTCGCCGCGGAGCGGTGGCCTTCGACCGAACTTCTCGGCGTCGACGTCGTGGACATGTCGCGCGCGTTCGACGCGGCCGGGCATGGCGCTCGCTTCTGGCTGAGCGACGCCGCGTCTCTCCCCCTCGAGGATGAGCAGGTCGATCTGACCGTGTTCCACTTCAGCCTCCCGTTCGTCGAGGATCCCGTCGCGGCCCTGAGAGAGGCGGCGCGCGCGCTGCGCCCGAACGGGGTCCTGAGCGTCGTCGTCGGCGCCCCGACGAGGGAGGAGACCGTGTACCAACGCTTCAGCGCCCGCGTCCGAGACCTCTACCGCCGAGGGCACGGCGACCCCATCCAGCTGGTCGACCGCCGCACGCAGACCGCAAAGGACCTGATCCAGCTCGCCCGCGAGGCCGGTTTCCTCGACATCTCGGTCCAGGAGGCGGAGATGATCCTCGACGGCGACGAAGCGAGCCTCTTCGGCCTGATGACCACCACCTACGACTGGGCCTTCCTCGACGACATCGCCAGGGCCGAGCTGGAGGACCATTGCCGTTCGCTCCTCGGCGAGGCGCCACTCATTCGATGCCGCATCGGGCTGCGTCACCTCGTCGGCGTGAGGCGAGCGTGACCGCGACTTCGGTGCGCACCGAGAGGGACGAGCACGTCTATCGGCACTTCTACCGCATCCCGCGTATGGGTGTGGTCGGCCTGACGGGTCACGGCGGCCCGTTCGGCTTCGACATCGGTGCGGCGCTCGCCGCCGACCGCCTCCTGACCGCCTACCGTTGTGACGCCCTGGTCGAGACGGGGTGCTACCTCGGTGACACCACCCACTACCTCGCCGCGGCGTATCCCGGTCGACCGCTGGTCGGCTGCGACATCGTCCGCGCGCATGTGGACTTCGTCCGCCATCGACTGAGAGACCACCAGGACGTCGAAGTGCACCATGGCTCCTCGCCGACCGTGGTCGCGCGCGTGGCAGCCCGACACGCCCGGCCGTTCTTCTACCTGGACGCGCACAGCGAAGAGAGCTGGCCGCTGATCGAGGAGCTGAAGGCCATCGAGCGCGGGGTCGTCTGCATCGACGACTTCGACATCGGACATCCCCGCTTCGCGTACGACACCTGGCGGGGTGTCGCCTGCGGACCGCAGCTCCTGTCGAGGGTCGGGGATCGCGTCAGCGAATACTGGATCCTCGACCCCGAAGCCGATCTCCCCTTCCCGTGCCTCCAGACGGGGCGGCGCGGCGGCAAGGCGTGGCTCGTGATGGGGCTCGACACGGCACCCATGGAGGAGTGCCCGTGGTTCCTGCGCCGGCGCGTGCCGGAGCGCGGATGACGGTGACCTACCGGTTCGGGACCAGTCTGCGCCGAATCGACGCCGAGGCCACGCTGGAGGTCGCGGCCGCGTGCCTCGCGTCGCATGGCGTTCGCCGTGTTGTCGACGTCACGCCTCTCGATCGAGTGGGCTTGCCCGTGTTCGTCTCGATCCGCCCCGAGGGCCGAACGCTCGCCGTGCACGCCGGCAAGGGCTCGACCCCCGGCGAGGCGCGTGTGAGCGCGGTGATGGAGGCGCTCGAGTTCGCGGTCGCCGAGCGCCCACCCTCGCGGGAGACCGTATCGGTGACGCCCCGGGAGGCGCGGGAAGCTCACGGGCTCGATTTCCTCTCGCTCTGCCCGCGTCTCGGCGTCGGCATCCCCAGCGACCGACCCCTGGACTGCTTGCTCGGAGAGTGCCTCCTCGGCGGCGGACCGCGTCCGTTGCCCGTAGAGACCGTGCATCTCCTCGAGCATGGCTCGGGCTCCGGGTACTTCGGCTCCAACACCACCGGCCTGGCGTCTGGCAACGACGTCGTCGAGGCGACCCTGCACGCCGCGCTGGAGGTGCTCGAACGCGACGTGAAGTCGTTCCAATGCGTGCGCGACGAGACGCGCCTCATCGTGCCCGAGAGTCTGCCTCCCCCGCTCCTCGAAGTGCTCGGCAGGATCGAAGCGGCGGGGCTGCGCTGCGCGCTCCGCCACGCCCCCTCCGCGTCGGGAGTGCCGTGGTTTCAAGCCGTGCTGTGGGATCCGGACGACCTCGACCCGAGCCTCGTCAACGGCGGCTACGGGTGCCATCCGGACGCGACGACGGCCGCGACTCGCGCGGTTCTGGAAGCCGTCCAGAGCCGACTCGTCGTCATCCACGGCGGGCGGGACGACCTGATCGACACCCACCGGCGCTACGCGAGCATGAGCCCGACGGAACGAGTCGGTCATCTTCAGCGCGTCCTGAGGCGGGCGCTCGACGTCGATGGCCAGGTGGAGCTCGAGTCGGTGCCATCGCTCGACACCTCAGGCCCTCTCGAGAGCGTGCTCGACCGGGTCCTGGATGCGGTGGGCCGCGCGCGACTCGGTCCCCCGGTCCGCGTCGTGCTCGAGTCCATCGATCCACGGCTCGCGTTCGTGCGCGTCGCGATCCCTGGAGCCGAGAACTTCACGAACGCCGAGCGGAAGGTCGGGCGACGGCTCGTAGAGCGGCTGAGGGCCGCGCGGTGAGCTGCGTCCTGTTCGTCGGCCCGACGGCGTGGGGCCTCGACCTCGAGCGATGGGCAGCCCGGGTCGACGTCCGTGGTCCGGCCTGTCGAGGTGCCATCGACGCGCTGCTCTCGGCGCACGGAGCGCCCCGGCCCATCGCGCTGGTCGATGGGCTCTTCGGTCGAGTGCCTGCGCTCGGGCACCGCGAGATCCTCTCGGCCCTCGAGGCGGGTTGGCCGGTCTGGGGGCTCTCCTCTCTCGGAGCCATCCGCGCGGCCGAGATGGACTACCTGGGCATGCGCGGCTACGGGCGCATCTACGCTCGCTACGCATCCCTCCCCGATCTCCGTGATGACGAGGTGGCGCTGCTCCACGAGGCGGAGCGTCCCTGGCGCCCGGTCAGCGAGCCTCTCGTTCATCTTCGAGAGGCGCTCGCGCACCTCGTCGCGGTGGGCTCGATCGAGGACGGGACGAGGGCCGATACGCTCGCGACGCTCGAGCGGCTCTGGTTCGGCGAGCGAACGCGTGCGCGCCTGCTCGAGCTGCTCGTCGCGCGGGAGGGGCCCGGGCGGCGGGAGGAGCTCCGCGCCGAGCTGCGCCGCTTCGAGCGCTTCCGAGTCAAGACTCACGATCTCTCGATGTTTCTCGAGGAGGCGCCGTGGGCTCGCACCTGACGCTGGCCGCGATGATCGGCGGCGTTCCGTTCCTCGATCCGAGCTTCAGGCCGGGCGCGCTGCTCGCGGCTGTCGCCGTCGTCCGGGCCCGGGCCGCTCACGGGGACGGGGCCGAGTCGCTCCCCGGAGACGCTCTGCGCGCGCTGCTGCGTCCTTCGGTTGCGCTCGAGCTGCGCGTCACGCAGGGGCTCGCGCGGAGGATCCCGAACGCACCGCTCTCGGAGGCGCGAGCCGCGCAGGTCGAGGTCGCCATGGCCCGCCTCGCCACGCTCCCGAGCTGGCGGCCGCTCCTGGAGCTCCCGCTGGCGGTGCGCGGCCTCGTGGACCACCCCGCGACCTCGTGCTCCTGCTACGGCGTACCGCAGCACATCTTCCTGAGTGAGAGCGCGTTCGACGACGCCGTCGGGCTCGAGGAGTACGTGCTGCACGAGGTCTGCCACAACTGGATGTATTGCATCGAAGAGATCCGCGTGCTGCACCCCGCCGAGTTCCCCGGCCGGTACACGCTCCCCACGGGCACGGCCGGGCGGAACCCGACGGAGGTCATCGGCGCTGCGCACGTGGCCTCCACGCTCATACGGTGGTACCGACACCAGAATGGTCAGCCCGAGCGGGTGCGCGACCTCTCTCGATATCTCGCGGGTTGCATCGAGCTCCTCGAAGGGATGCCGCCAGGCGCGCTGACGGCGACGGGGGTCGAGGTGGCGGAGCGCCTCGCGAACGAGCGGGTGATCGGGTGACGTTGAACCGAGCGACCGCGGACGGAGTCATCAGGTGCTGGCCGACCCCCGTCTATCGTCGGCAGCACGACACGATGGGGGACGCGCAGGGAGTGAACGAGGCGCTCGCCGATCATATCCGCCGACGAAGTCGCGAAGAGCCGTCCGCGAAGGCGAGCAACCTCGGCGCGTGGCAGAGCCGGGCGGATCTGCTTCGAGGCGACGCTCCGGCCGTGAGCCGGCTCGCCGAGTGGATCTCGGAGGCCGTCGCCGCGCTCGAGCGGCTGGTCCTGGCCACCCCGTGGGAAGCGGGTCATCCCGTCGCGGAGGCGTGGGGCATGCTCTACCGAGCGCGCGATGCGCAGGGAGTGCACGTGCACCCGGGCTCGGTCTGGAGCGGCGTGTACTACGTCGAAGTGCCAGAGCTCGAGGGCGAACGGGGCGCCCTGGAGCTGTTCGATCCGCGGACGGCCCGACGGGTACGGCACGCGACGGGTATACACCGCATCGTCCCCTCGAGCGGATTGCTCGTGGCGTTCCCCAGCTGGCTCGAGCACCGCGTTCGCCCACACGACTCCCCACGAGAGCGGATCGCCGTCGCCTTCAACGTGGGATATCGCCGATGAGTGCCCCCGAGATTCTCCTGCTCTGGCCCACCCTCGTGGTCCAGCGTCACGTCGAGTTGCCCGATGTAGGAGTGCGTGCAGCGCGCTCGCCCACGCTCGCCGAGGTCTTGGACGACGCGGCCCTGGAGGCGTGCGAAGCCCAGATGGCGTCCGCTCTCGAACCGCTCGGGGTGGGGCCGCTGGCGGGCTCCGTGGTGCCGGGATCCGTCGTCGAGCGAGTGGGGCCCGATGACTGGCCGGCTCCGCGATACCACTCCGGCGAATGGCACGGCGTGCTCTGCTTGGTCCATCGATCTGCCGAGGAAGAGACCTCGAGAAGAGAAGGGGAGCTCCTGCTCTTCGACCCGCGACCCGGAGCGCTGGTCGCCGAGCACCCCGGTCGCCCGTTCGGTCGCTCTCTCCGGCTCGACCTCGGCGAGGGCTCGCTCGTGCTCATGCCGGGCTGGTTGGCCTGGTCGGTGCTCCCCGTCTCGACCGGGCGCGAGCTGATCGTCGCTCACCTCGTGTCGTGAGTCGGCCCTGCATCGAGCTCCGAGCTGGAGTCGCGTGCCTCGGGGAGCGTGACCACGTCGGTGTCGGGCTCACTGGGTGGCGTCGTGCGGACCGTCGTGCGGGGGCCCGCATGGATCTCCTCCAGGATCGCGCGCGTCGACGCCTGGTTCGCGGAGTGATCGGCCCCATCGCCGTCGGCCGCTGGCGTCTGCCTCCGCTTGGCGCGGATCCCGAGGCGACCGGTGAGGTCGCGGCGCGCGGCGTCGACCGAGCCCACGAGGCGCGTGAGCGTGCGGAGCGCGTCCACCACCTCGCGCAGCGCGTCGGTCGTGGAAGAACGCTGACGCTCACGGGCAGCGTTCGCTGCAGATCCGGACATCGTCCACCTGCCATGTCGTGCCGTCGGTCCCGTCCGCGCCCCAATCGTTGGGTTGCGCGTTGCCCCCGATCGTCACTCCATTGAACCCCGCTACACCGGAGTCTGCGCCGGTCTCACGGAACGGGACGCCTCGCACGAGGCCCAAACGACAACCATCGAACCAGAGCTCGAGCTCCCCGTCGGCGACGCCAGGCGCGCTGTTCATGCGGAGGCCGACCTCGAAGCGATGCCACTCGCCATCGGCGAAGACCGCCTCGTAGCTGCCATCGGCAGGCACGGCGCAGGACGCACCCGTGCGGAGCTCGAATCGAGCGGCTCGTCCGCCCCAGTCCGACCCGTCGTGCGCCACGCGCTCCGCACCGGCTCCACCCACGGTGCAGCGGTAGTCCGGCGGGTTGGAGCAGCGGACGCTGCAGCGGAACTCCATCGTGCCCGACGCCTCCCGCCAGTTGCAGATCACGCCACCATCGGTCGATTCGCTCGTATTGAAGACGTTGCGCCCGTCGTCGAGCCACGCGCGATCGTAGTGAAAGATGTGCGTCATCTTCTGGTTGGTCGTGCGCAGGACGGGCGAGCTCCAGTAGACCCACATGTCGAGCCAGATCTCTTCGTGCTGCTCCGGGTACCAGTACTTGGCCAGCTGGAAATCGTGACCCCACTGGGAACGCCCCAGATGGTGCTCGTTCTCGTCCCACATCTGAAGGTTCATGCCCGCGCCGCCGCGCGCCCCCTCGGACGTGATCTGCGCGACATGGGGATAGCTCCCGCCGCTGCCGCCGCCGGTCCACAAGAAGCTCCAGCCGGGCTCGAAATCCGCCCTTTCCCAGGGGAAAGTCGCCTCGCCGCAGGCTGCGCTGTCCGGCCCCAAGCAACGCCCATCCAGGTCCATCGCGGGATACGAATCGAAGTCGTCCGCGAAGAGCACGCTGGGAGGGGGCGGGCCAGCGTCGAGGCGGCCTGCGTCGGGCCGAGAGCCGTCCAGCGGGACCACGCCTGGGCTCCCATCCGGAGGGACACCCGAGTCACCCGGGGGCGCGCCGTCCGACCCAGCGTCGTCCGGCGCGTTGCCGTCCGGAGTGCCGCCATCCAGAGCTTCGGGATCGCCGCAAGCGAACGACGACAGGGCCAAGAGCACGACGGGGAGCTGCTGCAATCTCATGCGATCACCTCAGCACTCGGGCGGAGCTGGACCACCTATCTTCGACTATAATCCGCCTTCATCACCGTCTCTTCGCTCGCGCGGGCAGCGAACACGGGCGGCGAAGAGGGGGCAAGCGACCCGAGGCCCGACCGCGCCCGCCGGGTGAACTCGGATCGACTCGACGAGTCGGGGCGCGGCGCGTCCGCGGTTCCATGTATCCTGGGGCGTGGCCAAGAAACTCTGGACCCAGACCGCAGAGGTCCCGGAAGCGCTCCGCAGCAACCCGCCTCCCGCGCGTGTTCGCGCCATCGAGGCGAACGAGATGGGTGTAGCGTTTCAGCCCATCGTGGATCTCGAGACGAAGACGATCTTCGCGGCCGAGATGCTCGCGCGGTGTCGCCGCCCGTCGTTCGAGAACCCCGCGTTCCTCTTCGAGCAGGCGGAGCTCCAGGGCGCCACCGGACGGCTGGGGAGGCTGACCCGGGAGGCCGGCTTCGCGCGCGCGCCCGCGCTGCCGCTCTTCGTCAACCTCCACCCCCACGAGCTGAGCGAGCGCTGGGTGGTGCGACCCGACGACCCGATGAACTTCTTCGAGCACGAGCTCTTCCTCGAGGTCACGGAGAGCGCCGCGTTCGACTACTTCGAGATCGTCGACGGCGCGCTGCGCGAGCTCTGCGGGCGGCTCAACGCGCAGCTCGTGGTGGACGACTTCGGCGCTGGCCAGTCGAACCTCCTTCGCATCGCGGAGCTCGGGCCGTCGGTGGTCAAGCTCGACCGGAGCCTGGTGATGGACGCCGACCAGCACCCGGCCAAGCCGATCATCCTCCGGCACCTGGTGAAGCTCTGCGAGGATCTCGGCGCGAAGGTCGTCGCGGAGGGCATCGAGACGGTCGGCGAGCTGAAGGTCGTGATCGACTCGGGCGTGCACTACGGGCAGGGCTACCTGCTCGCGCGGCCCGCCGATCCGATGAACGAGGTCGTCTGGCCGGACCTGTAGGCGCGGCGCTACTCGCTCTCGTCGCCGTCTTCCGACTCGCCCTCGGGCGCCATCTCGCGGAGCTTCGCGGCGAGCTCGGGGTTCTGGGCCAGCATCGCCTCGGCCTGCGCGCTCATCGCGTCGATCCCGCCCATCTGCTCCACCTGCTGCTGCAGGCGCTGCTCGAGGCCCGGGTCCTTCTCGATCATCTCGCGCGCCTGGTTGGCGAGCGCGCCGAGATCGGGCATCTGCCCGCCCGCGCCGCCCATGCCCCCCATCATCTTGGTGAGGTCGCCGAGGTCGCCGCTCTGCGCGAGCTGCTGCGCCATCTGCATGGCTTGTTGCATGAGCGCCTCCGGGTCTCCGCCCATTTGCTGCATCATCGCGCCCAGATCCATGCCGCCCATGCCGCCCATGAGGGCTTGCATCGGGTCGGCCGCCTGCACCGGGATCCAGTCGGCGGCCTCTCCGAGCTCGTCGACGACCTCGTTCCACTTCTTCGCCGCGAGCGCGTGCGAGTCGGGGTAGACCGGCACACCGCGCGTGGGCTCGTGCAAGTCGAGCAGCTCACCGAGCAGCTCGTGCATGCGCGCGGCCAGCGCCTCGGGCTCCGACGCGAGCGAGACGCCGAGGTGGACCTTCACCGCGTCCTCGAGCGCCTCGATCGTCACCGCTTCGCCGCTCTTGGCGCGGCGCGCGCCGCCCTCTTCGGGCAGGGCGGCGAAGACGACGGAGGGAGACACCTTGAGGACGGCGATCGCGTTCATGGCCATGCCGAGGCTGTACCACGCTCGGTGCCCTGGGGACACGCCGCGGTCGGCCGCGCCGCCTGCGCCACCCGCAGCAGCTCACTCGGGCCGCTCACCGAGCCGTAGTGGTTGTCGACGACGATCAGGAGATCGTCGCCCTCGAAGGTGAGCCCCTCCGGGTTGGGGTGGTCCGGCAGGTGCGGCGCGAGATCCGTGACCAGCTCGGCCTGGAGCGGCTCCGGTCCGCCGAGCGGGATGCGCACCACACGCCCCGCCCACTCGAGGCCCCGCAGGCCGCGCTCGATCGCGAGCACCTCCAGGCCGCCGCGCGCGCAGCGGCAAGCGAGGGCGGAGAGCTTGCCGATCGGAGAGGTGAGGCGAACCCGCGAGGCGCTCCAGGGGCCTCCGTCCAGGCGCCTGCGCGCGAGCACCGCGACGCGCTCCCCGTTCTCCTCGTACGCGTGCTCGATCGCCACCAGCAGCTCGTCTCCCGCGAGGCAGATGCCCTCGATCCCGTCGTTGTCGTCGGGTGTCGCCCCGAGGGCTGCGTACGGCATCTCGATGTCCTCGACCACGCGCGCCTCCTGGCCGAGCACCTCGACGATCATGATGCGGTCGGACGCGCGATCGGCGACCGACGACTCGGTCCCGATCGCGAAGCGCCGTCCGCCGAGCCAGGTGATCGCCTCGGCGTCCACCTCCTCCGGCAGCCCGATGAGACGGTGCAACCGCGTCCCGTCGGGGCCGATCGCGTAGAGGTGCCGTGCTCGCTCGGGGACCACCCAGTGCACACCCTCGCCGTCCGTGGTGAGGCCGCTGAGGCCGTCGCTGGCGTCGAGGGTGAGGCGAACCACCCCAGGTGGTGGCGCCGCGGGAGCACGCGTCGGCCGCGGAGGCTCGGTCGCACCGCAGCCCGCGAGACAGAGCCACAGCGCTGCGCATAACCGCATCACTGGGAGCATAGGGCCGGAGGCGGCGGCCGCGAGGGCCGTCACGCGAGGTTCACGCGGCCTTGCGGAGCGCCGGGACTGCCTCATCTTTCATCCTGGTGAGCCCCCGCGTCCTCTGCCCTCTGACATGCCTCCTCGTCGCCCTCGGCCTTCTCCCGGCGAAGGCCGCGGCGCAGTGCGGTGCCCTTCCGTCTTTGTCGACCACCTCCAACGACGGCGTGCTCGGGCTGGTCTCGGGGTTGACGCAGGCGGTGGGTGGCGCGCGATGCGGAGAGCCGATCCTGCGCCCGGAGCTGG
>SHBB01000141.1 GCA_004213565.1 Sandaracinaceae bacterium
TCCTCGTCGGCGCAGTCGGGCAGACCGTCACAGTCGTTGTCGACCCCGTCGGTGCACGACTCGGGCGAGGGCACGCAGCAGGCGGGGTCGCCCGTGCAGTCGGGGTCGGCGCAGTCGACGCGGCCGTCGCAGTCCTCGTCGAAGCGGTTGGCGCAGTTGCTCTCGAACGGCTGGCACGCGCCGCAGCCCGGGTCGCTGAAGCAGTCCGGGTCGTCGCAGTCGACGCGCCCGTCGCAGTCCTCGTCGAAGCCCGTCGCGCACAGCTCGAAGGGCAGACAGAAGGTGCAGACCGGGGTTCCCGCGCACTCGCTGTCGTCGCAGTCGACGTCGCCATCGCAGTCGTCGTCGCGGCCGTTCCGGCAGTCGGGCCCGCTCTCGCCGGTCGTGCACCCGGTGATGCACTCGGGGCGGAAGCGGCACGCGAGGTCGTCGCAGTCGACGCGGCCGTTGCAGTCCTCGTCGATGCCGTTGGTGCAGCTCAGCTCGAAGGGCAGACAGACCGCGCAGAGCGGCGAGCCCGCGCAGTCGGCGTCGTCACAGTCGACGTCGCCGTCGCAGTCGTCGTCGGTCCCGTTCCGGCAGGTCTCGGTCGGGTCGCACACCGTGCACGCGGGATGGCGGCTGCAGTCCGGGTCGGCGCAGTCCACGAGCATGTCGCAGTCGTCGTCGCGGCCGTTCGTGCAGGACTCGGGGTTGCAGGTGACGCACGCGGGGTCGCCCGCGCAGTCGCCGTCGGAGCAGTCGGCGCGGCCGTCGCAGTCGTTGTCGACGCCGTCGGTGCAGACCTCGGGCACGCAGACCCGACAGGCCGGGTCGAGCGCGCAGTCGGGGTCGAGGCAGTCGATCTGCATGTCGCAGTCCTGGTCGGCGCCGTCGGTGCAGACCTCGGGCGTGGGCACGCACATCATGCAGGCGGGCGAGCCGGCGCAGTCGGGGTCGTCGCAGTCGACGAGCCCGTCGCAGTCCTCGTCCGCGCGGCCGCGGCAGATCTCGGGGCGCGGCGTGCAGACCGGGCAGAGCGGGTCGCCGAAGCAGTCCGCGTCGTCACAGTCCACCAGGCCGTCGCAGTCCTCGTCACGGCCGCTGTCGCAGATCTCCGGGAAGCACATCCGGCAGGCGGGATCGCTCGCGCAGCTGCCGGTGTCGGTGCAGTCGATGTCTCCGTCGCAGTCGTCGTCGACGCCGTTGTCGCAGACCTCGGGGCGCGGCGTGCAGCAGATCGGCTCGCTCGCGCAGTCGGGGTCACGGCAGTCGGTGCGGAGATCGCAGTCGTTGTCGACGCCGTCGAAGCAGAGCTCGACGCTCGGCACGCAGCAGCGCGGGTCGGTCACGCAGTCGTCGTCGGCGCAGTCGGCGAAGCCGTCGCAGTCGTCGTCGCGCAGATCGTCGCAGATGGTCTCGGACGGCGCGCAGGGGCCGATGCAGACCGGGTCCATCGCGCAGTCGGAGTCCGCGCAGTCGGTCACGCCGTCGCAGTCGTCGTCGCGCCCGTCCGCGCAGCGCAGCTCGAACGGGAAGCAGGGCGGCGCGCACGCGGGGTCGCCGAAGCAGTCGACGTCGGCGCAGTCGGCGTCCCCGTCGCAGTCGTCGTCGCGCCCGTCGTCACAGGCCACCTCGAAGGGCAGGCACGGCCCGATGCAGATCGGGTCCATGAAGCAGTCCGGGTCCATGCAGTCGACGCGGCCGTCGCAGTCCTCGTCGAGGCCGTCGTCGCAGGTGGGCTCGAAGGGCAGGCACGGGCCCACGCAGAAGGGGTCGCCGATGCAGTCCGCGTCGGCGCAGTCGATGTCGCCGTCGCAGTCGTCGTCGTCTCCGTCGTTGCAGCGGGCCTCCGTGGGCGTGCAGACGGTGCACTCGGGCAGCGGCGCGCAGTCGGGGTCGCCGCAGTCCACCGCGCCGTCGCAGTCGTCGTCGACGCCGTCCGAGCAGCGGGTCTCGAACGGGTCACAGGGGCCCATGCAGACGGGATCCATGACGCAGTCGAAGTCGGCGCAGTTGATCAGGCCGTCACAGTCGTCGTCGATCGGGCTGCGGCAGTCTTCGCGGGGCGCGCAGCGACAGGCGGGGTCGCCCGCGCAATTCGGGTCGGCGCAGTCGACGCGCCGGTCGCAGTCGTCATCGAGGCCGTTGTCGCAGACCTCGGGGCGCGGCACGCAGCCTCCGCAGGCCGGCTCGAGCGCGCAGTCCATGTCGCGACAGTCGGTCTGCCCGTCGCAGTCGTCGTCGATCCGGTTGCCGCAGTCCTCGCGCCGGCCCGAGCCGATGAGGGGGTTGCCGTCGTTGCAGTCCGTGCCGCCGCACGCGACGTCGATCTCCCCGTCCCCGTCGCGGTCCACGGGCGTGCTCACGCAGCGGTCGGCGCGCGGATCGCAGAAGTCGCGGGTGCACGCCTCGCCGTCGTCGCAGCGGGGCGGCATGCCCGGCAGGCAGCCGAGACCCGGGGCGCAGACCTCACGCCCGCTGCAGAAGGAGCCGTCGTCGCAGAGCGCGTCCATCGGCAGCGAGGTGCAGCCGCCGCTCGCCTCGTCGCACTCCTCGAGGGTGCAGTCGAAGCCGTCGTCGGGGCAGGCGGGGCGCTCGCCGGGCACGCACAGGCCGCCGAGGCAGCGCTCGGCCCCGTTGCAGATCCGGCCGTCGTCGCAGTCGCGGTCGTCGGTGCAGACCGTGTCGGTGCACCCGGTGACCGGATCGCACATCGCGCCGGGCCGGCACATCGTCGAGTCGGGCAGGTTGTCGCACGCGCGACGCATCTCGGAGCAGCGGTCGATGGTGCAGTCGACGCCGTCGTCGCACTCGAGCACGGGGCCGGGCTGACACGCGCCGGCGATGCAGACCTCCTGCCCGTTGCAGAAGATGCCGTCGTCGCACATCGCGTCGGACTCGCAGTCCGGACCGCCGCCGTCGGTGCCCGAGTCGATGCCGCCGTCGAACGGGGGAGGCACGTCTCCGTCGGAGAACGTGTCGAGGGGCGTGCGGCCGCAGCCCGCCAGGAGCAGGCCGCACACAAGGAAGGAATTGAAAGATCTCATCGTGAACACGGACTCTCCCCCTCACGGAGTGGCCACACCCTCACCATTCCGTCGGCTCGTTCAGCCTAACGGTGCGCGGAGGTCGTGTCAGATTCGACGCCGACCGGCGCGACGGCGGGAGACCAGGACTCCGCCTCGGGCGGCACGATCGAGCGCTCGCGGCTCTCCGTGGAGCCCACGAACGGGAAGAGCTGCTGCTTGAAGAAGCCGATCGGGATGTAGTCGCCCACCACCCCGTAGCGGCTCGGCCAGATGCGATCGGCGCGCACGGCCGTCCCGAAGAGGTGGTCGAGGAAGGCGAAGTGGGCCGCGTAGTTCTTGTCGATGGCCTCAGTGTCGCGGCTGTGGTGCCAGTGGTGGAAGTTGGGCGTGACCAGCACGTAGCGCAGCGGCCCGAGGCGCACGTCGACGTTGCAGTGATTGAAGACCGCCTGGAAGCCCACGATGATCACGTAGGCGTCGATCACCCGCTGCGAGAAGCCGAGGATGAAGATCGGCGCGAGCACGAGGATGCGGGTCAGGATCAGCTCGAGGATGTGCTGACGCGATCCCGCCAGCCAGTCCATGTGCGGCGCGCTGTGGTGCACGGCGTGGAAGCGCCAGAGGAAGGGCACCTCGTGGTAGGCGCGGTGCGTCCAGTACTGCACGAGATCCGCGACGAGGATGACGAGCAGCACCGCGAGCGGGAACGGCAGGTGCTGGATGAAGCCCTGGATGGTGTCCGACTGCGCCCACCCGAACGTGCCGTGCACTACCCGGTTGGTGATGAGGAGCACGAAGCCGACGACGAGGTGGTTGAAGAAGAAGTGCGTCAGGTCGTTCTGCCACTCGAGGCGGAACACGGGCTGGTCCCGCCGGAGCGGCATCGCCTTCTCGATCAGGATGAAGACGATCGCCGAGCCGAGGAGATCGAGGATGAAGAAGTCGAGCCCGATGTAGGGGGTCTCGTCCGGGAAGTCGCCGATGGGCGTGTTCGGGCCGCCGAGCGCCTGGGCGACGACGAGGAAGGCGAACGTCGCCAGCGCGAGCTTCCGGCGGCGGCCGAGCACGCCGTTGACCAGCGCGACCCCGCCCGCGACCACCATGGCCCCGAACATCACGTAGCGGAGGGTGGTGACGTCGTAGAGCTGCCGCAGCTCGGGGGTGGAGGTGTAGGCCGGGAAACGAAAGGCCAGGACGCCGAGGAAGGAGAGCGCGGCGAGGCTGAGCCCGACCACGCCGGAGAGCAGCCCCGAGCCGGGCTTCAGCGCGCCGTGGCTCTGGACCAGCTTCGACAGGTCGTCGGCGCTCTCTTGGTCTTCCTTCATGCGGCGCCAGGATACGGGGATCAGCGCACGAACGACCAGTCCACGTCCGGCACGAGCTCGAGGTGCACGTGGTTCTGGTGCGCCTGGTCGTAGTGGGGCGTGAGCACGACCTGGAAGAGGTCGGCCTCCACCGCGGCGCAGACCAGCCGCCGCAAGCGCGCGGACGCCGCGTCCTCCTCGTGCTCCGCCTCACAAGGGGCGGCGCCGCGATCGCGCGCGGTCCAGCCCTCGAGCACGTCGACCTCGGTCCCGTCCCGGAACACCACGTGGCTCAGATCCAGCGCGAGCGCGCGCGCGTGGCCGCTGACCCGGTTGCTCCGCCCGACCCGCGCGCCCGGGCGGTAGGTCGAGTAGTGCAGCAGCGCGCGGACGCCCTCGGCCCGGAGGGTGGGCGCCCAGGCGAGGATCGCGACCGCGAGCCGGCAGTCGACGATCTCGTTCAGCTCCGAGTGGCCGCGGCTCGCGACCCGCAGCCCCGCCACGCGCTCGACCCGCACGGGGATGGCCACGCCCTCCGTGTCGGGGAGCGGCGTGAACGCGATCTCGTGCTGGCGCAGGAGCGCGTGGCACGCGCGGGCGTCGAGCGCGGCGATGGCTCGCCCCTCGGGCAGCTCGATCGCAGGCGTCTCTTCCCGCGGAGGCGTGTCGCCGAGCGACGCGTGGACCTCGGTGACGCAGTCGGGGTCCGGGCCGTGCCCCAGCTCCATCGGCTCGTCCAGCTGGGCCGCCGCGCCCGACGCGAAGAGCGCGCAGGCGATCAGCAGACCGGGCGTGCGGACGAGGTCCATGCCCACAGTGTCGCATCTGCTGCTCTGGTGTAGGCAACTTCACGACAACATCGGGGCCGTGATCTTTTTGGGAATAGGACGTCCTCAAATGGGTTTCGGTCCGCGCGAGGCCGGGAGCTTGACTCGTATTTCTCAATGGCTATCGTCCGCGCCCGCCGGGGGCTCGGCTCCCCGGACCTCGCGCCGTCCCTTGCCTCCTGCATCCCGGCGGCGCTTTCCCTCGCTTACGAGAGGTCCCGTATGACCGACGTGATGATCGAGGCCTCCGGCCTCGGGAAAGAGTACGGGAGCTTCGTCGCGCTGAAGGACGCCAGCTTCGAGCTGCGCCGCGGCGAGATCCTCGGCTTTCTCGGCCCGAACGGCGCCGGCAAGTCGACGACGATGAAGATCCTGACCTGCTTCATCGCTCCCACCACCGGCACCGCGACCGTGGCGGGCGCCGACATCTGGGACGATCCCATCGGCGTCCGCGAGTCGATCGGCTACCTGCCGGAGAGCACCCCGCTCTACCAGGAGATGCTGGTGCTCGAGTACCTCGAGTGGGTCGCGCAGATGCGCGGCCTCAAGGGCGAGGCGGGCAACAAGCGCATCCTGAAGGTGGTCGAGGAGGTGGGCCTGGGCGACGTGATCGCCAAGTCCATCAACGAGCTGTCCAAGGGCTACAAGCAGCGCGTCGGGCTGGCGCAGGCGCTCATCCACGAGCCGCCGATCCTCATCCTCGACGAGCCGATGAGCGGCCTGGACCCGAACCAGGCGGTCGAGATCCGCTCGCTGATCAAGGAGATCGGCAAGGAGCGCACGATCATCCTGTCGACGCACAACCTCGCCGAGGTGCAGGTCACCTGCCAGCGGGTCCTCATCATCGACAAGGGCCGCATCGTCGCCGACGACACCCCCGAGGGCCTCGCCAAGAGCGGCGGCGGCCCGCGCTTCCGGCTGACGGTCCTCAAGGACAAGCGCCTGAAGGACGGCGGCTACCGCGACTCGACCGACGGAGAGGGCGCCATCAAGGCAGCCTTCAGCAAGGTCGACGGCGTGCTCTCGGTCTCCACCATCAAGGATCGCAAGGGCGAGCTGGAGGTGGAGGTCGCGGTCGGCAGTGACTCCGACGAGGACGCGCGCCCGGAGCTGTTCCGCGCCGCGGTCGACAACGGCCTCGTGCTCGTCGGCTTCTCCACCAAGACCCAGAACCTCGAGCAGATCTTCCGCAACCTGACCACCGCCACCCCCGAGGACGCCCTCGAGGAGGACGAGGAGTGGGAGGACGAGGAAGACGAAGAGCTCGAAGACGAGACCGCCTCCGACGAAGACGAAGGGGAGGAGGAGTAGACATGCAAAACATCATGTCCATCGCCGGGCGCCAGTTCCGGAGCTACTTCAACGGGCCCGTCGCCTACATCACGGCGGCGCTGGTCCTGCTGTTCGTGGGCCTGCTGGTCTGGTCCACGTTCTTCCTCTCCAACAAGGCGACGGCGAGCGAGGTCTTCACCTGGTTCGGCATCGCGATGGTCTTCGCCGCGCCCGCCCTGACCATGGGGCTCATCGCGGAGGAGCGGCACAGCGGCACGCTGGAGCTGCTGCTGACGATGCCGGTCAAGGAGTCCGAGGTGATCCTCGGGAAGTACCTCGGCGCGTTCGGCCTCTTCGTGGTCGTCGTCGCTCTGACCATCATCAACCCGATCGCCATCTCGACCCTGGGTGACCTCGACTGGGGCACGGTCTTCACCGGCTACCTCGGGCTCATCCTCCAGGGCGCGTCGATGCTCGCCATCGGCATGATGGCCTCGAGCCTGGCCGAGAACCAGCTCGTCGCCTTCTTCATCTCCTTCTTCTTCCTGGCCTTCTTCGGCTGGGTGGCGCCGCTCGTGCTCGGGTTCTTGAGCACGGGCTTCTGGGCGACCTTCTTCCAGGTGGTCTCCCTGCAAGGGCACCTCGAGAGCATGACCCGCGGCGTGATCGCGCTGAGCGACGTGCTCTTCTTCCTCTCTCTGACCATCTTCGGGCTCCTCGTCGCCTTCCGTGGCCTCGAGAAGCGGCGGTGGAGCTGAGCCATGGCCGACGACAAGAAGACCAAGAAGGCCTCCGCCAAGAAGCCGGAGCGCAACACGCGCGGCCAGCGGCAGGGGACCGAAGCGATCCTCTACCTGGTCGTGGTGCTCGTGGTGCTCGTGGCCGCGAACGTGGTCGCGCACCTCAAGCTCGGCGGCGCGCGCATCGACCTGACCGAGACGCGGCGCTACTCCCTGAGCGACGCCAGCAAGCGCCTCGTGGGCGACCTCCGCGACGACATGGAGATCACCGCGTACTTCACCAGTGATCTGCCCCCGCCCTTCAACACGCACGAGCAGTACGTGCGCAACCTCCTGCAGGAGTACGAGGCGGCGAGCGGCGGGCACATCGACGTGCGCTTCGTGAACCCGGACGACGAGGACGAGCGCGAGGAGGCCGAGGAGGCCGGCGTGCCCGAGGTCGAGCACCGCGCGATCGAGAACGACTCGTTCTCGGTCAAGCAGGGCTACCGCGGCCTCGTCATCCGCTACCTCGGCGACAAGCAGACCATCCCGGTCATCCAGGACGTCAGCGGGCTCGAGTACGCCATCACCCAGGCCATCCGGCAGCTCGTGAGCGAGCCGCTCCCGATCGGCCTGATCAGCGGGCACGGCGGGCCGTCGCTCACCAAGGGGCTCAGCTACCTCTCCGAGGCGCTGCCGCTCTACGACGTCCGCGAGGTCACCCTCGACGACGAGATCGACCCCGAGCTGCGCGCGATCATCACGATCGACCCGATCGAGGAGTTCAGCGAGGACGAGCTCCGCCGCATCGACCAGTTCGTGATGCGCGGCCGCTCGCTCGGCGTCTTCGGCGGCGCCTACAACGTCACGCTCGAGGGCGCGCCCGCGGCCGCCGCGGCGAACACCGGCATCAACCGGCTGCTGCAGGGCTGGGGCATGGAGCTGGGCGACGGCATCGTGGCCAGCGCCGAGTGCTTGCCGCTGCCGATGCAGCGCCTGCCCATCCCGGTGCCCTACCCGCCCTTCCCCATCGCGGGGATCGACGAGGAGGCGCAGGAGCACCCGGCCCTCTTCCGGCTGCGGCAGGTCCCCTTCGCGTGGGCCGCGCCCATCGAGCTGTCGGACCGCTTCGACGAGCTGAACGGCATCCGCCTGGCGCAGTCGAGCGACGAGACGAGCTGGGTGATGGCCGGCGAGTCGATCCAGCTCCGTCAGCGTCGCCCGGACGAGTGGCGCTTCGAGGGCGAGCGCGGCCCGCACACCCTGCTCGCCGCGGTCGAGGGCACGCTCCCGAGCGCGTTCGCGGGCGCGTCGGGCGAGGAGGCCTCGAGCATCGAGGCGCCGGCCGAGTCCACCGCGGAGGCGCGGGTGCTCGTGGCCGGCTCGGGCTGGGTCCTGCACGAGGAGCTCATCGGCTACCTCCAGCAGATCGGGCAGCAGGCGCCGGCCGCGGCCGCCGCGGGCCCCTTCGCGCTCAACTCGATCGACTGGCTCGCGCAGGACGCGGACCTGATCGCCATCCGCGCGAAGAACATCGAGGACCCGGCGCTCGACGTGCCGCAGAACGTCCGCCTCGCCCAGGAAGACATCCAGGCGGCGGCGGAAGAAGAAGACCAGGGTCAGTTCGACGAGGCGCGCGACCGGCACTCGGAGGCGATGGACGCGTGGGCCCAGAAGAAGTGGACCTACCGCCTGTCGATCATCCTCGGGATGCCGCTGCTCGTGGCGCTCTTCGGGCTGATCCGCTGGCAGATGCGCAAGAACAAGAGGGCGAGCCTGCAGGAGCTTCGCAAGAAGCTCGCTGCCAAGAAGGCTTGAGGAGGCCACGATGGATTGGGAACGACATCGCCTGCTGATCATGGGCGTGGTCGCTGCCGCTCTCGTCGGCGCGACCTGGTGGGCCGTCTCGAGCGAGACCGGCGACACGCCGCCTGACGAGACCGAGGAGGCGCCCACGCTGCCCGAGCTCGAGCGCGACGACATCACCGCGCTCGAGATCACGCGACCGGCCGAGGAGGGTGAAGGCACCATCCGGCTCGAGCGCGACGGGGAGACCTGGCGCGTGACCTCGCCGGTGCAGGCCCTCGCGGCCGACACCTCGGTGAGCACCGCGCTCGACAAGCTGACGGACCTCGAGGTCGCGGGCCGCGCGGCGAGCTCCGCCGAGCACCACGAGCACCTCGAGGTGGACGCCGAGCACGGCATCCACGTGGTGGCGCAGGCGGGCGGCGAGACGGTCTTCGATGGCTGGATCGGCGCCTTCCGCAGCGGCAACACGATGGTGCGCCTCGAGGGCCAGGACGAGGTCCTGATGGTGCGCGGCTCCATCAAGTTCGCGTTCAACAAGCCGGTGCGCGACTGGCGCGACCGCGGCATCACGGACCTCGAGTCGGGCCGCATCGCGCGCCTCTCGTTCACCAACGAGAACGGCGCCTGGACCTTCGAGAAGCGCGGCGACGCGTGGGCCCAGGTCGTGGCCGAGGACGCCGAGGAGGGCGCAGCGGTCGAGAACTTCGACGCCACGCGCGTGCGCACGCTCGCCTCGAGCCTCGCGCGCATGCGCGCCGCCGACTTCGCCCCGGCCGACGCCAACGCGGCGTCGCTCGGCTTCGGTGAAGGCGCGGCCCGAGTCGAGATCGGCCTGACCGCTCCGGCGACCGAGGACGAGGCGGACGAGGACGAAGCCCCCGAGGAAGAGGCCACGGCCGAAGAAGGCGCAGCCGAAGGTGAGGCCGAGGAGGCCGAGCCCGCGTCGCCCACCATCACCGAGACCGTCGTCCTGCTCGTCGGCAACGAAGCCGAGGAGTCGCAGCGCTACGTCATGGTGGAGGGCAACGAGACCATCTTTCTCGTCTCGCGCTTCATGGCCGACCGGCTGCTCCCGAACGTCGAGGCCTTCCAGCCCGGCGCCGAGCCGGCCGAGCCTCCCCCGGGCGGCCCGCCTGGCGGCATGCCCCCCGGCATGCCCGGCATGGGCGGCGGCCCCGGCGGCGGCCAGATCCCGCCCGAGGTGATGCGCCAGATCCAGCAGCAGCTCCAGCAGCAGCAGGGCGGCGCTCACTGACCGCCTGACCCGAGGCGAGCCCACGAAGAGCGGCGGCACCGACGAGGTGCTCGCCGCTCTCGCTTTTCCGTCTCCGGCCCCGTTGCTATGCTTGGACCGAGATGACCGAGCCGGCCGCCCCGAAGAAGTCGCCGCCCGTCGACGATCACATCGTGCGCGAGGGGGCGCGCTACGAGGTGATTCACGGGAGGTTGATCATGGCCCCGCCGGCCGACGAGCCGCACGGCCGAGCCCACACCGGGCTCGCCTACGTGCTGGCCGCGCACGTGACCGACGCCTACGCGGTGGCGCTCGACATGCTCACCCGCACCAGCGAGACCAACGACTTCGCCCCGGACGCGAGCGTGTACCCCACGGCCCGGAGCGAGAGCGGCGGTCGGCAGCTCGAGGAGCTCGCGTTCGAGATCGTGAGCCAGCAGTCGATGAGCGTCTCGACCGACAAGGCGCGCGAGCTCACCCGGCGAGGCGTGCGGCGTGTGTTCTGCATCCTCGTGCGCAAGGCGCGGGTGCTGGAGTGGTCCCGGGAGACCGACGACTGGACGCTGATGAGCGACGACGGGGAGATCGACGATCGCTGCTTCGCGCGTCCGCTCCCCATCCGCACCCTGTCCATCCGCACCATGGTCGACACCGCCTCGACCGACGGCGCCGTCGTCGCGGCGCTGCGCGCCCGCGGCGCCCTCCGCGAGCTGGAAGACGAGAGACGCGCGGAGGGACGCGCGGAAGGACGCGCCGGCGCGCTTCGAGACGCCATCCGCTCCCTCGCCGCCGTGCTCGACCTGGACGTCGACGAAGCCCACCTCGCCTCCCTCGACCCCGACGCCCTCGACGCCCTCCGGCTCCATCTCGAGCGCGAGCGCCGCTGGCCCTGACCTGCGAGTCAGTCCCAGTAGTTGAACAGGACGTCCGCCAGCGTCTCCGGCTGCCAGTAGCGCACCTGCTTCATCTCGACCGGCCTGAGCACCACCAGATCGGACGGCTGGAGCGCGCGATCCAGCTCGACGGGGCGCGCCGCTCTCCAGTCGTCGGGGCACGCGCGCTCGACGTCCGGCGGGACGGGCAGGAACTCGAACGCGCATGGGCGCCAGCCCGCCTCGTCCACCTCGGTGGCCGCGGCCAGGATCCGAGCGTACGGGTTCAGCAGCAGCTGGATCGGCGCGCCTCCACCGCGGCGCTGGATCCGCGCCCGGTGGAAGCTCCGGCAGACGCCGTCGGGCTCGAACACGAGCACCGACCAGGACGTCCGGCGGAGGCGCTCGGTGAGCTCGCGCTCGAACGCGGCGAGGGAGACCCCGACGGGCACGAAGTCCCCCCGTCGGTAGAACCCCGTGACTCCGGCGCAGAGCGTGATGGGCTCCTGGCTCACGAACCGACCTCCCTCGCTTCGGCCGCGCCAGTCTCGCTCGCGGCCTACAGGACTCGGCAGAGTCGCATGCCGGAGACCCAGACGTCGCGGGAGAACGGGGAGACGCGTTGATGAAGCGCTCCAGGTAGTCCGCCGCCTGCGTCAGCTCGCCGAGGTGCTCGTGGCAGGCGACGAGGTTGTCGTAGAGCCTCGGTCGCTGCGAGAGCTCGAGCGCACGCTCGAGCTCGCGGATGGCGTCCCGGTAGTCGCCCGTCTCGTAGTGCCAGGCGCCGACCTCGAAGGGAGGCGCGGCTGCTCGTCGGACGGTTCTCGCTGCGCGAGCCCCTGCGCGGGGATCGCGAGCAGCGCCGCGATCGCGCGGAGCAGACCGAGGAGAGCGACGGCGACCGGCCAGGGCGCTACCGCGCCCGGGGGCGTCTACTGCGCGCGGGCGAGGTGAACGTGGACCTGGCCGGTGTCGGCGTCGCGATCGACGTAGACCTGCCACGGGCGACAGCACACATCGCAGTCCTGCACGAAGCTGCCGCGCTGCTCGGGGTCGACCCAGAGCTCGAGCGTCTCGAAGCAGTACGGGCAGACGACCTGCGCGGTGTCGCTCACGCGCGCAGCTCCGCGAGGGCGTCGTCGAGCGCGTCGAGCACCTCGGGCACCTCGGCGAGGTCGTTGGGCCAGTGCGGGGCGAAGCGGAGTCGACCGTCCGGCGTGGTCACGGCCACGCGGCGCGCCCCGAGGTGCGCGGCGAGCGCGATGACGTCGACGTCCTCGGGGGGCCGGAGCGAGAGGATGCCCGAGCGGCGCCCTTCCGTCGCACGCTCGCTGACGAAGCCGCGCTCCACCAGGGCCGGCTCGAGCGCGTCGTGATAGCCCTGCACGTGCGCGGAGATGTGAGGCACGCCGATGTGCTGGATGAGCGCGAGAGACGCCTCGAGCGCCGCGAAGCCCGCTCCGTTGATCGCGCCCGCCTCGAGGAAGGTCGGCTCGGCCCGGATGGGGCGGTCGTAGCGCAGGTGGCCCTCCCCCTCGAAGAGGAAGCGCAGCGGCTCCTCGTGGCTGAGCCAGCCGGCGAGGCGCGGCACGAGCGCGGCTTGACGCTCTCTCCTCACCCAGAGGAAGCCGGCGCCCTCGAGCCCCATCAACCACTTGTGCGAGCCGCACCCGAGGTAGTCGACGCCCCACGCCTCGACGTCGACGGGGATCACCCCGCACGCCTGGATGGCGTCGACGAACACCTCCGCGCCGCGCTCGCGGGCGCGCGCCGCGATGGCCTCCACCGGCATGCGCAGGCCGGTCTGGAACTGCACCGCGCTGACCGCGACGAGTCGCACGCCACGCGCCAGTTCTCGGTCGAGCTTCGCGAGCCCGTCGTCGGTGCGGAGGTCCTCGACGTCGAGGAAGACCACGTCGAGCCCGAAGGTCTTCGCCGCCTGCTGCCAGGGCGTGACGTTCGTGGGGAACTCCCCGCGAAAGCACAGCACCCGGTCACCGCGCTCCCACGGGAAGCACATGGCGACGTTCACCACGCTCTGGGTCGTGCTGCCGACGAGCGCGACGTCCTGCGCCTCGCCCCCCACCAGGGCCGCGAGCCGTCCGCGCAGCCGCTCGCGCTGCTCCTTCCAGAGCCCGAAGGCGCCCACGCCGCGCGCCGCGTAGCTGGAGATCAGCGCGTCCACCGCCCGGCGCACCTCGGTGGACGGTGGCGAGATCGCGCCGTGGTTCAGGTAGGCGACGGCGTCGAGGTCCGGGAAGAGCATCCGGTCCCCGAGTCGCGCGCCGCGCGCATCGGGCTGCCAATCGAGGGTCACGCCAGGTAGCTAACGCCGTGACGTGAGCGCATCAAGCGGGCTCAGCCGCCGCGCTGCTGCCGCTCGATGTGCTTCTCGCGGTAGCGACGGACCTGCCGCTCGATGTCCTTCGCGGCCGCGTCGATCGTCGCGTAGAGGTCGCTGGTCGCCTCTTCGGCTTTCAGCGGCTCGCTGTTGGGCACGAACAGAATCGCCGTGCAACCTTGGTTGTCTCCGTGGTTCGAGTGGCCGATCTGCTCGTACGTCAGATGCAGCCGGATCCCGGAGAAGCCGTCGAGCTGGGAGCAGGCCTTGCCGAACTTCTCTTCGGCGTAGCCTCGAATCGCGTCCGTGAGCTCGAAATCCTTGGCGGTGTGCTGAATCTCCATCGACCCATTGAACTACACCCTGGGGACCCCGACGCAAAGGCTTTTCGTCACGCGCGAAACGCCGCCAGGGCCACCGCCAGCCAGCCGACGATGAGCGCCAGGCCGCCGAGCGGGGTGACGGCGCCGAGCCAGCGCGGGGCGCCGAGGGCCATCGCGTAGAGCGAGCCCGAGAAGAGCGCGACGCCCCCCGCGAACGAGAAGCCCGCCAGCCGCGGCGCCCAGCCGTCCCCTCGGCTGACGAGCCAGGCCGCGAGCCCGAGCGCGACCGCGTGCGGCAGGTGATAGCCGACGGCGGTCTGCCACCACCCGAGCTTCTTCGCGAGGTCCGGGACGCCCTCGAGGGCGCGCTCCAATCCGTGGGCGCCGTAGGCTCCGAGGCCGACCGCGAGCGCCCCGTAGACGCCAGCGAGGACGAGGAATGTCTTCTCCATTGGCGGGATGTGGACCGAGCCGGCCTCCGGGGCAACGAGCGCGGCGACCTCGCTCTCCCCTTGCGCGGAGGGCCTCTGGCCTGCGATCAAGGCGATCATGCGTGCCCCCAGGCTCTGTCGTCTCCTCGCCCTCGCCGCCCTCCTCGGAGGATGTGGCGCAGCCGAATCGACGGCGGACCCGGAGACCGGTGACAATGCAGGCGGCGAACGGCCCGAGGAGCTCTCCCCATTGCAGCAGCTGAACCACCGCGCCCGCGAGGAGGCGGTCACCGACACGCTCCATGGCGTCTCGGTCGCCGATCCCTACCGCGCCCTCGAGACGGACTCGCCGCTGACCCGCGAGTGGATCGAGCATCAGACCGACCGGACGCAGCAGCGCCTGGATGCCTGGCGCGATCCGGCCGCGGCGGAGCGCCTCGACGCGCTGCTGTCCATCGGCGTGATCGGCAGCCCCGTGGTGGCCGGCGAGCGCGTGTTCTACACGAAGCGCGAAGGGGATCGGGAGCAGCCCGCGCTCTACCTCCGCGAAGACGGCGCGCTCCGCGAGGCGCCGCTGGTCGATCCGCTGACCTACGGAGAGCGCGCGGCGCTGGACTGGTTCTACCCCTCGCCGACGGGGCGCTACGTCGCGTTCGGGATCTCGAACGACGGCGACGAGCGCTCGACGCTGCGCGTGCTGGATGTGCAGGAGGGGGCGCTGCTCGACGACGTCATCGACCACACGAAGTGGTCGGCGGTGACCTGGCTGCACTCCGAGGACGGCTTCTACTACCGCCGCTACCCGCGCGGCGGAGAGCCCGACTACGACCCGGAGGCCGAGGACACCTATCACCTCCGGCTCTTCTTCCATGCGCTGGGCTCCGACCCCGCCGCAGACCCGCTCGTCTACGCGCCGAGCGAGGGCACGAACTTCCCGAGCGCGACGGTGAGCGACGACGACCGCTGGTTGGTGATCAACGACTTCCGCGGGTGGTCTCAGTCCGACGTGCTCCTGTTCGACCGAGGTCGCGCCCGTCGTGGCCGGCGGAGCGCGCCCGACGCCGATCACGCGCTGGTCGACGTCGTCACGGGCCAGGACCACCTCTACGTCGGCTTCGTGCACCGCGGCCGGCTCTACGTGAAGCACAACGACGGCGCGCCGCGCTATCGCGTGGACGCGGTCGAGCCGGCCCGGGCCGCCGACCGAGACGCGTGGGAGATCGTGATCCCCGAAGGCGCCGGGGCCATCGAGGACGTGCAGCCGCTCCGCGATCGCATCGCGGTGCACACCATCGAGCAGGTCGCGAGCCGCGTGCGGCTCTTCCACCTCGACGGACGCGCGGACGGCGAGATCGCGCTCCCGGGTCGGGGCGAGCTCTTCGGCTTCGACGGAGACGCGGAGACGGGCCAGCTCGCGCTCGGCTTCTCGAGCTTCGTGCACCCGCCCTCGCTCATGACCTGGAACGTGCGCGGCCGCGCCCTCGAGGAGGTCGACCGGGTCCAGACCGACGTGGACTTCGACGGCATCACCCTGAGCCAGGCGTGGGTCGAGTCCGAGGACGGCACCCGCGTCAACGTCTACTACGCACATCGCACCGACATGCCGCGCGACGGCTCCCAGCGGGTGCTGCTCAACGCCTACGGCGGGTTCAACATCTCGCTGCTCCCCGGCTTCCAACGGAACGCGCTCTACTGGATCGAGCGCGGCGGCGTCTACGCGGTCGCCAACCTGCGCGGCGGCGGCGAGTTCGGCGAGGACTGGCATCGCGCCGGCAACCTCGCGAACAAGGAGCGGGTCTTCGAGGACATGGAGGCGGTCGTGCGCTGGCTCGGCGGCGAGAGCGGCATCAGCCGACCGGCCCGCATCGCGATCACCGGCGGCTCCAACGGTGGGCTCTTGATGGGCGCGATGATCACGCGCGCGCCGGAGACCTTCGCCGCGACGGTGTCGAGCGTCGGGCTCTACGACATGGTGCGCTACCACCACTTCCCGCCGGCCGAGCTGTGGGTGACGGAATATGGCAGCGCGGACGAGGCGGAGCAGCTGGGCTGGCTCCTCGGCTACTCGCCCTATCACCGCGTCCGGGACGGCGTGGACTACCCGGCGATCCTGATCACCACCGCCGACCACGACACGCGGGTGCACTGGGCGCACTCGACCAAGTTCGCCGCCGCGCTACAGGCCGCGGAGGGGGGCGCGGATCCGGACACGTTCTTCTACATGGTCCGCCATCAAGGCCACGGCGCCGGGACGCGGCTGAGCGACACGGTGGAGCGGTACGTGCGGATGTACACCTTCGTGGAGCACTACCTCGGCGAGCCGTCGGCCGACTGAGCCGAGTCGGCGACGAGGTGCGCGACCAGGTCGAGCAACACCTGAAAGCGCCCGGTCTTGCGGAGCACCGTGACCACCGAGTCGTCGCCCGGCAGCTCGCTCCCGGTGACCAGGACGACGGGCGGCGCGTCGGCTCCGAGGCGACCGCGCAGCAGCTTGGCGAGCTGGAGCCCGTCGAGGGCGGGCATCTCCAGGTCCGTCAAGACGAGGTCCGGCTGGTGATCGATGCACGCCTCGAGGGCGGCGAACCCATCTTCGCAGCCGATGACGTCGTAGCCCTCGTGACGCAGTCGGCGGGTGAGCGTGGCGCGCCAGATGGGGTCGTCGTCGGCCACGACGATGCGCCGGCGCGCGGCCTCGTCCGGCGCGTCGTCCGCGCCGACGATCAGCGCGAGGACCTCGTCGAGCGACGCCTCCCGCGGGAGCGTCTCGACCTCGAGCGACAGCTTCGAGACGGTGGGCACGCCCCAGAAGATCAGGCGCGCGCTCTCGGGGAGGAGCCGCCCGAGGGTCTTCAGCATGGGCCCGCGTAGCCCGGGCACGCTGCCGTCGATCAGGACGGTGAGCCGCTCGTGCAGGTGGCCCTCGGCGAGCTGCATCAGCCGGAAGAGATCGGGCGCGAGGAAGACGCGGGCCTCGGTGCGCAGCCGCGCCACGAGCCGCTCGCCCCGCCGGGGATCGTGCGACGCGAGCAGGACGACGCGCTCCTCCGAGGCGCGCTTCTTCGAGGTGCCGCGGATCCCGCTCACGGCCATCGCCACCTCTTCCGAGAAGACGGGCTCCGAGAAGGTGGGCGACAGCCCTTCGACCAGCGCGTCGGCCGCGCGCGCGCCGAGCGCGTCCTCGGCCGCGTCGCGGAGCGGACCGCAGACGAAGAGTCCGAACCCGACGGCTTCGGCGGGCGGCGCGCGCACCCCTGCGTGCTCGAGCGCACGCTCGAGGATCCACGACGCCTCCTCCCGCACCGCCAACTTCGCTAGATGTTCGAGGATCAGCGCCGCGTAGCCGTTCTGCTCCGCCGCCTCACGCATTCCCAGACCCGCACTCCCGCCGCGTAGGAAAGATACGCCCAGACGACACGTGGTTCCAGCCGCGGGCCGAAGAAATCGTGGCAACCCTCTACAGGGCGGTGAGCGTCACGTCGACGGCGGACACGGCCATGTCGTCGGTGGCGACGAGGAACAGCGCGTCTCGGTCGGCCCGGAGCCGACCCTGCAGAGCGGCCGCGCCCACATCGGCCGCGCAGGCCTCGGGGCGTGGATCGGCGCAGCGACAGGCGACGTCTTCGAGCGCCTGGAGCCCGAGCT
>SHBB01000142.1 GCA_004213565.1 Sandaracinaceae bacterium
GCAGGGCATCACCGAGGAGAACGCGGAGCGGTTCGTGGCCGGAGACGGCGACCCTTCGGGAGCCCGTGGGTCCGCCCGAGCCCCCCGTGTCTCCCGACCGCATGGACGACGCCTCGAGAGGCGAGAGCGCGGGCGACGTGCCCTCGGAGATCGTGCGGCTCGCCTGCCTCGCGCCTTCGGCCGGCAACGTGCAGCCGTGGCGGTTCCTGGTGGCGGGCGGGGTCATCCACTGCGAGCTCGCGCCGAGCCGCCGCTCCACCTACCTCGGCGGGGACGACGGCGATCGACTCGCGCTCGGCGCCGCGCTCGAGAACGCGGTGCTCGCGAGCGGCGCGCTGGGGCTGGACGCCGGCGTGGAGACGAACGCGCGGGGCTGGTCGGTCCGGCTCCGCCCCGGCACCACGCCGGCCCACCCGTGGGCGGCCTGCATCGAGGCGCGGCACACGAACCGGGCGCGCGGCGACGGAGCGCCTCTCGATCCGGACGAGGCCGCGTCCCTCGAGGCGGCCACCGGGGCCGAGGCGCGCCTGCGCCTGATCACCGACCGCGCGTCGCTCGCTCAGCTGGGGGAGGCGATCGGCGCGCTCGAGCGGATCCAGATCACGAACGCCACGCTGAGCCCACGGCTGCTGAAGGAGATGCGCTGGACGCCGAGCGAGGCGCGGCGCACCCGCACCGGGCTGGACGTCGACACCCTGCAGCTGGCGCCGCTGGAGCGGGCGGGGCTCACGCTCCTGCGCAGCGCCGAGGCGCGCGCCGCGCTGCACGCGATCGGCGGCGGGGCGAAGCTCGCGAAGGGGAACGCGGAGACCCTCGCCCGCGCGGGCGGGCTGGCGCTCCTCAGCACCGACGGCGACGCGCTCGACGCGGGACGCGCCATGCAGCGGGTGTGGCTCCAGGCGACGGCGCTCGGCCTGGCCGTGCACCCCTACGGGACGCCCGCGGATCTGTGGGCGCGCGCCCGGGCAGGCGGCGTCGAGGGGCTGGACGCGGCGGCGGCGGCGGAGCTCGATCGCGCGCTCGCGGTGATCGCCGCGCGCTACCCGCTCGAGGAGGGAGAGCGGCCGCTGCTCGTCCTGCGGTTCGCGCGGGCCGACGCGGCGCCGCTCCGCTCGTCGCGGCTCGCGCCGGAGGCGGTCACGAGCCGAGCTTGAGGCTGCTCGGCGGCTCGCGATAACGGAGCATGTCGAGCGCGTCGAGCGCGCCTGCGATGGGGAAGTCGAGCGCGGGGTGGCTCGCCGAGGCCTCCCGCAAGAACATCAGGCCGGACTCGGCCCGGTCGAAGACGCGGTGCGGATAGGGCATCGGGCGGACGAGCGAGATGCCCGAGACCACGCTGCGCACCGCGGCGGCGCGGAACCCCGTCCCCTCGAAGACGAGGGCCGAGCGAGCGACCTTCTGCCCGAACGAGAGCATCACGCGCGCGAGCTGCTCGCGGACCTCCCCGGGCGGCATGGTGGCCTGGTCGGTCACGACGGAGAGCGCGACGAGCGGACCGTCGTCGTGCTCGCGCACCACGCGCTCGATCGCGCGGATGCCACGGGTCGTGGTCTCCTGGCGCCACACCGTATAGACGATGTTGTTCCAGAGACCGACCACGTGATGATCGGACTCGTCGGCGACTCGGGGCGGTACTTCGAGCACGAGCATGGGGAAGGTAGCACGCCGCGAGAGGAGTGCTCTGACGCAGAACGGCCGCTCGCTCCCCTCTTGAACGGTCCTCAGCCCTTGACGCCGCCGGCGGTGAGCCCTCCCACGAGGTGACGTTGCAGGGCGTAGAAGAGCAACATCACCGGCACGCTGACGAGGATGGCCCCGGCCGCGAAGGCCGGCCACTGCGCGTCGTACTCCCCGATGTAGCGCTGGAGCACGACGGGGAGCGTGTACATCTCCTCGCTCGTGAGGAAGGTCGCGGCGAGGATGAACTCGTTCCAGGCCGTCATGAACGCGAAGAGCGCGGTGATCGCGAGCGCGGGCCTCGCGGCGGGCAGCACCACCCGCACGAACGCGCCGAAGCGGGTCGCGCCGTCCACCATCGCCGCCTCCTCGAGGTCCTTCGGGATGCCCTCGAACGCGCCGCGGAGCTGGAAGATGGCGAAGGGCACGGCCGTGGTCGCGTAGACGAGGACCAGCCCCGTGCGCGTGTCGAGCAGGTGCACGAAGTTGAGCAGCAGGTAGAGAGGGATCGCGGCCGCGACCCCGGGGAACATCTGCGTGGCGAGCAGCGCGCGCGTGCTGCCGGTCTTGCCGACGAAGTCGAAGCGCGCCATCGCGTAGGCGGCGGGCGTGGCGATCGCGATGGCCGTCAGCGCCGTCGCGCCGGCGATGAAGAGCGAGTTGAAGAGCTGCCAGCCGAAGAGCCAGCGGCCCTCGCCGTCCGTGGTCCCGATCACGGCCGCGAAGTGCCGGAGCGAGGGATCGGTGGGCACCGGGAACGCGGAGACCTCGGGCGCGTCGGTGGGCGAGAGCGCGGCCGAGACCACCCAGAGCACCGGATAGAGCGCGAAGGCGACCGCGAGGAGCAGGACGAGGTGCACCAGCACCTCCACCCACGCCGCGTCCCGCGAGCCGTTCTCGTCGTTCATGCGCGCGCCTCCGCGGCCTTCGCGGCGACCCGCGTCGAGAAGAGCAGGATGAGGAAGATCAGCACCGCGTACGCGGCCGCGTAGCCATACTGGTTGCCCCGGGTGAAGGCCCAGCGATAGGCCTCACTGACCAGGATCTCCGTGCTCCCGTCGGGCTCGCCGCCGCTGACGAGGAAGACCACGTTGAACATGTTGAAGGTCCAGACCGAGCCCATCGCGACGGCGGGGGCCAGGAACGGCACGAGCATGGGCGCGGTGATGAGCCGGAAGCGCTGCCAGGCGTTGGCCCCGTCGACGGCGGCCGCCTCGTAGACGTCCTTGGGGATCGCGGTCAGGGCGCCGAGCGTGACGACCATCATGAACGGGAAGCCGAGCCAGACGTTGGTGGCGACGTTGGCCGAGAACGCGGTCGTCCAGTGCGAGAACCAGCTGACCGGCTCCGCGCCGAGGCTCTCGAGCAGCGCGTTCACGGCGCCGAACTGCCGGTGGAACATGCCCTTCCACGCGAGCGCGGTGACGTAGTTGGGCACCGCCCACGGCAAGATCAGCAGCACGCGGTAGAGCGCCTTCATGCGCAGGTACGGCCGATGGAGGAGCAGCGCGAGGGAGACGCCGAGCACGAGGTGCAGGACCACGTTGAGCACGGTCCACAGCACGGTCACCGCGAGCACGAGCCAGAACGAGCCGTGCCCGAGGAGGTCCCCGCCGCGCGCGACCAGGATGTCGGCGTAGTTGGCGAGGCCGACGAAGTACATCTCCTCGAGGCCGCGCCCGGCGAAGAAGCTGGTCAACGCGCCCACCACGAGCGGCAGGATCACGAGGAGGCCGACCGCGACCCCCGCGTGCGCCACGTAGCGATACGCGGGCGTCGACTTGCGCAGCGCCTCGCGGAAGCCCGGCTCGCGGAGGCGCTTGGCCATCCACAGCACGCCGAGCAGCGTCAGGAGCCCGAGCACCATGAGGCCCCACTCGGGCGGGCGCGGCGCGGGGAGCGGGCGGGTCACGTCCTCGAAGCGGTGGCGCCCCTCCTCGAGCGCGTCCTCGGGCGTGGCCGTGCCGCGGAGCACCTTCCGGATCGCGCGGTCGCCGGGGCCGAACACCATGCGCATGTGCGGGTGCGTGGGCATGATGACCGCGTCGTCCGCGGCCGCGCGGAAGCTCTGGAGGAACGCGTCTCCCTCGAGCGCCGGCCACGCGTCCCGGTCGGTCACGACCTGACGCGCGACCCGCGCGCGGATGAGCGCGCCCTCCCCGATGGCGAGGAACGCGGCGAAGCGGTTGGCCTCGCGCGGGCGCTGGGCGCGGGCCGCGAGGTAGGCCCCCTCCACCGTCGCGTAGGGGCGCATGCGCTCCCCCGTCGACGCCACGACGGGCAGCGGCTGCACGCGCCAGCGCAGGCCCTCCGGCAGGTCGGGCGCGAGCCAGGGCCCGCTGATCGCGGCCGCGGCGTGCCCCTCCGAGAAGAGCCGCTTGACCAGGTCGCCGCTGCTCTCCTCGGGGACCACGCCGTCCTGGACCCACCCGGACAGCCGGCGCAGCGCGACGAGCGCGCCCTCCCCGTGCAGGCCCCAGCCGTGCTCGTCGTTCAACAACGCGGCGCCGTGCGCGGCGAAGAAGCCGGCCGTCCAGTAGCTGCTCTCCGCCTCCATCGCGAGCGGGAAGGTCTGCTCGGGCAGCGTCCCCTGGAGCGCCTCGAGCTGCTCGAAGGTCGAGACCGGCTCCGACACGAGGGCCTCGTTCACGTAGAGCGCCGCGGTCTTCACCGAGAGCGGGTAGCCGTAGATCGCGCCGTCGACGGTGAAGGCGGCCCGGTGGCGGCCCTCGAGTCGATCCGCGAACGCCTCCGGATCGGGCGGCTCGATCGGCGCCAGCAGCCCTCGAGACGCGAAGCTCTCGATGCGGTCGTGCGCGTCGATGAACAGGTCGGGCCCGTTGCCCGTGGGGATCGCGCTCTCGAGCTTGGACGCGTACGCGCCGAAGGGCTGCGCGACGAGCCGCACCCGGACGCCCGGGTGCTCGGCCTCGAACGCGCTGACCACCTGCTGCAGCGCGTGCTCCTCTTGCCCCCGATAGGCGTGCCAGACGACCACGGGAGACTGGGCGACGCCGTCGCTGCCCAGCAACAGGCAGACGAGCGCGCAGACCGTTCCCGTCAATCGCTTCGCCATCCCTCGACGCCCCCGTTCAGCCAGCGCTCAGCGGAGTGCGCGCTGCGACTCCGCGTCGAAGAGGTGAACGGCCTCGGCGGCGACGTCGAGCGCGATGCGGTCGCCCACCCTCACGGCGCCGGCGCGGTCGGCCTCGAGCCGCGCGACGAAGGTCACCGGCCCCACCTTGCCGTGCGCGAACGCCTCGAACCCCATCGCCTCGACGACCTCGACGTCCATCGCGATCGGCCCGCCCTCGCGCTCCACCACGTCGTGCGGGCGGATGCCGACGAGCACGTCGCCGGTCGGCGCGCGGTCCACCGCGAGCTTCAGCCCCTCGGCCACGACCGCGCCGTCGCCGCCCTTCGCGGGCACGAAGTTCATCGCCGGGCTGCCCATGAACGACGCGACGAAGCGGCTGGCCGGCCGGCCGTAGACCTCGAGCGGAGGCCCGACCTGCTCCACCTCGCCGCTGCGGAGCACGACCAACCGGTCCGCGAGCGTCATCGCCTCCACCTGGTCGTGGGTGACGTAGACCATCGTCGCGCCCAGCTCACGGTGGAGCTTCTTGATCTCCACCCGCACCTCGGCGCGCAGCGCGGCGTCCAGGTTCGACAGCGGCTCGTCGAAGAGAAAGAGCTGCGGGCGTCGCGCGATGGCCCGCCCCATCGCGACCCGCTGCCGCTGCCCTCCGCTCATCTGCCGCGGGTAGCGATCGAGCAGGGCCTCCAGCCCCAGCATGCGCCCCACCTCGTCCACGCGGGCCGCGATGGCGGCGGGGGGCTCGCCTCGGAGCTTCAGCCCGAACGCCAGATTGTCACGCACGGTCAGGTGTGGGTAGAGCGCGTAGCTCTGGAAGACCATGGCCACGTCGCGCTCGCGAGGCGCGAGGCGCGTCACCTCCCGGTCGCCGATGTGCACCTCGCCCGTGTCGGGGGTCTCGAGGCCCGCGATCGTGCGGAGCAGCGTCGACTTCCCGCAGCCGCTCGGCCCGACCAGCACCACCAGCTCGCCGTCCTCGACCTCCAGGTCGATCCCCCGCAGGATCTCGTTCGCGCCGAGCTTCTTGCGGACGGATCGGAGGGTCAGGGAGGCCACGGCGGGCTACCATGACCCAAAACCGTCACCCTGACCAGAGACACGCGACGCACGCCCATCGAGTGGCTATGGGTGGGGCGTGCTGGGACGGATCAGGCGCTGGATCGCCCGCGCGCTGGCGATCGCGGTGACCGTGGTCACTCTCGGGCGGCTGTCGGTGGAGCGCGAGGGGGTGGCGGCCGCGGCCGAGGACACGAAGGAGAGGCCGGAGATCGCGCGACCGCTGAACTGAGGTCGGGGGGGCGTGTTCGAAGCCGCGTCCGCGGCAGGCCGCGTTCGCCTCGACACCGCAGCGGGCAGGCGCGTCGACCTGCTGGGGCTGCCGCTTTCGCTGCCGCTCCCGCTGCCCCTGCCGCTTCCGCTCCCCCTGGCGCTTCCGCTCCCGCCTCCGCAGCCGCTTCCGCTTCCGCACCCGAGTCCGAGTCCGAGTCCGCACCCGAGTCCGAGTCCGAGTCCGAGTCCGCACCCGCGTCCGAATCCGCGTCCGAATCCGAATCCGAATCCGAGTCCGAGTCCGAGTCCGAGTCCGAGTCCGAGTCCGCGTCCGAGTCCGCACCCGCGTCCGAGGCCGCGTCCGAGTCCGCACCCGCGTCCGAGTCCGCGTCCGAGGCCGCGTCCGCATCTGACACGCACCGGCGTCCGAGGCGGCGTTCGCGTGCGCGACGGCGTCTGGCTCGAGTCCGCGTCGACGACGGCGAAGGGTGGGTGAGAATCGAGGAGGGCGAAGCGGGGCGCCCGAGGGCGACGCTCGGGTCAGCGGAGCGCGGGTCGGACGCCGTAGGAGTGGAGCTCCGCGCCCTTCTCGGAGAGCCGCAGCTGGGCGACCGCCCCGTGGGTCATCGGCGAAAGCCCTCCTTCGCGCAGCCCCGCGAGCCGCTCGACCATCCGGCGCGCCGCCTCCGGGCGCACGACGAGCCCGACGCTGCTGTCCTCGTAGTCGACGCGGAGCTGCTCCGTCATCGCCTCGGTCGGTTCGATGGGCTCGGCCATCAGCGAGCTCGCCAGAGGCTCCTCGAGGGTCTCCTCGGGGGCGAAGAAGATCGGGATCCCCAGACCGGCCAGGATCGCGTCCGTCAGCTCACGGTCGTCCGGCTCCTCGGGCGCGGCCGCGATGATCGCGATGCGCGTGGCGGGCTCGGGCATCCGGATCATCCCCGAGCCCTGGTCGCCCGGGTCGAGATGCCGGGCGTCGTTGTAGCGCTCGAGCGCCATCCGCGAGCCGTCGACGCGGAGCACCGTCAGCGACGTGTTGGACACCCCGACGAGCGAGCTCGGTCGTCCGCGGAGCCCCAGCACGCGGGTGGCCAGCGCGCGGATCACGCCGCCGTGCGTGACGAGGACGAGCTTTCCGTCCCCGCCGCGGATCGCGTCGATGCCCGCGTCGACCCGCGCCTCGAACTCCGGCATGGACTCGCCGCCGCCGATCCGCACCGGCTCGCCGGATCGCAGCGCGCGGACCTGCTCGGCGAAGCGCTCCGCGACCTCGGATCGCTTCAGGCCGGCCCACTCGCCGACGTCGATCTCCCGGAAACGCGGATCCGGCTCGGGATCCCCGATGGCCATCGCCGTGTGCTGCGCGCGCTGCAGATCCGAGCAGATGAGCCGGTCGGCCTCGAGCTCCCAGAGCCGACTCGCGAGCGCGCGGACCTGGAGCTGACCGCGGGGCGACAGGGGCACGTCGCTCTGCCCTTGCCAGCGCCCGGAGGCGTTCCACGTCGACTCGGCGTGGCGGATCAGGACCAGGCGCACGCCAGAGAGCTTATCAGGTCCCCGTCTCGTCGAGCGCCGTCGGCGCGGCGAGGACGGTGCGGTTTCGGCCCGCGCGCTTGGCCTCGTAGAGCGCCCGGTCGGCCCGGTCGATGAGCATGCCGAGGGCTTCGCTGCCCGCGGGCGCCGCCGCGGCCCCGATGCTCGCGCTGATCGGGATGCTCGCGCCGCCGTGCTGCACCGCCGCGCGCGAGACCTCGCGGCGAACCCGCTCGGCCGCGACCCACGCGCCGCGCGCGTTGCACTCGGCGAGCAGCACCACGAACTCCTCACCGCCGAACCGCGCCAGCTGGTCTCCGTCCCGCAGCACCGTCTGGATGCGCCGCGCCGCCTCCGCGAGCACGGCGTCGCCCGCGGGGTGCCCGTGGGTGTCGTTGACGCTCTTGAAGTGATCGAGGTCGATCATCAGCAGCCCGGCCGAGCGCTGGCTCCGCCGCGCGCGGCTCAGCTCCTTGCTCGCCACGTCCATGAACGCTCGCCGGTTCCACACCTGCGTGAGCGGGTCGACCATCGCCTGGGTCCGGAGCGCCTCGCGCGCCGTGATGAGCTCCTCGTGCAGCTCCACCAGGCGCTTCCCGTTGCGCAGGCGGATCCGCAGCTCCGGCGCGCTGACCGGCTTCGTGAGGTAGTCGTCGGCGCCGGCGTCCAGCCCCGCGAGCACGTCCTCGACCGACGTCTTGGCCGTCAGCAGATAGACGAAGGTGTGGCGATCGGTGATCTCGTCGCGGAGCTTCCGGCAGACGTCGATCCCGTCCATCCCGGGCATGACCCAGTCGAGGATGGCCAGCCGGGGCGCGTCGTCCTGCTGAAGGGCCGCCCAAGCCTCGTTTCCGTCAGCGTAGGCCTCTACTTCGTACCCCCACGCCACGAGCATCCGCTCGAGCACGGTTCGCGATACGGCGGAGTCGTCGGCGATCAGTATGCGCATGCCCCAGCCCCCTCGAACGACCGGAGCGGCCAAAGCTTGAGGGGAAGTGACACGCCGGCGTTCTGATACGCTGGCGCGATGCTCCGACGCTCTCTCTTGCTCGCGCTGCTCGTGCTCCCCGGCTGCGACGGCCCCGCGGGCACGCCCGACGCGGACTCGACCTTCGACTCGGGCCGGCCCGATCCGACGCGTGACACGGGCCCGCGGATCGACACGGGGGTCACGCCGAGCTGCGGCGTCGTCGGCGCGATGTGCTGCGACACGGGGCTGCGCTGCGCGGAGGGCTCGTTCTGCGAGGACGGCAGCTGCTGCGCCGTCCCCGGCGGCGCGGCGTGCGAGGCCCCCGACGACTGCTGCGGCGACACGGACTGCGTGGGCGGGAAGTGCTGCGCGCTCCAGGGCAGCTCGTGCCGCACGAGCTCCGACTGCTGCACGGACCTGCTCTGCGCGGACGGCCTCTGCCTGCGGCCCTTCGACGAGGGCTGCGGGCGGGCGGGAGAGCCCTGCTGTGGAGGCGTGATGTGCCGGAGCGGCTTCGCCTGCGAGGCGGGGACCTGCGAGGCCTGCGGTGGAGACGGCGAGACCTGCTGCGAGCCCCCGAGCGAGTGCCGCGACGGCCGAACGTGCAACGGGGGGCGCTGCGGCGCCGCGGACCCGACGTGTGGCGCCGACGGTCAGCCCTGCTGCGCGGGCGAGCGCTGCCAGGGGGAGCTCGCCTGCGACGCGGGCACCTGCGCGCCGCCCACCGAGCGGTGCGGCTACTCCGACTGCGGAGAGTGCACGCGCCACTACCCCTGCGGCTGGTGCGGGGACACCGGGACCTGCCAGGAGGGATCGTCCAGCGGCCCCGACGGCGCCTCGTGCGGCGACTGGAGCTGGGTGGCGACCGCGTGCGACGGCGGCACCCCCGACACCTGCTTCCTCGAGACCGAGTGCGGCGCCTGCGCCGGTCGCTCTGGCTGCGGGTGGTGCGCCGAGACCGGCGCGTGCCGCCCCGGCGACTCGCTCGGGCCCACCACCGGCTCCTGCGGAAACTGGGACTTCTTCAGCTTCGAGTGCGCTCCGTCTTGCACGGGGACCGACTGCGGGAGCTGCGCGGGCACGTTCGGCTGCGGCTGGTGCGGGGACACCGGCGCGTGCCGGCCCGGGGACACCTCGGGCCCGTCGAGCGGGAGCTGCTTCAGCTGGAGCGGCACCGTCTCGTCCTGCCCCGCCGCCGATCCATGCGCGGGTCAGACGAGCTGTGGGGCGTGCGCGAGCACGAGCGGCTGCGGCTGGTGCGCCTCCACGTCCACGTGCGTGAGCGGCACCGCGGGCGGCCCGAGCAGCGGGACCTGCGCCGACTGGGACTTCGGCGCCTCGGCCTGCACCTGCTCGATGGTGATGGCCAGCTGCGCGGCGGACATGGACTGCTGCGGCAGCCTGAGCTGCCGGCGCGGCGCCAGCTTCGGGGTGCGCTGCTGCCAGGAGGCCGGAGGCAGCTGCGGCGCGGGCGGCGACTGCTGTGGCTACATGGACTGCGTCAGCGGAACGTGCAATTGCCGAAGCAGCGGCCGCGGGTGTCTCGAGGACGGCGACTGCTGCTCCGGCACCTGCGCGTCGGGGCGCTGCAGCTGATCACTCCGCGGCTTCGGCCTCAGCGGGCGCCTCGACCGGCTCGGGCGCCGTCTCCTCGACGGTCTCCTCCTCGGCCTCGACCGCCGCTTCCACCGGCTCGGGCGCGGGGGCGTCGATCTCGCCTCCGTCCGCCGCCGGCTCCGGGCAGGGCTCGGGCTCGGGGCAGTTGCAGACCGGACACGCCTCTTCCTCCTCTTCGACCTCCTCCGGTGTTCCGTCGAGATCGAAGTTGCCCACGAGGTTGAGGGTCACGAGCAGGTCGAGCATCTGCGTCGGCTGGTTGGCCTGCTCGCTCCACGGGTCGACCTGGCCCGGCGGCTGGCTGTCCAGGCGCGCGGTCACGTCGAGCGCGACCTGCAGCCAGTCCTCGATCTTCGTGCGCAGCTGGTTCTGCCACTCGAAGCGCAGGTGGGCGAGCTCCGCGCTGCCCGGGGCCCGCGCGAGCTCCCAGAGGATCTCGAGGCCCGTCTGATAGGTGAGGACCGCGTTGAGCTGGTTGTTGTAACCGACGAAGCCGCGGGCCGAGAAGATGAAGCGGTCTTCGCTGGTGACGCCGCCGCCGATGTCGAACGCCTCGCCGAAGCGGTCGTAGGTGCCGTCGACGCCGAGCTCGATCCAGAAGCGGTGGTTCTCCTCCTTGAACAGGTTGCGGAGGTAGCCGGCCTGACCGCCGACGCGCGGCTGGAGGTTGGCGAAGGGGTCCTGGCGGAAGACCGCCGCCGCGAAGATCGCGTCCATCGGCGTGAGGAAGAAGTCGTAGCGGACCAGCCCGGTGAGGTTGTTCGCGTTCTCGTCCCACGGGCCGAAGCTGTAGTCGGGGGTCGGCTCGCCGTCCGGGTCGACGCGAGAGGCGGCGAGCCCGTAGACGTAGCCCAGCCGCAGCCGGAAGCCGTGCTGCGCGCGGCGGAGCTGGAAGTCCCCGCCCGCGTTCAGCGTGAAGGTGCGGGCGTTCCCGTAGGCGAGCGAGCCGCCGGCCGTGAGGTTGAGGGTGATGTCGTCGTCGGCGTTCTCGAGCGTCGCGCGCTGGGTGTTCTGCTCAGCCTCCGCGGGCTGCGCCGCGACGCGTCCGGGGCTGAAGAGACAGACGCTCAGAGCGCAGACAGTGGGAACGAGGGGGTAGAGCCAGCGGTTCACGAGTCCTCCAATAGAAGCCATATGGCGGCACGGCGCTCAGCAGCAGACGTGCCAACGCCAGACGCGCGGGGGTCCGCGCGGAAGCGCAGAAAGAAGCGTCGGCTCGAGCCCACGGACCGTCGGCTCGACCCCGTTGGCGGGCTCCCTAGGCCCCTTCGGCGGCCGGGAAAGCCCGTCGGATCGCGGACTGGAGCCCCTCGAGCACGCCGCCCGGGATCTCGTGCGCGCCCCCGAACGGCACGAAGTCCACCTCGAGGCCGGCGTCGGTCATGAGCGCGCGGAGCCGCTCGGCCATGGAGAACGGGAGCAGCGGGTCTCGGCGACCATGGGACTGCAGAACCCTCAGCCCGGCGCGCGACTTCATCCGGGGGGCCCACTCGGCCTCGTTGATCAGCGTGCCGCTCATCAGCACGAGCCCGTCGAGGGCGCGCTCGGTGTGCAGCGCGACGTCGAGCGAGAGCATCGCGCCCTGCGAGAAGCCGCCGAGCACGAGCCCGCGCGGCGAGAGCTCCGCGTCGAGCGCGTCGAGCATCTCCAGGACCTGGGCCCGCGCGTCGAGCAGCCCGTCGGGGCGCTCGGTCGACATGTCGCGCTCCTGCCCGGTCGCGATCGCCCGCTCGAGGGCCACCATGTCGATCATCCACCACGCGCGCGACTCCACGCCGAAGCCCATCGCGGGCAAAGTCAGCGGGGCGGCGGGGAACACGAAGCGGACCTCGCGCGGCACGTCCAGCGCGCGCCAGAGCGGCACCAGATCGGTGCCGGGCGCGCCGAAGCCGTGCAGCAAGACGACGACCGGTCCGTCACCCCCACCCTCACGATCGGGGCCGCCTGCGATCACCACGTCCAGCGGCCCGAGCTTGGTCGTACGCATGCGCGCGAGCATGCATCGAGGGGCGGTCGTTCGCCACGAGCGTTGGCGCGAGGGCCCCGGATGTACTACGGAACGAGGGTGACGGATCGCGAGACGCCTCCCCCGAAGAAGGACGTCGCGCGAGCCCTTCTACTTCGGGGGAGCGTGCTCGTGCACCTCGACCCACGCGCGCGTGGCGTCGTCGTCCCGGCGTGGCTCGCCAAGCAGCCACAGCTGGTGCTGCAGGTCGGCCTCGACCTCCCCGTACCGATCCCGGATCTGCGGGTCGACGACGAGGGGGTGTTCGGCACCCTCTCCTTCAACCGCTCGCCCTTCACCTGCGCGGTCCCGTGGGAGAGCATCTTCGCGCTCTTCGGCGAGGACGGCATGGGCATGGTCTGGCCCGACGACTTACCCAGCGAGATCGCCGACGAGGTCCAGCAGGCCATCGACAAGTCGTCCGGCCCGAAGCTCCGCTCCATCGAAGGCGGCGCGAGCGAGGACGCACCGCCGCGACCTCGGCCCCAGCTGCGCTCGGTGCCGCCGCCGCCACCCCCAGAGAGCGACGACGACGACACCCCGTCCGACGAGCCGCCGAAGCCGGGCGGCGATGACGACGGATCGGGCCTGCCCCCGTACCTGCGCGTCATCAAATAGCAGGCGCGAAACGGAGCCTTTCATCGACGAAAGGCCAGAACGTCCCCGAAGAGGGATCAGGCCCTGGTAGGGCTTGGCACGTCGCTCGCTTAGCCAGGAGCGACGGCGGCTCTACTTTGGCGTTCCCCCCGCGCCTGAGAGCCGCCGTTCTTAATTTTCGGTCCTACTTCCGGGAAGAGCCGGGGGGCGGCTTGAGGCCGTACTTCTCCATCTTGTAGATGAGCGCGCGCCGCGAGATCCCCAGACGGCGCGCGGCGTGGGTCTGGTTGTGGTTGGCGTCGGCGAGGGCCTTGACGATCGCGTCGCGCTCGATCGAGTCGACGTGCTCGCGGAGCCGGCCCTCCCCTTGCTGCACCGGGAGATTGTCGCTCGGGAGGTGCTCGGCCATGATCTCGCCGTCCCCGGCCAGCCGGACGGCGCGCTCCATCGCGTTGCGCAGCTCCAGCACGTTCCCCGGCCACGGATGCGAGCGCAGCCGCGCCAGCGCGCCGGGGCTGAGCTTGACGTCCTCGAGCCCCGACTGCCTCGCGAAGAGCTCCGCCAGCGGCACGATGTCGTCGGGTCGCTCGCGCAGGGCCGGGATCTCCACCATCTCGCCCTGCAGCGCCTCTACGAGCGCCTCCGAGAACGCGCCGCGCTCGGCGAGCGACACGAGATCCATGTGGGTGGTCGCCACCAGGCGCACGTCGCTCTCGAGCGCGTCGAGCACGTCGAGCAGCCGCTCCTGCGGATCGGGGGGGAGCTCGCTGACCTCGTCGAGCAGGAGGGTCCCGCCGCGCGCGTCGAGCAGACGGCAGGTCGCGCCGTCCTCGATGCCTCCACGCGGGCCGAGCCACTCGTCGATGCGCTCCTGGTCGACGAGGCCGGCGCATCGCAAGACCACGAGCGGCGCCTGCGCGCGCGGGCTCTCGTCGTGCAGGATGCGGGCGAACACACCCTTTCCGCTGCTCGCCTCCCCGGTGAGCAAGACCGGCGTCTCGGCCGGCGCGAGCGCGGTGAGCCGCTCGACCACGGCCTGGCTGGCTTCGTCGAGGGTGATGGGCGCGGCCGACGAGATCCCCTCGTCGCGGGTCGGCGGGCCCGCGATCATCGCGGTCTTCTCGCGCCGCGCGCGGGCCAGCGCGAGGCGCGCGCTGCGGATGAGCCGCTCCGCGGTGTCGGCGTCGTGCGGCGCCACCGCGAGCCCCGCCCACACGCCGGCGAGCCCGGCCGAGGCCAGCACGCGGCTGACGACCGCGCGGGTCTGGTCGCCGGAGGTGTCGGGGAAGAGCAGCTCCAGCTCGTCGTGCGCGTAGGTCGCGACGACGTCGCCCGCCCGGAACGAGGCGAGCGCGGTCTCGAGCACCTTGCCTCCGTCGCCGCTCTTGGCCTGCACCATCACGAGCGCCGTAGGGCGGCCCCGCCGGGCCGCGCGCGCCAGCTCCTCGCCCAGCCGCTCGCGGAACTCGTGGTGCGTCAGGGCGCGCCGACCGCTCGCGTCGCGATGGCTCGCCACCCCGACGACCATTCGCGCGTCTCCGACGCTCAGCTCGTCGCCGGGCTTGAGGATCGCCCGGGCCTGCAGCCGCTTGCCGTTGACGTAGATGGGCGGGCTCTTGGCCGTCCGCTCCAGGCTCAGGTTCTCCCCGTCCCAGCGCACGAGCCCCTGCGCGCGCGCGAAACCTTCGATGCGCACCACGGCGCCGTCGGAGGGCCCGACGAACGGGGCCTCGCCCTCTGGCAGGTCGACGACCCACGATCGTTCGTCGTGCCGCACGGCCACGAAGGCTTGATTCGAGCTCGTGCCGTTCTCCGGCTCCGGTTGAGGACCCATGGTCGGCCAGTATGCAACAGCGCGTCGCGCCCCGGGAAGCGTCGCGGTCCCCCCGGCACGGAGAAACGTCACGGCTCCGACAACCGCGTGTTATGCTCCCGAGCGATGGCGATCGCCCCGCGAACGGCGGACGAGCTTCTGCGCGACGTGCCGATCATCCAGGATCTGCCGCCGCAAGACATCCACGCGCTGGCCGAAGGCTCGGAGATTCGGAAAGCGGCGAAGGGCGCACCTCTATTCAGCGAGGGTCAGCCCGCGGAGGGGTTCTTCGTGGTGCGGACAGGCGAGGTGAAGCTCACCAAGAGCGGCCGCGACGGCCGTGAGCAGATCATCTACCTGGCGCGCCCTGGCCGGCCGATCATCGAAGGGATCCGCTTCGACGGCGGCAATTATCCCGCGACCGCGGTCGCCATGCGCGCGGCGAGCGCCGTGCTGCTGTCGAACGATCTGCTGTCCTCGCTGGGCGAGCGCCGCCCCGGGATCTTCCGTTCGATGATCAACCTGATGGCGAAGCGAGAGTCCAAGACGCTCAAGCTCGTCAGCGATCTCTCGCTCCGCACGGTCCCGTCGCGCCTCGCGTCGTTCCTCTGCTCGCTGGTCGCCGCGCGCGAGAACCGCAACGAGGACGCCCGCAACCTGGTCCGCGATCTGACCACCGAGACGGTGGCCGGTCGGCTCGGCACGGTCCGAGAGGAGATCTCGCGCGGCCTCGCCTACCTCGAGCGCGAAGGTGCGCTGAAGGTGACGCCCGATCTGATCGAGGTGGTGGACATCCAGCGCCTGGAGCAGATCGCCTACGGCCGGAAGAAGGGCAGCTGACGCAGGATCGGCTGCGCTGGCTCCTCGCGCTGTCGGCGCCGGGGCTGCTCCTGGTGCTCGTGTCGCTGGTCGCGCCGCTCTTCCCGACGCCATCGGGGCTGTGGGGCGTGGCGGTGGGCGTGATCGCCTTCGCGTGCGTCTCGGCGGAGGTCCTCACCGCGAGCGCGCTCACCCCGCGCCTGTCGGCGAAGGGGCTCTGGGTCGCGGTGGGCGCGGTCGGCGCGCTGGCGCTCCTCGCGACCTTCGCCGCGTCGCTGCCGATCGCCCTCGCGGCGGCGCTCGTGACGCTCTCCCTCCTCGCGCTGGGCACGAGCGCCGGAGGGGTGGTGGGCCACGCCATCGACCGGCCCGGACACCTGCTCGTCGTCGCGATCGTCTCGGCGGCGGTCGACGCGCTGAGCGTGCTGCACCCGCGCGGCCCCACCGCGCAGATCATCGAGAGCGACGCGGCGGTGGGCGTGTTGATCCTGCCCTGGCCGATCCTCGGGACCCGGAACATCGATCCCGTGCTCGGGGTGGGCGACGTCGCCTTCGCGGCGATCTATCTGTCCGCGGCGCGCCGACATGGGCTGTCCATCCGCCGCACGCTGATCGCCTTGTCGCTCGCGCTGGCCGGCACGCTGGTGGCGGTGTTCGTGACGGGGCGCGGCATCCCGGCCTTGCCGTTCTTCGGCGCCGCGATGGTCGCCGCGCACCCCGAAGCGCGACGGCTGCCCGAGGAGGATCGCGCCAAGGCGCTCGTCGGCCTCCTCGCGCTCGGGGCCCTCGTGGGCGCGCTGCTCTATTTCAGCTGATGACGCCGAGCTGTCGGGCGTCGTCCAGCTGGCGGCGGAGATCGGCCAGCCCGCGCTCATCCGTGGGCTCGAAGGCCTCGGCCCCGAAGACGCGGCGGATGGCCTCGGGCGCCTCGCTGGCCAGCGCCTGGAGCGCGCCCTCGAGCGCGGGCCGGCCGAGCGCCTCCATCAGCGTCCGGCTCGCCACCCAGAGGTCGGCGGGGATCGGGGGCGTCGACAAGATCACGCGCATGTCCTCGCAGCCCTCCACCTGCGTGAAGCCGGAGCGCAGCATCGGGCGCGTGGCGTCCCCGCCCTCGAACACGGCGAAGGACGCGCCGACGTCCGCGAAGTCGTCGCGGACCGCGCGCGCCACCGCGCCGTACGAACCGAGGTAGCGCTCCTCCGAGAAGAGCGACTCGGGATCGATGCCATGGCCCGCGAGCGCGACGCGGGGGAAGATGAAGCCGGCGGCCGACGTGCCCGCCACCCACGCCGCGCGTCGACCGCGGAGCTGCAGCGGGCTCGCGATGTGCGCGGCGTTCCGCACGAAGAGGACGCCGTGGTAGTGCGCCACCCCCTCGCGGATGCTGCAGCAGATCGGCGTCGCGTCCCGCATCTCCGGCGCGGTGAGCGCGAGGGTCGGCGAGGACCACGCCAGGTGCACCGCGCCGCTGCCGAAGGCGAAGAGCAGCGCGCCCGGAGAGACGGCGCGGTGGATGGCGCAAGGCATCCCGAGGGCGCGCGCCATGGTGCCGCGCACCACCTCGAGGTGCTCGACGGTCTCATCGTCGTCCACCACCGTCGGGACGAGGCCGATGACCACGTGGTCCACGCCCCGAGGATAGCCGAGTTGGGCCGGAGGTGACGTCCCCGTCACTTCTTCTTTCGAGGCTTGCGGGCGGACGTCTTCTTCTTCTTCTTCGACTGTCTCTTCTCCGGAGCCTTCCCGCGGCGCGCCTCGTCGGCGATCCGGTGCATCGTCGGCACGAGCATGCGGCGGCGCATCAGCAGCACGAGCTTCTCGCTCAGCGTCGTCGCGGCCTCGGTGAGGCTCGGCAGCTGCTCGGCGCTCGCGTTCGGCACGACGCCCTCGCGGAAGAGGCGCAGCTCCAGCTCGACCAGGCGGGCCAGCTGCTGGGCGTACTCGCCGAGGATGTCGACGGGCAGCATGCGCTCGTCGAGCCCGGCCTTGCGCGCGGCCCCGAGCACGCGAAGCATCTCGAGATCGTCGCCCGCGTACGTCTCCTCGGGCCGCCCTTCCACGGGGTGGACCAGGCCGAGCCGCCGCAGCATCGACAGCTGCGACTCGACCACGCCCGACTCGAGCAGCTGCGCCTTCGTGCGCTCCTCCGCGGGCGCGGTCTGCTCGATCACCCGGGCGATCGTCGCGGCGACCGTCTCGTCCTGGTTGTCGAGCTCCGACTCGTCCAGGACCTGCTTGATCACCTTGAGCGGGAGGAAGCGGGTGCGCTGCAGCTCCTTGATCCGCTGGATGCGATCGACCAGCCCCGGGTCGTAGTAGGCCATGTTCCGGCTCGTCCGCACCGGCTCGGGGAGGAGCCCCTC
>SHBB01000143.1 GCA_004213565.1 Sandaracinaceae bacterium
CGCCACCGAGGCGCCCGCGTCGGGGGTGGATCTCCGGGTCGGGCACCTCGCGCTGCTCTTCAGCGATCTCGTCGGCTCGACCGCGCTCTACGAGCGGGTGGGGGACGCGCGCGCGTTCGCCATCGTCGAGGAGCACTTCCAGCTCATGGGCGGGGTCATCGCGGCGCGCGGCGGGGCGATCGTCAAGACGATGGGGGACGCGGTGATGGCCTCGTTCCCGTCCGCGGCGGACGCGGCCGTCGCGGCGCGGGAGATGATCGCGCGGCACGACGCGGCGCACCCGGACGGGGACCTGGGCGTGAAGATCGGCCTGCACGCGGGGCCGTGCCTGGCCGTGCGCGCGAACGAGCGGCTCGACTTCTTCGGCACCACGGTGAACATGGCGGCCCGGCTCCAGGCGCAGGCCGGCGCGAGCGAGATCGTGCTCACCGAGGAGACGGCGGAGGCCCCCGCGGTGGCGCGCGCGCTGGAGGGCCTGACGCCGAGCCGCTTCACGGCCGCGCTCAAAGGCATCGAGTCGGAGCAGGCGCTGCTCCGCTTCGAGGTGCAGGCGGCGGCGGCCGAGAGCAGCGCCGCCGAGTGACCTCAGCTCTTGGGAGCCACGGCGTCCGCGACCATCGGCTGCAGCTCACCGCTCTCGAACATCTCCATCAGGATGTCCGAGCCGCCCACGAGCTTCCCCTTCAGGTAGAGCTGGGGGATGGTGGGCCAGTTGCCGAAGTCCTTGATCCCCTGACGGATCTCGGGGTCCTCGAGCACGTTGACGCTGTGGATCTCGGTGGCGCCGCAGCGCTTGAGGATCTCGACCGCCCGGTGGCTGAAGCCGCACTGCGGGAAGTGCTGGCTGCCCTTCATGAAGAGGACCACGGGGTTGGCGTCGAGGATCGACTGGATGCGGGTCTTGACGGCTTCGTCCATGAGTCTGTCAGCCTTCGCGGCTGCTCCACTTGTCCGGTGTGTAGGTCGCGAGGGAGAGGGCGTGCACGGGCCCGGCCATCAGCTCGCCCAGCGCGGCGTAGACCGCTTGGTGCTGCTCGATGCGGCTCTTGCCCTCGAACGTGGGGCTCACGATGACCGCTCGGTAGTGGTCCTTGGTGCCGGTGAGGTCCTCGAGCTCGAGGTGCGTCACCTCGCCGATTCCCTCTCGGATCTTGTCCATCACGACCTGCGGTTCGACCATGCTGCGTACGTCTCCCTAGCTGCGAGGCGTAAGACTTGGGGCCGGGGATGTCAATCACGCCCCATTCGCCATTCTCCGCCGAGAGCGGCATCCTCTCGGACGTGCCCCGGGCAGTGAGCGGCTTCGAGCAGACGGTGAAGAGGGCGGAGAAGCGCCTGACGCGCCTGCGTCGCTCGATCTACCGCACCCTCTGGGAGGTCGACGAGCGCTCGCTCCCTCGGCCGCGGCGCGCGCTGCTGACCGTGGTGCGCCTGGCCTTCGTGACCGTCGACGCGTTCTTTCGGGAGCGGCTCCAGATGCGGGCCGCGGCGCTGGCGTTCTTCACGCTGCTGTCCATCGTCCCCCTGGCGGGGCTCGTCTTCGCGGTGGCCAAGGGCGTGGGGCTCTACGAGAGCGTGGTGAAGGAGACGGTGCGCCCGTTCCTGCACGACGCGCTCGGTGGCCCCGGCGAGCAGGTCCCGGAGGGGGTGCACATCCTCCGCACGAACCTCGACCAGGTGCTCGACCTCGTCTCCGGCACCGACGTCGTGGGGCTCGGGGTGATCGGCCTGCTGGTCCTGCTCGTGACCGCGCACCGCGTGGTCCTGGGCGCGGAGGAGAGCTTCGACGCGGTGTGGGGCTACCCCGGCAAGCGCCGCCTCTCGCGCCGGATCCCGGCCTACCTGATGGTCGTCTTCGTCACGCCCATCCTCCTCGCGTTCGCCTCCACGCTCACCGCGGCGCGGCACGGCCAGCCGCTGATGGCCTGGTTCGAGAGCCTCGCGCCGGCCGCGATCGTCGTCGATCTGGTCGCCTTCGTGATCCCGCCGCTCCTGGTCTGTGTCGCCATGCTGCCCCTCTACGTGCTGCTGCCGAGCGCGCAGGTCGGGCGTCGCTCGGCCCTCATCGGCGCGCTGGTGGGCGGCCTCGGCTGGTACGTGTTCCAGGTGCTGCACGTGCGCTTCCAGATCGGCGTCGCGCGCACCAACGCCCTCTACTCGGGCTTCGGCGCGTTCCCCATCTTCATGCTCTGGCTGCACCTGTCGTGGGTGTGGGTCCTGCTCGGCGCGCAGGTGGCGGCCGCGCATCAGAACGCGCCCACGCTCCGGCAGCTCGCGCGGCGCCGGCTCGACGATCACGCGGCCCGGCAGGCGGTGGCGCTCCGCGCGATGGTGGTGCTGGCCACGGCGGGCGAGGGCGAGCGGCTTCGGGAGCTCGCCCGGGACGTGGGCGTGGCGGTGGAGCCGCTCCGCGAGGTGCTCGACGCGCTGGTGCAGCACGGTTTGCTGTTGCGTACGTCGGGCCCCTACGACCCCGTCTACGCGCCGGCCGCGGATCCGGACTCGCTGCGGGTGGCCGCGGTGCTCGAGGCGCTCGGCCGCAACGCCGAGCCCGCGCTGCCGTGGGAGGACTCCGAGAAGCCGCTGACGCGCGTGCTCGAGGGGCTGCAGGGCGCGGTCGAGTCCTCGCACCACAACCGCACGATCGGCGAGCTCCGGCGCGCGACCGAGACCGTGCGCGAGTGATAGGCTCGGCCCCGTAGAAGGGGAGGGACATCATGCGCATCATGCTCGCGGCCGCGCTCCTGCTCGGAGCCTGCGGCGGATCGGACGCTCCAGCCGAGGAGCCCATGAACGACGGAGTCGCCACGACCGGGGACGAGGTCGCGGAGCCCGAACCGGAGGTCGAAGAGCCCGAACCCGAGCCCACCGGCCCCGGGCAGCTCCGCGTCGCGGTCACCGTGGGGGGCGAAGCGGCCGAGAGCGCCACCGTGCGCGTGATGGACGAGTCGGGCGAGACCGTCGCGGAGGGCGCGCCGGGCGACACGTTCTCGGTGGACTCGGGCAGCTACCGCGTGGCCGCGTCCATCGGCGACGCGACCTTGCTGGCCGACACTCCGACCCGCGAGCTCGACGGCATGGCCACGGTGCGCCCGGGCGACACGGCCGAGGTCACGGTCGAGTTCCCGGTCTCGCGCGTGATGATCGAGGTGCGCCGGCGAGGCCGGCCCGTGGCGCGCTGGCAGCTCACCGCGCGCCGCGAGAACCCCGGGCCGGGCGAAGAGGAGACCGAGTTCCAGCTCGAGCCGAGCCGCGAGCACGTGCCGGTGACCCCGGGGCGCTACGCGGGCACGCTGCGCTTCGGCGGCCAGCAGATCGAGGTCAACGGGCTCATCTTCCAGGGCGGCGCGCGCATGACCGTGCCCGTCAACGTCGACTGAGCATCCCCGTCTCCGTGAGGAACGCGCGGATGGTGCGCCAGTAGACCTCGCCCCGCGGCAGGTCGTCGTGCCCCGCGTCGAAGGCGACGAGGCGGCTGTCCCACGCGACCCGGTCCAGCTCGACCGCGTGCCGAAAGGGGATCACCGCGTCGTCGACCCCATGCATCAGGAGCACCGGGGTCGAGCCGCGGCTGAGCACCGCGCGCGTGTCGAAGCGGTCGGTGATCGCGCCCATCGGCGCCATGTAGTGGCTCGCCACGTCGGCGACGTTGGTGAAGGTCGACTCGAGGATCAGCGCGCGCGCGCGGCGGCGATCCGAGAGCGCCCCCAGCACGCCGCCACCGAGCGAGTAGCCGTGGAAGACGACGCGGGTGGGGTCGACCTCCGGCCGGTCCACCATCCGGTCGTAGAAGTGCGCGAAGTCCCCGAGGATCGCCGCCTCGCCCGGTGTTCCCCCGCTCCGCCCGTAGCTCCGGTACTCGGGCAGCAGCACGCTCAGCCCCATCTCCCGGTAGGGCGCGACGCGGGGCAGCCAGTCCTCGATCAGCTCCGCGTTGCCGTGCGCGACGACCACCGCGGGGCCAGGTCCGGCGTCGGCGGGGCCGGGCAGGAACCAGCACTCCACCTCGCCGCCCTCCACGTCCAGCCACCAGCGCTCGAGGCCCTCGGTCTCGGCGAGCTCCGGCCGCGGCTGGGTGCGCTCGGGGTGAAAGAGCGCGTCCCGCTGGGCCTCGCGGATCGCGCCGCATCCCGCGAGACCGAGGACGAACGCCGCCATGAGCCAACGCGTCACCGCCCGAGGCTACAACTTGATCGCCCTCCTCCGCTGCTTACGTTCGTCTCATGCACCGACATACGCTTCACATCGTCGGCGCCTGCGCGCTGTGGGTAGGCTGCGGCGGAGCGACCGCGGCGGCCCCACAGACGGGCTCGGAGGCGGGCGCCCAGCAAGGCGAGGCGAGCGCCTCCATCGAGCTCTGCGTCATGGAGATCCCGGGCGCCAGCCTCGACGTCGACTCCCTGGACGACGGCATCGCGCTCGACTTCACGACGATCGATCGCCGCTTCGTCGGGCGGATGCGCGCCTCGGTTCAGCACCTTGCGGCGTCGTACTCCGACGGGGAGGACGACCACGTGCACACGCGCCACGAGGGCGCGGGAGACCTGCACTACCACTACGACGGCTTCCCCGACGCCGCGGTCCGCTACGACGACATCCGCGCCGGGGGGCGCATCGAGGTCCGCGCGACCGAGCCGGGCCGCGTCGAGAGCCTCCGCGAGGAGGTCCGCGCCGAGGCGGAGATGATGCGCCGCGGCGCCTGCCCGCTCTTGCCCGGACAGACCGCGGGCGCGTCCGACCGCCAGGGCTGACCCGTCAGGGCCGCCCCCATCAAAAGGTCCCGCCGGCGGAGAACATCACCGGCGTCGCGCTCCGGAGCGGCGCCGCCGTCGCGTCCGCGTCGCCCTCGACAGGGTCCCAGCCGAAGTGCAGCAGGTAGGGGAGCAGCGCGCCGGTCAGCGCCCCGGACAGCGCCCCGAGCATGACGTCGGTCGCGTGGTGGCGGTCGGCGATCACCCGGAGCACGGCGACCGTGGTGGCCAGGATCAGCGAGCCTCCGCACGCGAAGGCGTCGGCCGCTTCGGAGCCGTAGAGGGGCAGGTATGCGTGCGTCATGCAGACGACCGCCGCGCTGTTGAAGGCGGCCGACGAGTGCCCGCTGTAGAAGCTCATCGTGCGGCCCTCCGTCCCACAGCGGCCGGGGCGGAGCATGCGATCCTCGAGCGAGCAGCGCTCCGCGTGGGGGCGGTTGCGGTGCACGAAGATCTTCACGATCGAGCTGAGCGCGTAGTCGGCGGCCAGCGCCTCGGCGGCCACGGTGAAGAGCTGCCAGGCCACGTCGCTGTTCTGGTCGCCCACGCCCGCCACCAGGAGCGAGTCGATGAAGGGCCAGAGGATGAGGCCGCTCAGCAGGACGTCGCTCAGGCGCGACGCGCGCTCCCGGTCCTCGGCGTCGGGCGCCATCACGTGCTGGCGCACGGCGGTGTCGAGGGCGGTCGGCTCGCGCAGGAGCGCCTCCGAGCCGGGCTCGTAGAGGCTGCGGAAGACGAGCGCGGCGGCCGCGCCGGTGGTCATCACGACCCAGCTGGCGGGGTGGCCGCGCGCCCAGTCGTCGTCCCACCGGAGCCGCGGCCCCTCGTCCTGCGCGCACGCGGGCGAGGCCATCGACAGGTTCATCGACAGGGCCAGTGCGGCGGTCAGCGCTGCGGTGGCGAGCTTCACCACCCTCCTCCGTATGCACGGACACCGTTCTGTCCACCTCCGGCCATGATCACGCGGGCAGGACGTCGGCGTAGACGAAGCCGTCGCGCTCGACCACCTCGCCGACGGTGCACGCGATGGGGCGCTCGAGCATGGGACCCGCGATGACCAGCGTGTGCAGCTCGCCGTTCTCCCCGCACGGGTCGACGTGGGCGGGGAGATCGCGCAGGAGCGCGCGGTCGAAGCGCCGGCCCGCGAAGGACGGATCGAGCTGCTTCGGATCCACGCACGTCACGATCGCCTCGAGCCCGGCGTCGATCATCGCCTCCGCGAGCGCGCGCGTGTCCTGGCCCCAGAGCGGGAAGACCGCGCCGAGCCCGGTCCCGGCGAGCTGCGCCTCGCGGTAGGCGCGGATGTCCTCGAGGAAGAGATCGCCGAACGCGAAGACCTCGGCGCCCGCCGCCTTCGCCCGGTCGACCGCGCCCGTCATCGCCGCCTCGTAGTCCTCGTTCGAGCAGGGGTAGGGCAGCTCCACCACGTCCACGGGCAGCCCGGCCGCCTCGGCCTGCCGCTCGAGCAGGGCGCGGCGGACGCCGTGCATCGCGACCCGATCCGCCTCGCGGTTCAGCGTGGTGAGCAGGCCGATGACCTCCACCGACGGATCCTGCCGCAGCACGTGCAGCGCCCACGCGGAGTCCTTCCCGCTGCTCCAGCTCAGGACGGTCTTCGTCACGCTCAGATCCGGATGCGCTTCAGCCGCGTGTTCACGTCGCGCGAGAGCGCGAGCTCCTGGTCGCGGGGCAGCGTGGTCGTCGCGGCGAAGAGCGCGAACGCGCTCAGCTCGTGCAGCGCCTGGTGGAGCGCCTCCATCGGGTTCTCGATGTCGACCTCGCCCATCGCCTGCACCGTGCGCAGCACCGAGATCGAGCCGTCCTCCTCGACCTGCTCGCCGAAGATCGGCCCGTAGCCGCTGCCCGCGATCCACGCCTCGAGGGTGGAGCGGGTCTGGTCGATGCCGCCGTAGGTCGCGACGGCCATGAAGATGTCTCGCAGCACGTCGTTGAACGCCCACACCAGCCGCTTCACCGCCGCCGCGTCGACCGTCTTTCGGGCCTTCAGCACGACGCCGCCCTGCTGGAGCATCCCGTAGAGGCCCTTGATGGTCATGAACTGACCGAGCCCCGTCTCCCGCGCGATGTCCTCGATGGTGCGGTGGCCGTCCGCGTAGGTGAGGATGAGCTGCGCGTTGCCGTCGAGGGTGAGCTGCGTCGCCTTGGGCTGGACCACGGGGCAGACGTCGTCGTGCGGGATGCGCTCCCGGAACAGCGCCATCTCGTCGATGCGCTGCACGCCCTCCATCAGCAGCGCCTGCACGGGCAGGTGCACGGTGTGGTGGGGCGGCTCGGCGCCCTCGCCGAGCACCGCGAAGACGTAGTGGCCCGAGCGCGCGAGCAGCGCGGAGAAGAAGATCTGCTCGACCTGCTTCTGAAGCTCCGAGAAGAGCTTCTCTTGCGAGATGAGCTCCCGGTCGATGAGCAGCTGCCCCAGCCGCTTCTCGGGGCCGACCTCGCGCAGCAGCGCGTCGAGCTGCGCGCGGCTGATGGTCCCGTTGCGGTAGAGGACCTGCCCGAGTCGGTCGTCGGGGTGGTCGCTGTGGGCGTACTTCAGCGCGCCCTGATCGATGGCGAGGGTCCGGTGGGCGTCCTCGGTGAGGATGTGCAGCTCGCCCCGCCAGTTGGCGCTCGCCACCAGGTTGAGCACCTCGAGCGCGGAGTTGCGGCTGAGCAGCTCGCCGGCCATCGCCACGCGCGCGCCGCGCGATCCGTCCGCGCCCTCCTCCTCCCCCTTGAGGATGAGCAGACCCGGCGCGTCGACCACGAGGCGATAGCGCCCCGGACGATCCCGGAGCCTCCGCTCCGCGCCTCGACCCGCGACACGCACGCTGCCGTCGGGCCCGATCACGACGAGGTCGGTCGGCTCCGCCACGGGCGCAGCGTACATCGCCCGGGCGCCTGGACGGAAGAACCGGACTGACATCGCTCCTAACGAGTCCGTTGCTCGCTCATCGAGTGAGAGTCGAATAGCATCCGCGCTGCATGCGCTTCGTACTCAGCTTGGTGATGATGATCGCCGCGGCCAGCCCCGCGGCGGCGCAGAGCTTCCCCCGCGACGACTTCTCGGCCCACCGCTTCTACGTGGCGCCCGGGCCGAACAACTTCGTGCTCGTCGACGGCGGCGAAGTGGGCCCGAACCTGGTGCCGACGTTCGGCGCCACCATGGGCTACCTGCATCGGCCCTTCGCGGTGGACGATCTCGACTGGTTCCGCGCCTGTGAGGAGGGGCGGTCGCCGCCCTCGGGGACCAGCTGCGGCATGGTGCCGAGCCCGACGGACGAGACCGACTTCGTCGGCTCGATGTTGACCCTGCAGCTGTATGGCGCGGTGACGTTCCTGGACCGGATCCAGGTGGGGCTGAACCTGCCCGTCGTGCTCTACGGCGACGGCGAGCGCTACGAATACCTCCAGGGCACGGGCGACGGCCGCAGCAACCGCGTCGCGTCGAACGGCGGCGCCGTGGGCGGCCTCACCGACCCTCGCGTGAGCGGCAAGATCCGCATCCTGGATCCCGACTCGGCGGGCAACGGGGTGACGCTCAGCGCGGTCGCCTGGGTCTCGATCCCGATCGGCCACTACATGTGGGAGCAGCACTTCATGGGCGACCCCCTGCCGCAGGTCGGCGGGCACGTCGTGGGGGGCTTCCGCTACGGCGACTTTCGGCTCGCCCTCAACCTCGGCGGCGTCTTCCGCGAGGAGCTGCAGAACATCCGCAGCCAGATCGGCGCCGAGGCGGCGTGGGGCCTGGCCGCCGCCTACCGCCCGCACCCGCTCGTCGAGGTGCTCGTCGAGGCGAACGGCTGGACCAGCTTCGGTCAGCGCTTCGACAGCGAGGCGCCGACGGAGATCCGCGGGGCCCTCAACTTCATCGTGGGCGACTTCACCTTCCAGGCGGGCGCGGGCGCGGGCCTGGTCTACGGCGTGGGCGTGCCCGTGGCCCACGGGTTCCTCGGCGCCAGCTTCAGCCCCCCGCAGGACCTCGACACCGACGGCGACGGCGTGACCGACAGCCAGGACGCCTGCCCGGCCGACGCCGAGGACGAGGACGGCTGGGAGGACGAGGACGGCTGCCCCGAGCTCGACAACGACGGCGACGGGATCCCCGACGCGGACGACCCCTGCCCCGACGAGGCGGAGGACCTCGACGAATACGAGGACGAGGACGGCTGCCCCGAGGAGGACAACGACGGGGACGGGATCCGCGACGGCTACGACAGCTGCCCGAACACCCCGGAGGACATGGACGGCGACCGCGACACGGACGGCTGCCCCGAGGCCGACCGCGACAACGACGGCATCGAGGACAGCGCCGACCAGTGCCCGACCGAAGCCGAGGACTTCGACGGCTTCGCGGACGAGGACGGCTGCCCCGAGGAGGACTTCGACGGAGACGGCGTGCCGGACACCGACGACGAGTGCCCCGCGGAGGCCGAGGACGACGACGACTTCGAGGACGAAGACGGCTGCCCGGAGGAGGGCACGCGCCGCCGACGCCGAAGAGGTCGCTGAGCGAGCCCTCCTCTCGGCTCGACAGCCGGACGTTCGTGGCTAAAGACGGCTCCATGACGAAGCTCGCCGAAGTGCTCAACAGCCCCGCGAAGAAGTCGCAGGTCGTCGACGACTGCCTCCAGCTCATCGACGCGGAGGTCGCCGACAAGGGAGGCCTCAGCGGGATGGCGCTCAAGGCCGGGTACAAGGCCGTGCAGGGCGTGAAGCCCGGGTTCGTGAAGAAGGTCGTGCACGACCTGCTTCCCGAGTTCGCCGACGCGGTCGACCCCGTCTACCAGGAGGCGATGGCCAACGAGAAGCCGGTCGGGCCGCACTTCATCGCCAACAAGGGCCGCGTCGCCGAGGGGCTGCTCGCCATCACGGACGGCAAGGCGGAGCGCAGCACCAACAAGCTGGTGAAGAAGACCTACTCCAAGCTCCGCGGCACGGCGAAGGGCCACGTCGAGGCGGCGGTGCCGCGGCTCGGCGGCCTGATCGAGAAGCACGCGGGCTGACCTCGCCGGCGTGACAGGCGTCTCGAACTGGTTTAGCCTCTCGCCCCGATGAGCTCCTCCACCGCCCTCGCCGAGCGGCCGAAGGCCGCGCTCACCCCCGCCGGAGATCGCTACGACTGGCTCGGGGTCCTCCGGGACATGTCGAACGGTCAGCGCGAGCTGATCATGCGCAACGGCGTCGCGCCGAAGTTCGACGACCTCGCGGGGTGGGAGTTTCGCGGCGGCAACACGCCGCCCATCTACCGCCTGATCGGCATCCGGAAGTTCGTGAAGGGCTTCTTCGAGGGGCCGGCCCGGAGCGCGAAGGGCCCGGAGCCGTTCATCCAGGGCTACAACATCCCGGCGAAGAACGACGCCGACGACGCGCCGCACCAGCTCGAGCCGTCCAAGGAGAACCCCAAGCGCTTCGGGTTCTACCGCGTGCATCGGGTGGTCGAGGGCAGCCGGGACGACAAGTATCCGAACGCGCTCCTGCTCGACTACTCGCTCGGTGGCAACGGCCTCTTCGGGCCGCCGCTCCGCGACTACGTCGTGCAGGTCTACCCGGACGACCCGGATCTCCTGCTGGGCAAGGCGTACCTGAACATCCTCGGCCTGCGCATCCCGACGAACTACTTCGTGCTGGAGCGGTTGCACGAGCATTCCTTCCGCGGCTAAGACCCCGCCCATGGCGAAGGTCGCGTTCGTGTTCCCCGGTCAGGGGTCGCAAAAGGTCGGCATGGGCAAGGAGGCGTTCGACGCGTCCGAGCCCGCGCGCTTGGTGTTCGAGGCGGCGGATCGCGCGCTCGGAGAGCCGCTGAGCAAGCTCTGCTTCGAGGGGCCGGAGGAGGCGCTGAAGCTCACCGCCAACACCCAGCCGGCCATCCTCACCAACTCGGTCGCGCTCCTGCGCGCCTTCGGCGAGGCGCCGGACGTCACCGCGGGGCACAGCCTCGGCGAGTACAGCGCGCACGTCTGCGCCGGCTCGCTGCGCTTCGAGGACGCGGTGCGGCTGGTGCGCAAGCGCGGCCAGTTCATGCAGGACGCGGTGCCCGTCGGCGTCGGCGCGATGGCCGCCATCCTCAAGCTCGAGGACGCGCAGGTCCGCCAGATCTGCGAGGAGACCGACGGGATCGTCGAGCCGGTGAACTACAACTCGCCGGGCCAGGTCGTCATCGCGGGCGAGGTCGCCGCGGTGGAGGCCGCGGGCGCCAAGGTGAAGGAGCTCAAGGGGAGGGCGATGCCGCTCCCGGTGAGCGCGCCCTTCCACTGCTCGATGATGAAGCCGGCCGAGGAGGCGCTGACCCCGCACCTGGCCGAGATCGCCTTCGTCGACCCCGCGCTCCCCGTCTACGTCAACGTGGACGCCGTGCCCGTCCGCACCGCGGACGAGGCGCGCGACGCGCTGCGCCGCCAGGTGGCCCGTCCCGTGCGCTGGACCGAGTCGGTCGAGCGCATGGTGGCGGACGGAGTCGGCCTCTTCGTGGAGATCGGCGCGGGATCGGCCCTGAAGGGCATGATCAAGCGGATCGCCAAGGACGTGCCCTGCGTCAGCGTGCAGGGGCCGGGTGACTTCGAGGCGGCCCGCGCGGCGATCGCCGAAGCGCGCGGCTGAGACCGCTCCCAAGGCGGGCCGGAGGCCGCGGGTCGGGCTCTCGATTTCGCTTTGCGTGATCCCGCGGATCCGCTAGAACCCGGCCGCCCGCCGGTGCGGCCTGATCCCCTCGTGCATCATCCGCCACTGATTTTCTAGGGCTTTTCGTAAGAACGCGGCCACCTACTCCCGGAACGGCCCTCCAGGAACGGACGGGTGGCCCGCGCATAGAGGAATCTCCAATGGATCCGAAAGACCTGATCTACATCGCCCCCGCGGCGGGCGTCCTCGCGCTCATCTACGCCTTCTGGAAGGCGACGTGGGTGTCCAAGCAGGACGCCGGCACCGACGAGATGAAGACCATCGCGTCCCGCATCCAGGAGGGCGCCATGGCCTTCCTCGCCGCGGAGTACCGCTACCTGGCCATCTTCGTCGTCATCGTCGCGGGCGCCCTCGCGGCCGCCAACGCGACCGGTGAGGGCCGCTCCTGGTGGATCGCGGTCAGCTTCGTCGTCGGCGCCTTCGCGTCGGGCCTCGCGGGCTACTTCGGCATGCGCGTGGCCACCAACGCGAACGTGCGCACCACGCACGCGGCGACCAAGGGCCTCCCGCCCGCGCTCGACGTCGCGTTCAGCGGCGGCGCGGTCATGGGCATGAGCGTGGTCGGCCTGGCCATCCTCGGCCTCGGCGGCCTCTTCCTCCTCTACACGAACGTGCTCTTCCCGGCCGGCGCGGCCGGCACGAGCGAGATGTCTCAGATGAGCCTCTCGCTGAGCGTGGTCACCGGCTTCTCGATGGGCGCCTCGTCGATCGCGCTCTTCGCGCGCGTCGGCGGCGGCATCTACACCAAGGCGGCCGACGTCGGCGCCGACCTCGTCGGCAAGGTCGAGGCGGGGCTGCCCGAGGACGACCCCCGCAACCCGGCGGTCATCGCGGACAACGTCGGTGACAACGTCGGCGACGTGGCCGGCATGGGCGCCGACCTCTTCGAGTCGTACGTCGGCGCGATCGTCGGCGCGATGGTGCTCGGCCTCGGCTTCAGCGCCGCGGGCGGCACGCTCATGACCGGCCCGGTGCTCCTGCCCCTCATCATCGCGGGCGTGGGCATCCTCTGCTCCATCGTCGGCACCTTCTTCGTCAAGACGAAGGAGGGCGGCAACCCGCAGGTCGCGCTCGACATCGGCGCGTTCGGCGCCGCGGGCGTCATGGCGGCGGCGACCTTCGGTCTCGCCAACTTCATGTGGCCCAAGAACGCGGTCGTGCAGACCATCGGCCTCGGCTCCGAGACCATCGAGGTCAGCTGGCTCGACGTGGGCTTCGCGACCGTCATCGGTCTCGCCGTGGGCGTGCTCATCGGCCTCATCACCTCGTACTACTGCTCGATGGAGAAGGCCCCGGTCAACGGGATCGCCGAGCAGTCGAAGACCGGCTACGCGACCAACATCATCGCCGGCCTCGGCCTCGGCATGCAGTCCACCGCGGTGCCGATCCTGCTCATCGCGGGCGGCGTCATGGGCGCGGCCTACTTCGCCGGCCTCTACGGTGTGGCCATCGCCGCCCTCGGCATGCTGAGCACCACCGGCATCCAGCTCGCCGTCGACGCGTACGGCCCCATCGCGGACAACGCGGGCGGCATCGCGGAGATGAGCCACCAGAAGCCCGAGGTTCGCGAGCGCACCGACAAGCTCGACGCGGTCGGCAACACCACCGCCGCCATCGGCAAGGGCTTCGCGATCGGCTCGGCGGCCATGACGGCCCTCGCGCTCTTCGCGGCCTTCGCGCAGACCGCCGGCATCACCGGCATCGACATCAGCAAGCCCCAGGTCATGGCCGGCATCTTCATCGGCGGCATGCTTCCGTACCTCTTCAGCTCGATGGCCATGAACGCCGTCGGTGAGGCGGCGATGGAGATGATCGAAGAGGTCCGCCGTCAGTTCCGCGAGATCAAGGGCCTGCTCGAGGGCACCGCGGCGCCGGACACCGCGCGCTGCGTCGACATCAGCACCAAGGCGGCGCTCCGCCGCATGATCCTGCCCGGCGCGATGGCCATCGTGACCCCGGTCCTCATCGGCTTCACGATGGGCGCCGAGTCGCTCGGCGGCCTCCTCGCCGGCGTCACCGTCAGCGGCGTGCTCCTCGCGCTCTTCATGAGCAACGCGGGCGGCGCCTGGGACAACGCCAAGAAGTCCTTCGAGGGCGGCGGCTTCAAGATGAAGGACGGCTCGGTCCACGAGAAGGGCTCCGAGGCGCACAAGGCGGCCGTCGTCGGCGACACCGTCGGTGACCCCTTCAAGGACACCGCGGGTCCCTCGCTCAACATCCTCGTCAAGCTGATGAGCGTCGTCGCGCTCGTCATCGCCCCGCTCCTCGCGAGCTGAGCCGAAGCCAGACGAGACACCGAGCGCCGGTTCCCTTCGGGGAGCCGGCGTTTCTCGTTGGTGCGCCGAATGTCCGTGGCGCGTACGTGTCGTGCACGGCGCGACTCGTGGGGGCGCCAGGCCGAGCGCCGCGAGCGGTGTGTTCCCGGGCGGCACGCGCGCTGCCACGTGTCCCGGCATGCGATGCCTCGAGCGCTGGTGGAAGCGAACCCTCTGTCGGCTCCCTCATGGAGCCGAGCCGTCGAGGCCCGCGCCGGAGCCATATCGAGCGCCGACCGCGCCTGCCCCTCCGAAAGCGCCTCCGCCCGAGCGATCGCCTCCCCCCGCGCCTCGCTCGAGCCGGCCGGCGCCGCGCCACGGCTGGGCGCTGGGCTGCCTGGTGTCGCTGGCCATGGGTTGTGGCTTCCTGGCCTGGTTCGTAGAGGCGCTCAGCCATGCGCACGGGCGCCCCTGGCGACGAGCGGGCCGTCGGCTCGAGGCGGGCGCTCGCCGGCGCGACGATTGGATGGGGGGAGCGGCGCCGGACGTCGATGCGCTCGAGCCGATGGCGCGGGAGACTCTCGCCGCGGCGTGGACGGAGGTCGCGCGCGACGAGCACGCGTCGGTCGGTGCGTTCGCGGACCTCTCGCAGCGGCTGCTCGCCGCGGGCGCGCCGCCCTCCCTCATCGCGCAGTGTCACCGCGCGGCGATCGAAGAGATCGACCACGCCCAGAGAGCGTTCGGGATCGCCGGGGCGTACGCGGGTCGCCCGATCGGCCCGGCCGCGCTGGAGATGCCCGCCGCCGGGAAGCGAGACGGCTCGCTCCCCGGGCTGGCCGTCGAGACCCTGCTCGACGGGTGTCTGGGGGAGGGCGTAGCGGCCGCGCTCGCGCGTGTCGGCTCGGGGCGCGCGGTGGACCCAGTCGTGGTCGAGGCGCTCGAGACCATCGCGGACGACGAGCGGGGTCACGCCGAGCTGGCGTGGGAGATCTTGCGGTTCTGTCTCGATGCGGGCGGCGCGCCCGTCGCGCGGCGCCTCCGTGCGCAGCGGCTCCCGCGCCGCATGACGAGCGAGGCGCTCCTGCCCGAGTCACTGGCCGCGCACGGCTTGCCCACCCGCGCCGATCTCACCGACGCGCACGAGGAGACGCGCGCCGAGGTCGAGCGGCGCCTCGCGGCGTTGTTCACGCGCTACTCACAGAAACCGGTGTCGGTGTTGCAGGTGAGCTCCGCGCAGTCGGTGGCCTGACAGCTCGGCATGCAAATGTTGCGGTCGGGGTAGGTCTCGTCGGGGCGGCACGCGTAGCCGGAGCGGCAGTCCGCGTCGGCCTCGCAGCCGTCCACGCAGATCGGGTCGCGGTAGAAGTGGAAGACGCAGTGCGCGTCGCCCTCGCAGCCCGTGTCGTCGATCTCGTTGCAGCGGAAGATCGTGCAGGCGCCGCCGGGCCAGCCGCGGTCGCGCTCGCGTACGCACCAGCCGTCGGCGTCGCAGTCCTCGGGCTCCGTGCACGGATCGCCCAGCGCCGCGTCGGGGTCGTAGCACCGTCCCTCGCCGAGCGTGCCGTCGTCCGCGTTGCACAGCAGGCCGTCGGGGCAGTCCGAGTCGAGATCGCAGCCGGGCGCGCACACCGACGCGTCCGGTCCGCCCTCGGCGCAGCCGTAGCCCGGGCGGCACTCCTTCTCGGCGCGTGGATCGCACTCGAGCAGGCATACGCGCGTGCGGAAGTCGATCGGCGTGCAGTGGCTGCCGGCCGGGCAGGTGTTCGCGCCCTCCTCCGGACAGATGTCGGTGCAGTAGCCGCCCCGGTACGCCTCGGAGATCAGGCAGATCGGCGCGTCTTCGGGGCAGTCTTCGTCGACCTCGCACGCGTCCCCGACGCTGGGTTCGGGGGGACGGCTCGCGTCCTCGGCGGCGCCTCCGTCCGGGGTCTCGAAGGTGATCATCGCGTCGCTCTCGACCGTCCGATCGTTGGCGCATCCGATCGCGACGCACACCAGCCAGCCCGCGACGAGCGGGGCGGCGAATCGATCGGGCGTGAAGGCAACGAGAGTCATCCGTCGGACCGTAGCGGTGCGCGAGGCCGAGACCCCGGGGTGAATCGCACAGCGTACGAAAAAGCCGCTGGCCGGCGGAGGTCGAATGTCGGCGAGGCCGATTGATCGGGTAGGCTCGCGGACACTCCTGCCAGGATGCCGCGAGGCGGCGCGCCTCCGGAGGTCACACCTCGACACATGAAGTGCTCTTGCCAATCATCGGCTCCGCGTGATGCGGTCTGAAGCCAGCGAGGAGGGGGCCTCGACCCCGCGCTCGGCGTTTGGCCTCCGTCGCTGTCTCGAGTCACTCTCCCGGCCGGTCGACGCTGCCAACCTCGCCCTCTTCCGGATCCTGTTCGGGACGCTCATGGCCTGGGAGATCTGGCGCTTCTTCGACCACGGGTGGATCGACACGCACTTCGTCGAGCCGGAGCTCCACTTCTCGTACTGGCCCTTCGAGTGGGTGCAGCCGCTGCCCGAGCCGTGGACCACGGTCGGCTTCGCGGTGGTTGGCATCTCGGGCGCGCTCGTCGGCCTCGGGCTCTTCTATCGCGTCTCCGCGGTCGTGCTCGCGACCGGGCTCTCGTGGATCTTCTTGATGGAGCGCGCCCGGTACCTGAACCACATGTACCTGCTGGTGCTGGTGGCCGTGCTGATGGCCATCGTGCCTGCCCACCGCGCGCTGTCCCTCGACGCGCGGCTCGGGCGCGTCGAGCCGTCCGCGACCGTGCCTGGGTGGGCCTTCTACCTGCTCCGCTTCCAGATCGCCGTGCCCTACGTCTTCGGGGGCATCGCCAAGCTGAACATCGACTGGCTGCGCGGCTTCCCGCTCGCCGACTGGCTCTCCGACGAGGGCGACTTCCCCCTCATCGGTCCCCTGCTCGCGTCGGGCCCCGCGGCGGCGACGGCGATGGCGTGGATGGGGCTCCTGCTCGATCTCTCGGTCGTGTTCCTGGTGCTGAACAGGAAGACGCGAGCCCCCGCATACGGCGCGGTGGTGCTCTTTCACGTGATGAACGCCGGACTGTTCAGCATCGGCGTCTTCCCGTGGGCCATGATCGGCGCGACGACCCTGTTCTTTCCGGCGGACTGGCCGAAGCGTCTGCTGGCCGACCTGCGTGCTGGCGACCTCCCGCGCATCCTCGGGCTCTTGCTGGGGGCGGTCCTCGGGGCCATGGCGGGGAGCTACCTGCCGAGCTCCTATTCCCCCGTGCACGGCTTCGTCGGGGCGTTCGGAGGGGGCGTCCTCGGCGCGGACCTCGTGCTCTGGTGGAGGACGATTCGCGGTCGCGAGCCCGCTCTCGCTCGTCCGGAGTCGAAGCCTCGGTCGCGACTTCCCCGAGCGCTCATGTGGGCGCTCGCGGCGTGGGTCGCGGTGCAGGTCTTCCTCCCGTTTCGTCACCTTCTGATCCCCGGCCACGTCCACTGGACGGAGGAGGGCCATCTCTATTCCTGGCACATGAAGCTCCGCAGCAAGCGCGGCCGCGTGCGGTTCATGGTCACCGACACGGCCACGGGCGAGATCACGCACGTCGAGCCTCGGAGAGACCTCACGAGTCGTCAGTACCGCAAGCTTCGCGGCTCCCCCGTGATGATCGTCCAGTACGCCCGCTGGCTCGGCGAGCGCTATCGAGCCGAGGGACGGCGGGTGGAGGTGCGCGCCGTCGCGATGGCCTCGCTGAACGGGCGCCCGACCCAGCCGCTGGTCGACCCCGACGTCGACCTCCTGACCGTTTCGTACCCGTGGTTCGGCCACGCAGACTGGATCGTCCCGCTCGACGATGTGCAGCCGGAGCACGAGCCACCTCCCGAGCGGGCTCGAGGTCGGCCGATGACCCCGCCCAGCCGGTGAGCCGGGAGCCGGCATCTCGATCTGCTCGGGTGCTCCTCTGGATCGGCCCGGGTACTCCCCACCGCCGCTCCTCGCGGCGGCGCCGCGGACGCCGGTCGGGCCGAATTTCGGGGAGCGACGCCGTCAGCGGCATGAGCTCGGCC
>SHBB01000144.1 GCA_004213565.1 Sandaracinaceae bacterium
CAGACTGACGGGGACGAGAAGACGAAGCGGCTGGTCACTCTGCGTGGAACGCGCAAGTCGTCAGCCCCCACGGACTCGCCGCCGAAGCCCGAGCCGCCGCGCGACGAGCCCGACCCGAGCGCCTCTGCACGCGATGAGCGCGACCCCGGCGAGCCACCGGACGAACCCGGCCACAACTAGGCTCCGCGCGGCTCGATCACGGCTCGAGCCGCGCACAGCTGCGTCCGTCTGGCGACCTTGGCCCGACAAAATGCGCTCTTTGTGTACGAGCTCATCCCCATTGGGCGAGGAACGCCGCTGAATCAGCGGCGCGTCGCCGGCCTGGCGCCGAACTCGCCGTGATCCGCCTCCGGAGAGGCGACTCGAGCGAGCCTGGAGAAGCGGCGCCAGAGAGCACCCGGGATTCTGGAGAGCGACGCCGGAGAGCACCCGGGATTCGAGGCAAGCGAGATTCGAGAGCACCCGGGATTCGAGGCAAGCGAGATTCGAGGATTCGAGGCAAGCGACTCGAGACGATTCGAGGCCAGGCGACTCGAGGCAGGCGAGACTCGGGGTCGCTCCGGGCCGGTTCGCCTGGCGAGCGCCATTCCAGTGCGCGGATGAGCCCTGGTACGACGGCGGACCCGCACCTATCTTCGCCGCCGATGGTGACGGCCAGCCTGCTCGCTCTGCTCGACGACATCGCGATCGTGATGGACGACGTGGCGACCCTCACGAAGGTCGCGACGAAGAAGACCGCGGGCGTGCTCGGGGACGACCTCGCGCTGAACGCGGAGCAGGTCTCGGGCGTGAAGCCGCGGCGGGAGCTGCCGGTGGTGTGGGCGGTGGCCAAGGGCTCCGCGCGGAACAAGCTCATCCTCGTCCCGGCGGCGCTCGCCATCAGCGCGCTCGCGCCCTGGCTGATCACGCCGCTGCTCATGCTCGGCGGCGCGTTCCTGTGCTTCGAGGGCTTCGAGAAGGTCCACGAGAAGCTCTTCCATCGCGAGGAGGCGGAGAAGCGCCACGTCGCGCACAAGCAGGCCGTCGCCGATCCGGAGGTCGACCTCGTCGCGGCCGAGAAGACGAAGATCGCCGGCGCGATCCGCACCGACTTCATCCTCTCGGCGGAGATCCTCGTGATCTCCCTCGGCGCGATCACCGCGGAGAGCCCGGACGCAGACCTCTGGGTGCGGCTCGGTGTGCTGACGACGGTCTCGGTCATCATGACCGTGGGCGTCTACGGGGTCGTCGCGGGCATCGTGAAGCTGGACGACGCGGGCCTCGCGCTCCGGCAGCGGGAGGGCGCCTTCGCCAAGCGCGTCGGCGGGCTCATCCTGCGCGGCGCGCCGCTCCTGATGAAGGGCCTGGGCATCGCCGGCACCGTCGCCATGTTCCTGGTCGGCGGCGGCATCATCACGCACGGCATCCCGCCGCTCTACGCGGCCATCCAGAGCCTCTCCGAAGGCCTCGGCGCCTTCGGCTGGGCCCTCCCGTTGATCCTGGATCTGGCCGCCGGCCTGCTCGTCGGCGGCGCCCTCGTCGGGCTGCTCTCGATCTATCGCCGACTGCGCGGCCAGACCGAGACCTCGTGACGTGCGCCCGAGCGGCGTGGCCGGCGTCTGGGGTGCCGAGGCGATGCCCGGGCCGGGTGGGCGCGCGTCCTGTAGGTTGCTGGCGCGGGTCTGAGTCTCGAGCTCCACGAGGTCGAGTGGGCGCACGACGCGCCGCAACCCGGCGGGACGCCAATCCGATTGCCGCACGCAATCCACGCGTGGAAGCGAACGCTCGGCGCGTCAGACATGCTGCGATCCCTGCCCGGTGGGATGCCCTACGCGGCGTGGCTCGACGCGATCGTGGAGTCGGGCGCCGCCGAGCAGCTCGTCTTCCTCACACCTGTCGAGATCGGCGCGCTACAGGCGACCTGGGCCACGGAGCTGCGCCGATCGCGCGACAGGCCTGCGAGGACCACGACTTCTCCGGCGCCTACGGGGTGCGGGACGCGAACGGCGTCGAGGCCGTGCTGGTGGCGTGGGCCCGCTGCGTCGACGATGCGCTGCTCGCGGAGCGTGGACTCATCGGCATGAGGACCTGACACACGGCCCCCGGAGTCGACCCACGCGCGAGCATTTGACTGAAACGACTCGATCGGTCATCAGGTCACAATGGCGCGGATCAGCGGTCGAGAGCGGGAGGAACGGCTCCTGAACGAAGCGGCGAACCTGTTCGTGCGGTTCGGCTACGACAAGGCCTCGGTGAGCGACATCGCGCGCGCGGCGGGCGTGTCCAAGGGCGCGGTCTACCTCGCGTTCGAGAGCAAGGACGCGCTCTTCGAGGCGCTGCTGCTCCGGGAGATGATGCGCTTCTCCGACGCCTGGGCGCGCGGCGTCGAGGCGCACCCCCGCGGGGGCACGGTCGGCGCGATGTACGAGGTCATGCTCCGCGCTCTCGACGCGAGCCCGTTCATGTCGATCATCTATCGCCGCGACCGCGCGGTCCTCGGGCGCTACCTGCAGCGACCCGACAACTTCTTTCGCAAATACGCGACCGGGCAACCCACGCGCCACGAGGCGGTGGTCATGCTGCAAGACGCGGGAGCCATCCGGCGCGACGTGGACCCGAAGGTCGCGGCGCATCTGATGAACATGATCGCCTTCGGGCTGGTCTCGCTCGACGAGGTCGTGCCCCCGGCCGAGATCCCCGAGACCGACGCGCTCATCGAGGGCATCGCGGACTTCATGGATCGCGCGCTGACCCCCGAGGACGGCGGCGACTCCGAGGCGGGTAAGCGCGTGATCCGGGATCTCTTCGAGGGCGGCCGCGCGGCCTTCGAGGCGCTGATGGAGGAGCGGCGGTCATGATCGAGGTCGACGGGCTGAAGTTCGCGTATCCGGCCGCGGCGACGGAGACCCTCCACGGGCTCTCCTTCGACATCGAGGAGCAGGAGATCTTCGGATTCCTGGGGCCCTCGGGCGCGGGCAAGTCGACGACGCAGAAGATCCTGATCGGGCTCCTGCACGGCTACGCAGGAGGCGCGTCGGTGATGGGCCGCGAGGTGCGCGACTGGGGCCACGCCTACTACGAGCACGTCGGCGTGAGCTTCGAGCTGCCCAACCACCACAAGCGGCTCACGGCGCGCGAGAACCTCGAGCACTTCGGGGCCCTGTACGCGCAGGCCATCGTGCCGCCGCTCGAGGTCCTGCGCTGGGTCGGGCTCGAGGACGCGGCCGATCAGCGCGTGAGCGACTTCAGCAAAGGCATGAAGATCCGCCTCAACGTCGCGCGCAGCCTGCTTCACCGACCGAAGGTCCTCTTCCTCGACGAGCCGACGAGCGGGCTCGACCCGGTCAACGCGCGCAACATCAAGGACCTGGTGCGGCGCGTGCGCGACGAGGGCGCGACGGTCTTCGTCACCACGCACGACATGTCGGTCGCCGAGCAGCTCTGCGACCGCGTCGCCTTCATCACCGACGGACGCATCCGCGCGATGGACACCCCGAGCGCGCTGAAGAAGAAGCACGGGCGGCGCGTCGTGCGCGTCGAGTACGAGGACGCGGGCGAGCTGAAGGCGGTCGAGCGGCCCCTCGACGGGATCGGGGAGGACGAGGTCTTCGCGTCTCTCCTCCGCGCGCACCGCGTCGAGACGATCCACAGCCAGGAGACCACGCTGGAGAACGTCTTCATCGAGGTCACGGGCGAGGCGCTCACGCCATGAGGCTGCTCGCGGCGATGAAGACGGACGCGGTGCTGCAGCAGCGCAATCAGCTCTACGCGATCTCGGTCGGAGTGAGCCTGATCGTGGCGGGCGCGCTCGCGTGGCTCTCCCCGAACGACCTGGTCGCGCGCACGGTGCCGATGGCGCTGCTCCTCTTCGTGGGCGGCTCGACCCTGCTCTACGTCGTCGCGATGATCTTGCTCGAGCGCGACGACGGCACGCTCGCGGCGGTGATCGTCTCGCCGCTCCGCCCCGGCGAGTACCTCGCGTCCAAGGCCCTGACCCTCGGCGCGCTCGCCACGGTCGAGGGCGTGCTCATCGCCGCTGGCGCGCTCCTCGTGCTCTCGCGCGAGGGCCCCGTGACGTGGCCCGACCCCCTCCTCTTCCTCGCGGGCCTCGCCGCCCTGAGCGTCATGCACGTGCTCGTCGGCGTGATCGTGGTGGTCCGCCACCGGCGCATCATGGAGGCGCTGATCCCGATGGGCGCCATCGCGATGGTGCTGCAGCTGCCCGCGTTCTACTTCGTGGGCGCGCTCGACCACCCGGCGTGGCTGCTCGTCCCGAGCGCGGCGCCGACCATGCTCATCCGCGGAGCGTTCACGCCCCTGACCCCGTGGGAGCTCACCTACGCGGTGGGGGTGACCACGCTGTGCTGCGTCGGGCTCGCGGTGTGGGCGCGCCGGGCCTTCCACCGACACGTCGTCCTGGAGGCCTCGTGAGCATGAGCCTCACCCGCTTGGCCCTCACGCTCGGCCGCAACGACGTTCGCTTGATCCTGCGTGACCGCATGCTCGTGATGTTGCTCGGCATGGCGGCGTTCATGGGCGTCGCGGCGCGCTTCGCCCTCCCCGCGCTCGACGCGTCGCTGGCCGAGAGCGGCGTGCTGCCGAGCGAGAGCGTGAGCCTGCGGCTCTCCGACACCTACCCGATGTGGGTCGCGTTCATCGGGCTCTGGCAGGCCGCGCTCTTGCCCGGGACCGCGTTCGCGTTCCTCCTGCTCGACGAGAAGGAGGACGAGACGCTCGTCGCCATGCGCGTCACGCCCGTCCCGCTCGCGCGCTACGTCGGCTACCGCGTGGCGCAGCCGACGGTGCTGTCCTTCATCTTCGCGCTCGCGATCGTGCCGCTCATCGGGCACGCGGACGTCGCCCCCTGGAAGCTCGTCCCGATCGCGTTCGGCGCCTGCCTGACCGCGCCGCTCGCGATGCTGCTCTTCGCCTCGTTCGCGAACGACAAGGTGCAGGGCCTCGCGTTCACCAAGTTCGGCGGCGTGGCTGGGCTGACGATCCTCTTCGGCTGGTTCGCGCCCGAGCCCTGGCAGTGGCTGCTCGGCGTCTTCCCGCCGTTCCTGGTCGCCAAGGCGTTCTGGATGGCCCACGCGGGCGATTCGCTCTGGTGGGCGCCGCTCCTCGTCGCCGTCGTCACGCAGCTCGCGATGATCCGCGCCCTCGTCCGACGCTTCGACGGCACGTGATCGAAGCACGTCGAGCGCAGCATCTGCGTGGACGGAGGGCTCGCGCGGTGCGGTCTCGCCCGCACCGCGCGAGGGCTGCGCGGCGCAGCTCGCGATGATCCGCATGCTTCAGCCTCCCCTACGCCGACGCCGCAGGAACGCGACGCCCAGCGCGAGGCCGAGCAGGCCGAGGGGCGCCAGCGGCCCCGAGCCCTGCGGAGAGGCGCTGCAGAGCGCGCCGCCCGAGACGCCGCCGCGAGGCGGCGGGCCCCCGTCGACGCCGCCGTCGACCATCACCGACGCGTCGCCCATGCCGCCGTCGGGCATGCCCGGCTCGTCGGGGTCGAGGTAGTCGGGCACGCCGTCGCCGTCCGAGTCGGGGCAGCCGTCGACCGGCGACGGACACTCGGCCATGTCGCTCCGCCCGTCTCCGTCGCTGTCGGTGTCGAGCCAGTTCGGCTCGCCGCTCCCGTCCACGTCGTCGCCGTGGCGTGAGCCGTCCATGCGCTCGGTGGCGGTCGGGATTCCGTCGCCGTCGTCGTCGAGGTCCTGGTAGTCGGGCTCGCCGTCTCCGTCTCGGTCCGGGAGGCTCGCGGGCGTGCCGCCCTGGCTCGGGTCGAAGCCGTCGTCGAGTCCGTCGCCGTCCTCGTCCATGCCGCTCGGCACCACGTCGGGCGAGCCGTCGCCGTCGGCGTCGTGGCCTTCGGTGGCGTCCGGCGAGCCGTCACCGTCGGCGTCCACGTCCACGTGATCAGGCCGTCCGTCCATGTCGGTGTCGGGCCGGGGCAGCGCGTCGCCCGCCAGCGGGTCGTGCAGCCCGTCCCCGTCGGTGTCCGTGAAGCCGTCGATGTGGCCGTCGCCGTCCGCGTCGAGCCCGCCCGCCTCCACCGTGTCGGTGATCCCGTCGCCGTCCGCGTCGAGGTCGAGGAAGTCGCGCAGCGCGTCGGGCGCGTCGGTGTTCGGGAGCGGCAGCGGCATGGCGAGGAAGGCGTCGTGCAGCCCGTCGCCGTCCATGTCCGTGAAGCCGTCGGCGCGTCCGTCGCCGTCGGCGTCCACCCCGCCGCCCTCGACGAGGTCGACGATGCCGTCGTTGTCCGCGTCGAGATCGAAGTGGTTCGGCACGCCGTCGCCGTCCTGGTCGACCGAGCGGGGGAGCTCGTCACAGGCGCCATCCATGTCGGCGTCGACGCAGGTCACCTCGCTCGCGTCTCGGTAGTCGGCGATCCCGTCGCCGTCGACGTCGCCCGAGAGATCTGCGCCGCCCAGCTCCTCGGTGTCCGGGATGCCGTCGTTGTCGTCGTCGAGGTCGACGTCGTCCGGGACGCCGTCGCCGTCGTTGTCCCCCGCGCCGCACGCGCGCGAGACCGGGTCGCAGACGAGGTCGCCGCGGCACTCGGTGTCGAGCCTGCACTCGACGCACACGCTCGCCGCCGTGTCGCAGAAGGGCGTCCCCGGTGCGCCGGCGCAGTCGCCGTCGTCCCTGCAACCCGGCACGCACATGTCGGCCGGACCACAGACGGTCCCGACGCCGCAGTCGGCGTTGCCGAGACACTCCACGCAGACCGGCGACGCGCCGGACGTGTCGCAGAGCGGCGCGCCAGCGGCGCAGCCGTTGTCGACGCCAGCGCCGCTCGCGGTGTCCTCACACGCCTGGCAGACGGGCGTCGCCCCCGACGTGTTGCACGCAGGCGCGCTCGCGTCGCAGCCCGTGTCGGTGCCGCCGGCCGTGTCGTCCTCGCAGATCGCGCAGGTCATCATCCCGCCGCACACCGGCGCGGTGGGGCCGCAGTCGGCCCCGGTCAGGCAGCCGACGCAGACGTTCGTCGCGGCCGAGGTGTCGCAGGTGGGGGTCGGCGCCATGCAGCCCTCGTCGGGGGTGCCGGGCGCAGAGGAGTCGAGGCACGGCACGCAGATGGGCGCGGCGCCGCTGGTGTCGCACGCCGGAGCGCCCGCGGCGCAGCCGCTGTCGGTGCCGCCGGAGACGTCGTCTCGACAGGCCACGCACACGTTCGTGGTCGCGTCGCACACGCCGCTCCCGCAGTCCGCGTCCACCAGGCAGCCCACGCAGACGTTCGCGCCGCCGCTCGTGTCGCAGGCGGGGGAGGCGGCCGAGCAGCCGTCGTCGGTCGCGCCCGCGGGCTGGTCGTCGAGGCAAGGGCGGCAGACCGCGCCCGCCCCGCTCGTGTCGCAGGCCGGCGACCCCGCGGCGCAGCCGCTGTCGGTCCCGCCCGCCGTGTCGTCGAAGCACTCCACGCAGATCGGCGCCGCGCCCGACGTGTCACAGAACGGCGCGCTCCCGCCGCACCCGTTGTCGGCGCCCGCGCCCGCGGCGTCGTCCTCGCACGCCACGCAGAAGCCCGTCCCGCCCGACGCGTCGCAGACCGGCGTCGCGCCACCGCAGCCGGAGTCGGTGCCGCCGACGGTGTCGTCGACGCAGCCGCTGCACGTGTTGGTCGCGAGCACGCACGCTCCGCCCGGGCAGTCCGCGTTCACGAGGCAGCCGACGCAGGTGTTCGTCCCGCCCGACGTGTCGCACACCGCGGTCGGCGCGGCGCAGCCGTCGTCGGGGCTGCCGGCCGGCGCGTCGTCGAGACACGGGACGCACGTCCCGCTCCCGCTCGAAGTGTCGCACGCGGGCGCGCCCGCGGCGCAGCCGCTGTCGGTCCCGCCCGCCGTGTCGTCGAAGCACTCGACGCACACCGGCGCCGCGCCGCTCGCGTCGCAGAGCGGGGCGCCAGCGGCGCAGCCGGTGTCCACCGCGCCGCCCATCGCGTCGTCGACGCAGGCCACACACACCGGCGCCGCGCCGCTCGTGTCGCAGAGCGGAGCGCCCGCGCCGCAGCCGTCGTCGGCCATCGCGCCCATCACGTCATCGCGACACGCCACGCAGACCGGCGCCGCGCCGCTCGTGTCACAGACCGGAGCCGCCCCGCCGCAGCCCGTGTCCGTCCCGGTCATCGCGTCGTCGACGCAGGCGACGCAGATCGGCGCCGCGCCGCTCGTGTCGCAGAACGGCGCGCCCGCGCCGCAGCCCGTGTCCGTCGCAGACCCGGACGCGTCGTCGAGGCAGGCCGCGCAGGCCATCATGGAGGTGGTGCCGTCGCAGACCCCGCCCGGACACGCCGTGCCGGCGCTCGCGGCCGCGTTCGAGCACATGTTGGTAGCGCAGCTGTCGGTGGTGCACGCGTTGCTGTCGTCGCAGTGGCCGTCGACCTCGCACTCGACGCAGGTCGACGCGCCCGAGGCCCCGATGATGCAGTGCGGTCGCGCGCTGGTGCAGCCGTCGTCGATCATGTCCGCGGGGCTCGTGTCCTCGTCGAGGCAGCCCACGAAGAAGGGATCGACCGGCGGCGCGCAGACGCCCGTCGACGCGAGGCAGATGCCGCTCGCGCAGGTGCTGCCCATCGTGCACGAGGGCGGCGTCCCGTCCGCGCAGACGAAGTCGTTCTGGATCCCGCTGAACATCGACGAGCTGCCGCCGTAGGCCACCACGCCGCCGAGCGCGCCGAAGTCGCGCACCACGGTCAGCGGCACCGCCACCGTGATGTAGTAGTCGGCCATGTCGGTGTCGTCGGCGCAGTAGTTGGGCATGCCGCCGACGGACGGCGCGATGGTGGAGATCCCCCAAGAAGGCATCGCGAGGTCGGAGTAGATCGCGGTCAGGGCGGTGGGGCCGACGCGGTCCGGGGTGATCCCGTTGTCGGGGTCCTGGTCCCGGATCTCGACGCGGTCGGACATGCCCTGCCCGATGAGGGTGATGTACGCCTCGAACTCGCCGTCCGCGTCCGCGTCCAGCCCGAAGCCCCAGGCGAAGGCGCGGAAGGCGCCGGACTGCGTGGGGTCCGCCTCCACGCGGATGCGCAGGTAGAGGTACGTGCCGTCGTTGGTGATCAGGTAAGCCGGGGTGGCTCCCGCGCCGACGATGTTCCGGTGATCACGCGCCTCGTCCGTGCACGAATCCGTCGAGGGGATCGACGTGGGATCGCTGCAGGTGATCGCGGTGAAGGCGCTGTCGGCCGGGTACGCGGCGGGCGGCGTCTGGGCGGAGGCCACGCCATGCGTGAGGCCGAGAAGCAGGGCGAAGACCAGGGCGACGGATCTCATGGTGAGAGCGTACTACGATCGCTGTACGAGTTTATGAATGACGGACGCACCGCGGCCGGTAAATCAGTCCCGCAATCGAGGCGGATCGACAGTCGCTCAGAGCATGTCGAGCGCGGCGCGGGCCCAGGGGGCGTCGACGCGGCGGATGAGCGTGCGGGCGCTCGACTGCACGGGCGGGTGCTCGTTCCAGATCGCGATCTCGAGGAAGCGCAGCGTCTCCGGCGGATCGTCGCGGCCGTCGAGGCGCGCGCGGCAGTCGGCGCAGAAGAGCGCGATCGTGTCGAGCGAGGGCTCCTCGTCGGGCGCGGTGTCGTACGGCCTCAGGTCGCCTTTGCCCTCGCAGAGCTCGCACTTCTTGTCGGCGCGGCGCGCGAGGTCCTTGCCGAGCAGCCCGATCGCGTCGAGGCGCGCCTGGTGTTTCTCTCTTCCCTTGGCCATGGCGCGAGAGCTTACAGCGCATCCGCTCAGATGAAGATCGGGATGGGCGCCTCCGTGGTCTTCAGCGGGCTCGGCGGAGGCTGGCCGAGGCTGTCGATCTCGTCACGGAGCGGCGCGTAGAGCGGGCCAGCCAGGAGCGCGGTCACGCCGCCCAGCGCGAGGGTCAGCGCGAGCGCCGCCAGCGCCGCCCCCCGATCGGCGCGCCACAGGGTCCGCGCGGAGCTGACGAGCGCCACGGCGCCGAACGCGACCGGGGGCAGGAAGCGCGCGTCCGCGATCCCGAAGCACATGGCCCCGAGCATCGCGCTGCTGGACATCAGGGCGAGCAAGAGCCCCCACGTCCAGCCGCGCCAGGCGGCCGCCGCTCCGCCCATCATCGCGAGCGCGGCGAGCAGCGTGCAGAGCTTGCGGAAGTGCAGCGTCTCCAGTCCGACGTCGTGCACGAGCCAGCCGAAGCGCAGCGCGAAGTACAGCCCGCAGGCGAAGAGCCCGACGAGGGAGAGGCGGAGGGCGCGGTCCATGGCCCGTGAGACCGCGGCGACGCGGCCGCCTTGGGAGACGGAACGCGAAGAGCCCAGCGGAGGGCCGCCGGGCTCTCTCAAACTCGGGGCGACGCTCAGCGCTGCGCGACGTGGCCGGGCGCGTCCATCAGGTCGGGGTCGACCTGGGCGAGGGAGCCGTCGACGCGGCCCTCGAGCGCGGAGGCGCGCTGCTCGATGCCGGCGAGGCGGCCCTCGAAGCGGCTCGCCTGCGCGTCGGCGAACTCGGGGTGGTGCGTGGCGTAGACGTTGAGGCCGCGGCGGGTGAGGCCGCGCTCCTGGAGGCTCGCTGCGAGCAGCACGTCGAAGCGACGGGGCGAGAGCGTGTGGGCGACCGCCTGGGCCTCGAGCTCGGTGGCGAAGGAGAGCCGCTCGGCCTCGGCCACCTCGGCGTCGTAGCGGTCGAACGCCTCGTCGATGGCGGCGGCGTAGCGGTCCCCGTCGGTCACGCCCTGCGCGTAGGGGCTGTTCGCCAGCTGCGCGCCGCAGCCTCCGAGGAGCGCAGCACCGAGGACGAGGACGACGGACAGGTTGGTAGCGGACCGGTTCATGGAGGCCTCCCTTGCTCGCCTTCGCGAGCGTGGTGGGGAGCCAACCGTGCCGGATTCGGCGGCCATTCAAACCGTGGGGCGGATGCCCGGTAGGTCAGTGGCTTTGCGCCCGCGCCTTTCGTGCGCGGTTGCCTTTTCGACCAGCTCCCAGTTCGTGTCAGTGAGTCCCTAGAATACGCATATCCTGGAATGATGCAAGCCCAACGGATCCACTCTGCGTCTTTTTTCGGAGATGACGGAAAGAAGACGGCCCACTCCGAGCGGAGCGGGCCGTCTCAGCATCTCCCGTTCGAGGAGGGCTACTGGATGGAGACGACCTCTTCGGTGTCGTCATCGTACGAGTACAGCACGTTGCCCACCCGATCGTAGCCGAGCCCGTAGTCGCTCGTCCCTGGGCTGTAGGTCAGCATCAGACTCGAGAACGGGCTGGCACCTCCGGGATCACATACGAAGTAGACGCTGTCTGCGCCGTTGACGTAGAGGATGTCGAAGGCGCCGTCCATGTCGAGGTCCTGACCGTGGACGACGTTCTTCGTGGTGTTGAGCGGGATCGTGGTGGAGATCACCGTCGGCGCGCCGGCGGCGATCGGCACGCGCACCAGCTCGTCACGGGTCCCGCAGGCGAGGTAGTAGTTCGTGTTGTCCACCGCGATGCCGCTGCAGTTCTGGACGCCGGGGACCGAGCGCTCGAGGGTGGCCGCCACCGGCGCGACGCCGCCGATCGGCACCGACCAGATCTCGGTGTCCACCGTGGAGGAGCCCTCGTGCGTGACGAAGAAGATCCGTCCGAGCGACGGCACCGCGGTGGCGCCGCGGAAGTCGTCGGCCGGGGTGGTCGCGAAGGTCGCGTAGTCCTCGGTCATCCAGGTCAGCCCGCCGTTGGTCGTGACGCGGTAGACGCGCCCCGAGCCGCTGGTGGTGCTGTCGATGGTGTAGACCTCGGCGCCCACGACCACCGCCTCGTACCCGAGGTTCGTGAAGGTGAGACCGGCGAGCGCCTCGACGTCTTCGATGGCGCCGCCCGCCTTCGGGATGCGGTAGAAGTCGCCCGTCCCGCCGAAGTAGACCCAGCCGGTCGGGACATCGTCCGCCGCGACGTAGTACTCGGTGAGGAACGAGAGGCCGGTCGCGAGGCGGGCCGTGGTCGTGCCCACCGCGCCGCCCGTGCCCGGCGCGCAGCTCGGCACGGGCATCGAGAAGCTCCAGTTGACCGTCGGGATCGGCTGGAAGCACTGCTCGGACTCGAGGCCGCTGAGCGTGACCGTGAGCCTCTCGCCGGTGTTGTACGTCCTGGAGGCGACCGTCAGCGTGGTGCCCGCCGTGTCGAAGCTGATCTCCGGCGGGGCCATCGAGAGGTCGTAGGTGTCGGAGGTCCCCATGTCACCGCTGACCGTCACCGTCCCGACGATGCGGGAGATGGGGTTGTCGAAGGTCACGGAGATCTCCGGCGCGAGCGTGGCCGTCGTGCTGCCGGGCATCGGCGACTGCGCCGTCACCATCGGCGTCGGAGTGCTGGCGCACGCCGTGGTGGTGACGTTCACGCTCAGCGGGTTGTCGAGCGGGTTGGAGCCGCTGTCGGTGTCGACGAGGTAGATGTACGCCGTCTCGCCCGCCCGGAGGCTGAAGGGCGGCAGGTCGAGCGTGGGCGCGGTGAACTCCGAGACGCAGGAGATCTCCGGCGCGGTGGTGCCGCACGCGGCCGTCGACGCGGACGCCGCCCAGCGGGTGCTGGTGGGCTTGTCGAAGGTGATGTCGACGGTCTCGTCGACGGTGGCCGTGTAGCTCATGACGAGGTCCGGACCGTCGGGGTCGGCGAAGGTCGGGGTGCAGCTGGGCGCCGTCGTCAGGTAGTCGTTCGTGGTCGCCAGCCAGCCGACGGTGTTGGCGCCCATCGAGAGCGCGACCGCGTTCGAGCAGTCCTCGGCGAGCGGCCCGGTGCAGGCGCTGAGCACGCAGCTCTCTCCGGCGGGGCAGACGTTTCCGCACGCGCCGCAGTTCATGTCGTCGAAGCTCACGTCCAGCTCGCAGCCGTTCGTGTAGTCCATGTCGCAGTCGGCCCAGCCCGTGTCGCACATGGCGATGGTGCAGGCGCCGGTGGTGCACCCGGTGACCGCGTTGGCGGCCCCGCAGACCACTCCGCACGCGCCGCAGTTGTCGGCGTCGATGTCGGTGTCGATCTCGCAGCCGTCTCCCGACGCGTCGCCCAGGTCGGCGTTGCAGTCGGCGAAGGCTCCGTCGCAGGCGACGCGGCAGCGGCGCGAGGCGCAGAGGCCCACCGCGCCGTCGGGCGCCTCACAGGTGAAGCCGCAGGTGCCGCAGTTCGCCGGGTTGTTGTCGAGGTCGACGCAGGCGCCGTCGCACTCGGTCAGCCCGAAGGAGCAGCTCAGGGCGCAGCTCCCCATGTCGCAGACCTCGCCCGCGCCGCACGTCGTGGTGCAGGCGCCGCAGTTCTCGGGATCGCTCCCGGTGCTCACGCAGCTCCCGTCGCACTCGGTCTGGTCGCCCGGGCACACCAGGGCGCACGCGCCCGCGCTACAGGTCTCGCCGGGCTCGCACGTGTCGCCGCACGCGCCGCAGTGGGCCTCGTCGGTCTGGAGATCGACGCAGCGACCGTCACACACGTCCTGACCGTCCGGGCACACGAGCGTGCAGGTCCCGTCGAGGCAGGCCTCGGCGGTGCCGCACACGTTGCCGCAGGCGCCGCAGTGATCGGTGTCGCGCGTCGTGTCGACGCACATCCCGTCGCAGCGGGTCTCGCCGCCGGTGCAGAGGCGCGCGCCGTCGGGCTGCACGAGGCCCCCGTCGGGCACGCCCGGCGAATCGTCACAGCCCGACACCGACACGACCGTCGCGACGAGCAGGCTCATCCAAAGCTTGCGGGTCATCGTCATTCTCTTTCCATTCCAGGTTGAGCTCTGCGGCGCGGTCATGGCGTCACCGTCACGGTCACTTCGAGCGGGTTGGACAGCGGGTTGGAGCCGCTCGTCGTGTCCACGACGTAGACGTACGCGGTCTCACCGGCCGCGAGCGTCACGTCGACGTCCATGGTGGTGGAGCCGAACTCGCTCGAGCAGGCGTCGGATGACTGGATCGTGCCGCACGGCCGCGCGTTGCCGACGAGCGCCCAGCGCGTGCTGGAGGGTCGGTTCGTCAGCGCGAACGTGACCGTCTCCGCGGAGGACGCCGTGTAGGACATCACGAGGTCCGGTCCGTCGGGGACGTAGGAGCTGACCGGGACGCAGCCGGTCGGGTAGTCGCTGTAGGCCGCGAGGTACTCGGCGCCGAAGGCCGTCCACATGATGGTGTTCACGCCCGCGGTGAGCGCGACGACGCTCGAGCAAGTGTCGGCGCTCGCAGGCGTGCAGACGCCCATGACGCAGGCCTCGCCCGAGGCGCACACGGTGCCGCACGCACCGCAGTTGTTGCTGTCCGCCGCGATCTCGGCCTCGCAGCCGTTCGTGCCATCGGTGTCACAGTCGTCGAAGCCCGCGTCGCAGGTCGCGATGACGCAATCACCCGCCGTGCAGGAGCCCGTCGCGTTGTCGAACACGCACTCGCGGCGGCACGCGCCGCAGTTGTCGACGTCCATCTCGAGCCGCGTCTCGCAGCCGTCGCCGTCCATCATGGCCAGGTCGCCGTTGCAGTCGCCCTGCAGGTCCTGACAGTAGGTCTGGCACTCGCCGGCCACGCAGACGCCATCCGCCGCGAAGCCGATGGGGCAGACGTTGCCGCAGGCGCCGCAGTGGATCGGGTTGATCGCGAGGTCGACGCAGCTGCCGCTGCACTCCATGAGGTCGGCGCCGCAGGTGACCGCGCACGCGCCCATCATGCAGACCTCGCCGTCGTCGCAGGCGTCGCCGCAGCCGCCGCAGTTCGCGGGGTCGCTCTCGGTGAGCGTGCACTGCCCGTCGCAGATGTCCTGGCCCGGCGGGCAGCTGACCTCGCAGGCGCCGTCGGTGCAGACCTCCCCCGCCTCGCAGGTCGCGTCGCACGCGCCGCAGTGGGAGGGGTCGCGGTCGACGTCGACGCACGTGCCGCTGCACGCGGTCTGCCCCTCGGGGCACACCAGGTCGCAGACCCCGTCGACGCAGGAGAACCCGGTGTCGCACGTGTTGTCGCAGGCGCCGCAGTGCTCGCGGTCGCTCATCACGTCCACGCACTCGAGGCCGCACTGCGTATCGCCGAAGTCGCAGTTCGCGACCGAGCCGTCCGGCCAGGGATCGGCCCCGTCACAACCTGGTGCGAACACCAGCAAGACCGGCAGAAGCCGGATGCACCACTCTCTCATCTCACACACCTTCCACTCTCGCGTCCGAGAGGATGTCAGCCAAAGACACACAAGCCAGGTGCGCGTCGCGCGCACACCGTGGCCCCATCATCCTTGCGGCACGTAGTCCCAACCGCCACATCGAAGTGAGTTCACTCACGCGACACCGACGGGCCACGGTCCCCGATCAGCTCGGGAGGCGCTGGGAACGGGCTCGCGCTCGGGACCGAGAGCTGAGATCCTCCGCGGGTGGCGAAGCGGATCGGAGACGCGCGGTGGATCGGCCTGATCCTGATCAGCGCCTGCATCGCGGCCCTGCTGCTCGTCGTGCTGATGAAGCGGAGCGAGCAGCGTGAGCGGGCGGTCCGGCCGGCGCCGGAGACGGTCGAGCGGTACGCCGACATCAACAAGATCGACGTCCACGTGCACGTGCCGCCGGAGCGCTACGGCGAGGCGGCGCGCGTCTTCCAGCAGCACGGCGTGGTGCTCGCGCTCAACGCCTCGGGGGGCCACCCGGGCCGCGGGCTCGAGGAGACCGTCGAGGCGGGCCTCCGCCTCAACGGCGCCATCCGGAGCTACTGCAACCTGAGCTTCGGCGGGGTCGAAAACGCGGCCTTCCACGACTACGCCATCCGCACGCTGAACCAGTGCAAGGAGCAGGGCGGGGTCGGCCTGAAGATCTTCAAGTCCCTCGGGCTCGGCGCCGAGCTCTCCGACGGCAGCCTGCTCCGCGTCGACGATCCGCGCCTCGACGTCGTCTTCGAGACGGCGGGCGAGCTGGAGCTGCCCGTCCTGATCCACGCGGGCGATCCCCAGGCGTTCTTCCGCCCTCCCACCCGTGACAACGAGCGCTACGAGGAGCTGCGCGCGCACCCCGGCTGGAGCTTCCACGGCGACGAGTGGCCGAGCTGGGAGGAGGTCTTCGCGCAGTACGAGGCCCGCGTCGCGCGCCACCCGAACACGACCTTCCTCGGCGCGCACTTCGGCAACGCGCCCGAGGAGCCGCAGCGCGTGGCCCGCATGCTCGAGCGCTACCCGAACCTCTACATCGAGACCGGCGCGCGCATCCCCGAGATCGGGCGGCACGACCCAGGGCCGATGCGCGAGATGTTCATCCGCTTCCGGGAGCGCATCCTCTTCGGCACCGACATCCAGATGGGCTCCGAGAGCTGGATCCTCGGCAGCGCGGGCGCCCAGCCGGACCCGCCCTCGCGCATCCCCTTCTTCTACGCGTCCCACTGGCGCTACTTCGAGACGGCCGAGCGGCGCTTCGAGCACCCCACGCCGATCCAGGGAGAGTGGACGATCGACGGGATCGACCTTCCCCGCGAGGTCCTCGAGGACCTCTACCACCGGAACGCGGAGCGCATCTTCGGCTTCACGCGCCGCGCGGACGCCGAGCCAGACGCGGGGGGTCCGCCGAGCGAGCGGTGATAGAGTCGGGGGCGCAGGAGGAGCAGATAGAAGAGCCGTCGGAGCGAGGGGGGGACCAGACCTGGCGCGAGCGTGTCCGCCTGGGCCTGCTGCGCACGATGGCGGTGGCAGGCGTCATCGCCCTGCTGATCACCACGCCGGTGCTCTTCCTGGAAGGGCAGCCGGTCCTCGGGATCGTCTACTGGCTGCTCTTCGCGCCCTTCCTCTGGTTCGCGTTCTCCAAGCGGCTCCCGTCGAACGTCCGCCTCGCGGGCCTCCTGGGCACCATCTACGTCTTCGGGCTCGGGATCGGTGTCGGCGAGCGCCGGCTCCCCGAGGTCGGCGTCTACCTGCTGTCGCTGTGCATCATGGCCGTGCTCCTCGGTGGCTGGAGGTGGGCGGCCGTGACCGGCGGGGTCGCCGCCGTCAGCTACGTCGGGCTCGCGTGGGTCAACATCTCCGGCGCCCTCGGACCGGCGCCGTTCACCGCGATCGACCCCGAGAGCGCGGGCAACTGGATCACCTTCGGCGCCAACTTCGCCATCTTCGCGGCGAGCCTCACCGTCTCCATCGGATACGTGGTGACCTACCTCGAGCGAGCGCTCGCCCGCAGCCGCGCGCTGTCGCAGTCCCTCGAGCAGGAGGTCGCGGCGAAGGAGCGAGAGATGGAGGCGCGCGAGAAGGCCGAGGCCACGCTCGTGCACGCGCAGAAGATGGAGATCATCGGCCGGCTGGCGGGCGGGATCGCGCACGACTTCAACAACCTGCTGACCCCCATCCTGTTCGGGATCACGCGGGGCCTCGACGACGCCGATGCGAAGGACCGAGAGGACCTCGAGGTCGCGCACGACTCGGTGATGCAGGCCAAGCACCTGACCCGACAGCTGCTGACGTTCAGCCGACGGGACGTCGCCGACCCCCGCGTGGTGGATCTCCGGCGCGCGCTCCGCCACGGGCTGCGGGTCGCCAAGCGGCTCGTCTCCCGAGAGGTCTCGATCGAGTCGGACGTGGCCTCGGAGCCCATGCTGGTGCGGGTGGACGAGGTGCAGCTGCAGCTGGTCCTGCTGAACCTGATCGCCAACGCTCGCGA
>SHBB01000145.1 GCA_004213565.1 Sandaracinaceae bacterium
CCCGACGGCACCTTCAACCGCGTGGGCTATCCCACCCTCGCCTCCGTCTGCCGCGACTACCGCTCACACTTCCCCGACAGCGTGCGCTGCATGGAGCCGGACCCCTGGCGGCACCTGGAGTAGCGTGGACGACCAACACGTGTGGTAGTACTACATCGATGCAGCCGGGAGCAGCACGTTGACGGGTGACGAGAAGAAAGAGCCGATCGGAGCCTCTTGGGTCGTGCGAGCTCGGCCAGCCTTGGACGCCCCCGATCGAGAGGTCTTCGACGAGCTGTCGGTGGATGAGTACTTGTGATGTGGCCCACTTTGGGGCTGGGAGCGTCGCGTGGCAAATGAAACGAAGAAGAGGCGTCTGATCGGAGCCGATTGGGTCGTGCGTAGCCGCCCTGCTTTGACTTCGCCTGACCAGCAGGTCTTCGACGAGTTGTCCGTGGATGACTGGTTTCATATCGAGTACATGGACGAAGGATACTACTGGGCTCGTATCGGAGATGTCAGAGTCGACATATTCATCTCGGATGGTGAACCAGTCAGGGTCGATATCGGTCGCGGCGGTCATGGAAAAGAGTGCGGGGACACCTGCCACGTCAATTGGGCTGAAGAGCTCTTGGGCGAAGCCAAGGGCTCTGGTAGCGAGTAGATCAGATGGAGCGTGCGAAGGTCACGAGGCAGCACGAAACAACGACCGTTACAGAGGTGCATGGGCTGCGCTGTGACGAGTTCGTTGCCATATGGACCCCGGATGTCGGGTATACGGTGCTCTCTATCCGGCTGGAGGGTACGTGGCACACCTTTGGAGTAGACGAGGGCATGCTGAATTGGGAAGAGGGCTATTCGCCGGAGGATATGGGTGGTAGCGAGGCGCTGAGGTCGGGCGAGCGTTGGGTAGACCTCGCCGAAGAGCTTCGGGTCCGAGGCGTGTCGACGGTCGCGCGGAAACGTAGGAATCGGACGCGATCCCTGCGGGAAGTGCGGCTTCGCCCGATAGGCGGCGTAGCCTAGCGAGCAAGTCGAGACGGAATGAATGAGGGCCCGGCGTTGGTGCGCCGGGCCCTCGGTGCCAGTCGGTCGAGACGGCTCGCTGACTGTCGCTCTGGCCGATCCGGAGCACAAGAAATCGTCTCGACCGGCGCATGGTCGAGACCGTCGGCGAAGTCGTTCTGGTAGAGAAGCGGTGCCCTGGGTGCCGCCGGCTGTTCCACGAGTGCCTCCGGTGCCACCGCGGGCACGTGTACTGCGGCGAGGCGTGCCGGGACGCGGCCCGGACCCGAAGCAAACGACTCGCCCGGACTCGATATCAGAGGGATCCCGAGGTGGCGGCGGACCGCGCCGCGTACATGAGGGCACGCCGCGCGGAGCGGCGCGTGACGGATCACTCTGCCGCGAAGTGGACCGCGGGGCGCACCGTCGTTCCGCCCGCCGGTCCGACCTCGAGCACGTCGCCCGAGCCTGCGCCCGGTGGCGCGGAGCGAGTCGATGGAATCGATCACGGTGATGGTCTCGCCGGAGCCGACGCGGACGCGGCTCTTGGCGATCGGGGACGGACGAGACGTGTTGAAGGCGGTGCTGCCCCCGGTGTCGTGCGCGCACCCGCGTGCGGTGGTGACGGTGCTCGAGGGACTGTCGCTGTGGACGCAGCGGCGGCTGTCCGTTGTGCTCGCTGTGGACGAAGAGGCGCCCTCCTTCTGCGATTCGACGGATCTGTGCGACGTGCTCGGCTACGGCACACGTTCGCTTCACTTCGAGGTCGGGGTCGCGGTCCGCCAAACCCGCCGCGCCCGCCGGCGCATCGACGGCGTGGCCGACTTCCGTGACCTGCGGGTCTTGCGCGCGGAGGTGGAGCGATGATCGATCGCGACCAGGCGGCCGAGATCCGTCGCCTCTTCTTCGCCGAGCACTGGAAGAAGGGCACCATCGCATCGCACCTCGGCGTGCACGCGGACGTGGTCGAGCGCGTCATCGGGCCCCTCGGGCCCGAGCCCAAAGCGCGTCCGGAGAGGCCCCGTTTGCTCGACCCCTACGTCGGCTTTATCGATGAGGTGCTCGAGCGCTATCCGAAGCTCGTCTCGACGCGCATCTACGACATGATCGTCGAGCGCGGCTACGCCGGCAGCCTGCGCACGCTGACCCGCCACGTCGCCGAGGTCCGGCCAGCGCCGAAGTCCGAAGTCTTCCTGCGCACCGAGCGGCTGCCGGGCGAACAGAGCCAGATCGATTGGGGCCACGTCGGCAAGCTTCGCGTCCCGGGCGGCGAGCGGGCGCTGTGGGTCTTCGTCATCGTGCTCGCCTTCAGTCGAGCGATCTGGGCCGAGCTCGTCTTCGACCTGACCGTCCACTCCGTCCGCCGCTCGCTCGCCCGTGCAGCAGCGCACTTCGGCGGCGCCACACGGCAGTGGCTCTTCGACAATCCCAAGACCATCGTGCTGGAGCGTCAGGGCGACCTGATCCGCTACCAGCCCGACCTGCTCTCGCTCACGGCCACGCTCCACGTGCAGCCGCGGCTGTGCGGCGTCCGAAAGCCAAACCAGAAGGGCGGTGTCGAGCGCGCGATCCGCTACCTCAAAGACCGCTTCTTCGCGGCGCGGCTCATCCACTCCATCGAGCACGGCAACGAAGAACTGCTTCGCTTTCTCGACGAGATCGCGATGAAGCGCCCCCACCCGGTCGAGCGCGAGCGCACCGTCGCGGACATCTTCGAGGACGAGCGAAGGCACCTGCTGACGCTGCCCGACCCAATGCCGAGCGTCGACCTCGTCACGCCGGTCGCCGTCGACAAGACCGCGACCGTCCGCTTCGACACCAATCGCTACTCGGTGCCGCCGGCTCACGCGCGCACGACGCTGACGTTGGTCGCCAGCGATACCGAGGTGCGTTTGCTCGACGGCGGCGAGGTCGTCGCCGTGCACGCCCGCAACTGGGGCCGCCGACAGCTCGTCGAGACGCCCGAGCACCGCGCCGAGATCCTCGCCACCAAGCCGGGCGCTCGTCCCGGCAAAGGCCGCGAGCGACTGCTCGCGGTGGCTCCTCGCATCGACGAGCTCATCGCGCTGTGGCTGCACGAGGGTCGCAACATGGGCTCGATGATCGGCCGCACGCTGAAGCTGCTCGACCTCTACGGCGAGCGTGTCCTCGCGCAGGCTGTCGACGCCCTGCTCGAGCGCGGGAGTCACGACCTCGGCGCGCTCGCCGTGCTCTGCGATCAGGCGCGGCGGCCGCAGTGCGTCGCCCTGCCGCTCGAGCTCGGCGACCACGTCCCCGATCGCGACGTCGTCCCGCACGACCTCGGGGTGTACGACCATGACTGACGTCGTCGACCTGCTGCGTCGCATCGGACTACGCACTACCCCGGAGGCCATCCACGCCCTGCTCACCCACGCGCAGAAGAGCAAGATGAGTCACGGGGTGCTCGTGGAGCAGCTCGTCGAGCTCGAGCTGCGCGAGCGGGACGCGCGCAATCTCCTGCTGCGCACCAAGGCCGCGACGCTCGGCATCTTCAAGTCGCTCGACCACTTCGAGTGGAACCACCCTCGACAGATCGACCGCGAGCTCTACGAGCACCTGCTCGGGCTCGACTTCATCGAGAACGCCGAGAACGTCCTGCTGCGCGGGCCGGCCGGCGTCGGCAAGAGCACCCTCGCCCAGAACCTCGGGCTACGGGCGCTGGAGAAGGGCTACACCGTCCGCTTCTCCACCTTGAACGCCGCGCTCGCGGACCTGCTCCGGCAGGAGTCGCTGCCGGCGACGGAGCGGCGGCTCAAGCGCTACGTCGCACCCGACCTGCTGGTCCTCGACGAGCTCGGCTACGTCCCCTGCGATCGACGCGCCGCCGACCTGCTCTTCCACATCGTCAGCCGACGGCATGAGCAGCGCTCGATCGTCATCACCACGAACCTGCCCTTCAAGCAGTGGGGAACTGTCTTTCAAGACGCCTCGTGCCTCGGGCCTCTCGTCGACCGCTTCGCGCAGGACTGCCACGTCCTCGACATCGAGGCGGACTCATACCGACGCCGGAAGACACCGGCCGGTCCGAAGCCCACGCGTGCGACCCGGAAGCGCCGGAGGTGATTTCACGTCGCCACCGAGATCGCGTCGAGAAACGACGGATCTCGGTGGCGGACTACAGAGGCGTGGAGATATCCGACGCGTCCATGGATGATTGTACGTTCGTCATGACGTTCGCGAATGGCGCGAAGCTCACCCTGTCGGCTCGCGCGGGGCAGCCTGTGGTAACCACCCGGCTGCACCCGGGGCCACTGACCTCATGACGCTGGGCGATGAAGCGCTTTGGTTCCCGCCAGTCGAGCAGCTGGTTCACCGGCCGGCTTTGGTCTGAGCAACCTGCCGACTGTTCGGTGTCTCTCGATGGGGCTGACCACGATGCGCATCTATCGCCTGCGGGAACCTGAGTACGAGACCGATGGCGAGAGTAGCCGAGCAAATCCGTGCGGACTGAGCGGCGAGAGCGGTTACTTGCCCCGGCTGAGCTGTCCGCAGTGCGGTGTTTGGTCCTCCTCCGATCGAATCGTGCTGGACGCACCCCCTCGAGCCCTCGACTTCGACCACCAGGCTCTCTCACCGTCACTTTGGAGGCAGATGAGTCAGCAGTGGGAGGCTACGCTTGGGTTGCGGCCGCAGACGCTCACTCCTGGCGCCTACGTCGGGGTACCGATGGGTGAGTGCTGGGGCCCGATCACGGAGGAACTGATTCACCCTCTTCCGGGAGTCGTATGGATCAAGCAGGGGGAGCTCCTGGACGACCTACTCGCGCAGCAGTTCCGTGGGTTGAGTCTCGCGCGGGTGCACCTGGCTCCCGCAGCTGAGGCCCCGGCCGAGTACTTCGACAACTTCGAGGATGATGAGCCGCCCGCTGCGGGGATGCCGACCGTGGCGGGCTACGACCTGCCCGAGATGCTAGAGCTGGTGCCCGAGACCTACGCAGGACCGGTTGCCTCGTCTCCTCGTGACAAATTCTGCGAAGACTGCGAAAGACGGATCGGGGGCCGCCCGATGCCGCCCATCTCTCTCGATGGCAGTGACTTCGCTCGATCGCCGGGCGACGTCGCAATGTACGTGTCCGAGAGAGTCGCCGAGTGGGTGCGCACTCGCGGTCTCTCGAACGTCGTCGCCGTCGAGATGTAGTGGCTTCTGGGCGCACGCAGTAGCCGCATTCAAGCTGCTACGACGTAGGGTGCTGACCAACGCAGCCTTGGAGGTGCATCGATGATCAAGAACAGAATCGTGTCGATGGACTCTCCGGACGTAGAAATAGGCGTCTGGGAGCCGGTGAGCGACGCGGACGTCTGCTTTCTCCTCCAGATCGAGATCGGCCCTGTCGGCGAGGAGGGGGCCGATGTCTTCTATTGCATGGTCACCACCCCCGAGGGGCTGCGAAAGCTCGAGCGTCCCGGTCAGCCAGTGATCGCCACGCGAGCGTTGCTCGTCTTCTCCAGCTTCTCCTGGACCGAGCTGTTCAGGGTGCTCGATAGGTTGATCGCGTCATGCGAGGGGCACTCCTGGGTCGAGACGTGCGACAGGTTACAGCGCTACTTTCGGTGGGAGTATGATGAGTTCACTTGGGCCGTCGCCTAGTGTCCGTTCGGCTGACTGGCGCTCGGCCTGTTACGCGAAGCTGAGTTTGACAGCACGGAACGGGGTGTGTACTCCCTCGAGCTGGACTGGCGCCGCGGAATGGAAGTCCGAGCTCGAGGCGGCGACGACGCGTGGAGACCGAGATGCCCGGGGACAGCTGGCAGTGTGGGTTGCGACGCTTGGGCCTGGTGTTGGTCGTGCTCGCGTTCGTGGGCTGCGGCGCGGGTGACGACGCAGGCGACGCCGCGACGGCGGACTCGAGCGTCTCTTCGGACGACGCCGGCGGCGCGGCCGTGACCGCGGGCGCGCCGTGTGAGCTCTCGAGCGACACCTGCGAGGCGGCCGGGCTGAGCTGCGTCGGCGGTCAGGGCGCCTGTCCGAGCTACTGCAGCGTCAGCTGCGGGGACGGGGAGTGCCCGCCGGAGCTCCCGCGCTGCGACGCGACGTTCGGCTTCTGCCGTCCGGCCCCGTGCGACGCCGAGACCCCGTGCACCGTCGCCGGCCTGTCGTGCGTCGAGGACGCGCGCACCGGCCTCGGGTTCTGCGTGCCGGATCGGGAGTGTCTCTGATGCGCTCGGTCGGCCTGCTCTCGCTGTCGCTCATGCTGGCCGGCGCGTGCGGCGCGGGGGTCGACCCGGACGTAGGTCGCGATGGCTCGGCCGGTGGGGCGTCGTGTACGGAGTCGTGCACGCACGCGGACGGGGTCGTGGTCTCGAGCGCGGGGCAGTGCGCGGACGCGCCGCGGCCCTCCGACACCTCGCCCGAGCCGCCGACCGGGGCGTGCGTGACGGACGCGGACTGCGTGGACGGGGCGCAGGGCCGCTGCACCCGGGCGCACGTCGCCGCGGTCTGCACGTACCACGAGTGCGCGAGCACCGCGGACTGCGGGGACGGCGCGGTCTGCGTCTGCGGGGTGGGCCCGCTCGGGCAGAACCGCTGCCTGGCCGACCGCTGCCGCGGGGCCGACGGCTGCCGCGTGTCCTCCGGCTGCGGCGGGATCGACGGCGTCCAGAACGGCGCGGAGGCCATCGCGCCTGCGAGCGCCGACGACGCGTGCCGGAGCGACGCCGACTGCCGCTCCAGCTCCCGCTGCAGCCACGCGGGCGGAGCCTGGCGCTGCATCGGCGCCTGCTCGGACTGACGGCCCCTGTCCCTTTGCGCTTTTGCCTCTTTGCGCGAGCCCCCGTGCGTCCCACGCCGCGATTGGCACAGACTGGACTTTTCCGTTCCGCTAGACTCCCTGGCGGAGCCCCACCGCATGAACCGCTTGACCTTCTCGCTCGCCCTGACCGGCGTCCTCTTTGCTTCTGGCTGCGACTGCAGCGGACCGACCACCCCGCGCTCGTGCACGAGCGCCGATGACTGCGAGGCCGGCGAGCGCTGCGTCGACGGGGTCTGCGTCGGCGTCGGAGACGGCGGCGATGTGGAGGACTCGGGCCCGCCGGACGAGATGTGCGTGGACGCGGACGGCGACGGGCACTCCGCCATCTCCGAGGACTGCGCGCGTGGCGACGACTGCGACGACACGAACCGCAGCGTGCGGCCCGGCGCGGCCGAGGCGTGCGGCGACGGCGTGGACAACGACTGCGACGGCACCGTCGACGAGCCGGACTGCGACTGCCGGCGCGGCGACCGCGTGGTCTGCTACTCCGGCCCGGCCGGCACCGCGACCGTGGGCGTCTGCCGCAACGGCGTCGCGGTCTGCGCGGAGCCCGGCATGGTCGGCGAGTGCCGCGGCGAGGCGCTCCCGGGCGACGAGACCTGCGACGGCACCGACGAGGACTGCGACGGCACGGTCGACGAGGGGCTGCGCAACGCGTGCGGCGAGTGCGGCGAGGAGCCGGTCGAGCTGTGCGGCAACGAGCTCGACGACGACTGCGACGGGCTGACCGACGAGGACTGCGAGTGCGACTACCGCTGCGAGTGCGCGACGGGCACCTCGTGCGTCTGTGAGCCGCCCACCAACCAGCCCTGCTACGAGGGCCCCTTCGGCACCGGCGGCACCGGCGTCTGCGCGGGCGGCCGCCGCGACTGCATCGCGGACGCGGCCACGGGCGAGAACCGCTGGGGCACCTGCGACGGGCAGACCCTCCCGGGCGCCGAGTGCGCGGGCGGCGCGGCGGACGGCGTGGACGACGACTGCGACGGCCGCATCGACGAGGGCTGCGCGGACGGCGACGGCGACGGGAGCCCGTTCCCCACCGACTGCGACGACGCCAACCCCGACGTGCACCCGGGCGCGCCCGAGGTCTGCAACGGCCGGGACGACAACTGCAACGGCGTCGCCGACGAGGGCGTGACCAACGCGTGCGGCGGCTGCGGCGCGCCGGCCGCCACCGACGAGTGCGGCAACGGCTACGACGACGACTGCGACGGCGTGGTCGACGACGGCTGCGAGTGCGGCGCGGGCGACTCGCAGAGCTGCTACGGCGGCCCGCCCGGCACCGAGGGCGTCGGCACCTGCGTGGCCGGCACCCAGATGTGCTCGGGCAGCATGGAGTTCCCCGAGTGGGGCACGTGCACCGGGCAGGTCCTGCCGCTGCCGGAGATCTGCAACGGCGAGGACGACGACTGCGACGGCGAGGCCGACGAGCGCTGGGCGAGCGGCAGCAACGCCTGCGGCTGGTGTGACCCGACCGAGATCTGCGACGGCGAGGACCAGGACTGCGACGGGCTCGTCGACGAGGGCGTGCGCAACGCGTGCGGCGACTGCGGGCCCACACCGGCCGAGGTCTGCGACGGCATGGACACCGACTGCGACGGCGCCGTCGACGAGGGCGTGGTCAACGCCTGCGGCACCTGCCCGCCGATGCCCTGCTTCACCGAGACGTGGGGCACGCCGGCCGACTGCATGGCCGACGGGCGCACCTGCGACGACGTCGAAGAGGACCCGATGTACCCGGGCAGCGTCACGCTCGGCAGCTCGACCGTCGACTTCGACTACATCTACATCGCGGTCACCGCGCGCAACCAGGTCGCGCAGCTCGACACGCGCACCGGCGTCAAGAACTGGCAGGTCACCTCACACGGCCGCTACCCGTCGCGCACCGCGGTCGCCTCGGACGGCAGCGTCTGGGTCGGCAACCGCGCGCACACCGGCAGCAACCCGGCCGACCCCGCGCAGTCCAACGTCGTGCACCTGCGCGCCTCGGACGGCGGGCTCATCTGCCGCGCGCCGGTCCTCAACATCGCCCGCTCGGTCGCCATCGACCGCAACGGTGACATCTGGGCCGGCTCCTACAACAACGGCGACCTCTACCACATCAGCGGAACGATGGTGGACACGACCACCACGCCCCCGACCTGCGTGGTGCTCAACACGATCAACGTCGGCCAGAACATCTACGGCCTCACCGCCGACCCCGACGGCTACGTCTGGACCAGCTCGTCGCCGACCATCCGGGTCGACATCGCGACCTACGCCCAGACCTCCTTCACCAACCCGAGCCACTACGGTATCTCGCCCGACGGCGCGAACCGGGTCTGGTTCGGCGGCTGGCGCGGCGGCGGCACGGTGCACGCGCTCGACCGCACCACCGGCGCGGTGCTGAACACGTCGGTCACCCAGGTCACCGCCGTCACCACCCACCCGAGCGGCAACATCTACGGCTCGGCGTACGGCACCAACCAGCTCATCGGCATCGACGGCACGACCGGGGCCGAGCTCTGCCGGACCGCCAACCCGTCGGGCACCAACCCGCACGGCGTGGCCGTCGACCGCATGGGCCGCATCTGGATGCCCTCGCGCTTCACGAGCGGCACCGTCAACGTCTTCGACACCGGCTGCGCGCACCTGGCGACCTACACCGTCGACGCGGGCCAGGAGCTCTACAGCTACTCCGACATGACCGGGCACCTCCTGCGCACCTTCGTCTCGCCCGAGGGCCGCTGGGAGCAGGTCTTCGACTCGGGCTACGCGCTCGCGTACTGGACGACGGTGGACTGGATGTCGATCGAGCCGCCGGGCACCGACATCGAGGTCACCGCGCGCACCGCGGACACCCTCGCCACCCTCGACGCCGGCGTCGCCTGCGGGCCCTTCAACACCTCGCCCGCGGATCTCTCGAGCTGCCCGGTGGGCTTCCAGAACCACCGCTTCCTGAGGGTGGAGACGCGGCTCACGCGCACCGGGACCGAGCGCCCGATCCTCCAGTCGGTCAGCGCCTCTTGGGCCTACTGAGAGCGACGCCGATCCTCGCGGTCGTCTTTCTCCTCGTCGGCTGCGGCGAGGAGCGGCCGGCCGCGCGCATGCCGGGGCCGCCGTGCCCCGAGCGCATGGCGCACCTCGAGGCGATCGACGCGTGCATCGATCGCCACGAGGCGGCCGTCGAGCGCCGCGAGGCCGTGCCCGCCGAGGGCCGCCTGCCGACCACGGAGATCTCCTTCCACACCGCCGCCGCCGCGTGCCGTGAAGCTGGCTTCCGGCTCTGCACCCGCGAGGAGTGGCACTTCGCCTGCACCGGCGTCCGCCCCGGTGAGGACGGCGGCCGCCTCTACCCCTACGGCGCCGAGTACGAGGACGGCCGCTGCAACTCCGCCCGCGACGGCACCTCCGTCGTCGGCCGCTCGCTCGCCCCCGGCGGCTCCCACCAGGGCTGCGTCACCCCCGAGGGCGTCGTCGACCTCAGCGGCAACCTCGGCGAGTGGGTCGACGGCGCCGACCTGACCGGCACCCTGCGCGAGCTGCGCGGCGGCTCCTTCGCCAACTACGAGAAGGCCGCCCAGTGCGTCACCGAGCCCCTCGCCTTCCAGCCCCCCGAGGTCGCCTTCGAGGGCCAGGGCTTCCGCTGCTGCCGAGACGCCCGCTGACCGCCTGCACATGGGCTGAGAATGGTTCTCGACAAAGGGCCCGGGCTGCGCTTGACTGCCAGCCATGCGCAGCTTGTTGTTGGGAACCATGCTTTGCCTGTGTGCAGCCTGCGAGACGGACCCCGTGAGCGGGGACGGGGGGCTGCCGGACGCCACGATCGTCACCGACGCGTCGGTCGAGCCGCCGCGCTGTGAGGGGCTGAGCGCGACGCCGCCCGACTTCGAGTGCACGCGGCTCGACACCGACTACGCGCCGGGCGCGGACGACATGTGGGCCGCCTGCGTCTCCGACGACGGCGAGTATCACCGCATCCAGGAGGACATCAGCAGCGTCGCGCGCATCGCGGCGTTCGAGGAGCTGGCCGCGCTCCTGTTCGACCCTGCGCGCGACCCGAGCCCGGACGACTTCCTGGAGGGGCGCCTGATCTACCAGCGCGACGAGGGGCTCGACTCGCGCGTGGTGCGCCGGTACGACCCGCACTTCGAGGTCCCCGACGGCACCGACTGCACCCTCGACGGAGTGCCCGCGATGTTCCCCGACTACTGCGTCGGCCCGGCCGTGCTCGCGCCGATGATCCTCGACGCCTTCGCGGCCGGGATCGAGGGCGGCGGCGGCGCGCTGCCGCGCGTGCAGGCGGCGCGCGTCGAGGCGGCGCTCCTCTGGTTCCTCTACGTGTCGACGGCCAAGGAGAGCCTCACCTGCACCACCACGCCGAAGGACTGCGACTCGGCCTACGCCTACTACACGGGCGGCGAGCCGGCGCGCGGCGGGCTCGGGCTCGCGGCGCGCGTCGAGGCGGTGGACCCCGCGGCGCACGACCGCGCGTGGGACGGGCTGCTCGCCCTGCGCTGCTGGCGCGACCTCGACCCGGACCCGATGGCCACCGACCTCGCGCTCCGCGACCGGGCCCGCGCGCAATACGACCGCGCCGTGCTCGACGGAGTGGCCGCGATCGTCCGGGACCGCCTGGTCCAGGCCTGCGAGGCCACCGACGCCGAGCTGCTCTACCACTGGGAGCTCGCGCGCACGCTGGGCCGGGCGCTCGACCGCGAGGCCACCGCGCGCGACCCCGACGCGGCCGCCACCCTGCGCGCGGCCTTCGCGAGCGACGCGCCGAGCGACGCCGACGCGGCGGCCGCGGTCGACGCGATCGACGCCGTCTTCGACTGCCCCTGATCGCTCAGGGCTCGTACTGGAACACGCCGCGCAGGTCCTCGGTCGCGCTGATCAGCGAGCCGCGCCCGAAGCTCCAGGCCCGGAACTGGTAGATCATGCCCGGCTCGAGCGTCACCACGCCCTCGAGCGGGTAGCGGATGGGCATGCTCCCGGAGCCGGGCGGGAGCATCGTGTCCTCGTGCACGAGGTTGCCGAGCGCGTCGTAGAGCCGCAGCTCGTAGCCGTCCTCGGAGCTGTCCTGCGCGAAGACGAGCTCGGGGGCTGAGGTGACGATCTCGAGGCCGCTGGCCCCGGGCGAGATCACCTCGAGCGCCTCGGTCACCTTGAACGACTCGCTGATGTCGACGTCCGCGCCCGCCACGTCGACGAACACGATGGCCGTGCCCGCGATGCCCTCGTCGGGGTCGCGGACCAGCTGGTCGTTCTCGAACGCGGCGAGCACCGCGTAGCGGCCCGGCGGCACACCCTCGATCGTGAACGGGCCGTCGACCGGCGCCGCGCGCAGGCCGGTCGGGGTCTCGCCCCGCGCCGTGACCTCGTCGAAGGTCGAGGCGACCACGAGGATCACGCTCGTGCTCAGCCCGCCAGGCGCGTTGACGATGTTGACCGAGCCGCTCACCGTGGCGAGGCCCTCGCCGCTCGCGGTCAGGACCACGCCGTCGACGTCGCCCGTCGCGTCCACGCTGACCGGGCCCGCGAAGAGGCCGGCGCGGTACGCGCGCACGTCCGTCGCGCCCGCGGGCACGTCGTAGAGCACGAAGGAGCCGCCGGTCCCGGTGATCGAGGTGGCGACGGCCGCGCCGCCTTGCTCGGCCACGACGAGCATGCCGCCCGGGTCGGGGTGCTCGACGGTGCCCGAGATGGTCCCACCGCTGGCCTCGCGCGGGATCAGCGCCACGTCCGTCGCCGCGTTCTCGACGACCCATTCGCCTTCGACGAGCGTCGCGGTGACCAGGTCGAGGGGGACCGCCTGCCGCGGCGGGCTCGGGAACGACTGGTAGCCGCTCGCGTCCACGCGAAGGGTGACGGCCTCGTCGAGGGGATCCCCCTCCGCGTCGCGCGGCACCGAGATGGGCAGCGCATACTCCCCGTCCGGGCCGCTGAACGTGACGCCGGAGCGCGCCCCGCCGTTGGCGTCCCGGGCCACGATGCGCGCGCCCTCGATGGCCGCGTCGTCGAGCGCGTCGAACACGCGCCCGCGCACGATCACCGGCTCCACGCAGCGCGGCTCGCCGCCCTGGATGGACTCGCAGGTGAGCCCGTCGCCGCAGCCCTCCGCCGCGCCGACGACGCAGGCCGCGTCCCCGCCGCACGCCGTCAGCCCCAGGCAGATCATTCCGAGCCAAGCCAATCGATGCATCCGGACCTCCTGGCCGGGTGTACGAGGCGGGGCCCCGCTAAGATACGCCAGGCAGGGAGGGGTATCCGTTACGTCCCCTCCCTCGTAGGACGTTTGCAGTGCCCCGCCTCGCTCGCTGTCTCGCCGTGATCGCGCTCGTCCTCGCCGGACCCGCGGCGGCGTCCGCGCAGGCGCCCGGGCAGGTCGAGGCGGACGCGCGGCTGGCGAGCGTCAGGCCGCGGCTCGACGCCGCGCTCGAGGCGGCCCGTCAAGAACAGTTGCCCATGGAGTGGCTGCGCGACAAGATCGCCGAGGGCCTGTCCAAGGGCGTGCCGGCCCCGCGGATCGCGGGCGCGGTCGAGGTGGTGCTCGGCCGGATGCGCACCAGCGACGCCATGATCCGCAGCTTCCGGCTGCGCGGCGCCGCGCGGCGGCGGCTCCTGCGGGCCTCGGTCGACGCGCTCAGCGCGGGCGCGCCGGCCGAGGGGGTGGAGAGGTTGATCCGTCACGTGCGCACCCGGGGGGGCGACGCGGCCGCGGCGCGTCGGGCGCTCGTGACGGTGGCGGAGCTGGGGGAGCGCGGCTTCTCCGGCGCCGCGGCGGTGGAGTCGGTGGCCGAAGCGCACCGGAGGGGTGGGGGACAGGCGGTGGCCGAGCTCGCGCGACGCGCGCGCGGCATCCGCGACGACGCGCCGGGGGGGAGGGACCGAGCGCTCCGAGGGCTGGGCCGCGGCGTGGGCGGCCATGTGGGTTCGGGTGCGCGCGGTGGCCGAGGCGTTGACGCGCCGGGCGGTCGCGGCGACCATGGGAGACGTGGCGGCGGCCCTCGATAGTGTTCGGCCCGCGGCGCCCGACGCGGCGCACGCGGCAGCGCATGACGAGCGCCGCTGGGTTCGTGACGCGCTCGACGGCGACGCGCGCGCCTTCCGGCGCATCGTCGAGGCCCACCACCGGCCCCTCTACCTCATGGCCGTCCGCCTGCTCGGCCACCCAGAGGACGCGCGCGACGTCGTGCAGGACAGCTTCGCCAAGGCCTACGTGAGCCTCGCCCGCTACGACGGGAACCACCGCCTCACCACGTGGCTCCACCGCATCGCGCTCAACGGCTGCCGGGACTTCCTCAAGAGCGCCAAGCGGCGCGAGCGGGCCGCCGGCGACGACCCCGTGCTCGAGCGCGCCGACGAGCGGCCCGACCCCGAGGAGGAGCTCGAGCGCGGTCGGCGCGCGGAGTGGCTGCACACCGCGCTGGCCGAGCTGCGCCCCTCCTACCGCGAGGCGCTCGTGCTCAAGGACCTGCAGGGCCTCTCCTACCGCGACATGAAGGCGATCACCGGGACCCCGATCACCGCCCTGAAGATCCGGGTGGTGCGCGCGCGCAAGCGGCTGCGGGCGGCCCTCGAGGAGGCGCCGTGAGCCCGGCCGAGCGCGTGCGTCGGCTCGTCGACGGAGAGCTCGACGCGGTGCAGGCCGCGGCGCTGCGCGCGGACGCGGAGCGGGATCCGGCCCTCGCGGCCGAGCTCCGGGCCGCGCTCGAGGTGCAGGAGGCGTTGCGATCGTTCGAGGCCCCCGAGGTCCCGGACGATCTCGTCGACGGCGCGGTCCTCCGCGCGGTGCGCCATCGCGCCGAGCTCGACGCGGCCCCCGCTCCCTTCTGGCGCCGCGCGCGGCCCAGGCTGCACCCCGCGCTCTGGGTGGGGCTCGGCGCGGTGATCACCGTCGCCCTCTTCGTGCTCGCGCCGCGGTCCTCGACCCCGGTCGCGACCCCCGAGACAGCCGCGGAGCCGCAAGTCGAGACCGGCGAGGCCCTGGTCCGCTTCGTCTTGCCGGCCGAGGGCGCGCGCACCGTGGCCGTGGCCGGCGACTTCAACGGCTGGCGGACCGACGACGCGGTGCTCGAGGATCCCGAAGGGGACGGCGTCTTCGTAGGCGCCCTGCGCGTGCCCAGCGGCTCCTATGCTTACATGTTCGTGGTGGACGGAGAGCGCTGGGTCAGCGACCCCTACGCGACGAACTACCGCGAGGATGGGTTCGGCCATCGGAACGCGATCCTTCGCGTGGATTAGCCTCCTCGCGTGGCTGTGCGCCTCGGCCCCGGTCGCTCACGCGCAGCGTCTGGCGGGTGAGCTGCGCCTCGGCGGCGGCTGGGACTCCAACCCCGCGCTGGCCGCGCCGAGCGGCAACCGCCGCCTCCCGCAGGGCCGCTCGCCGGGTGGCCCCCCGAGCCCCGGCGAGAGCGCGGGGGAGGGCGTCTTCCGCGCCGCCGGCGCGCTCGAGGGCCAGCTGCCGCTCGAGCGCCTCCGCCTCGGCGCGCGCTTCGACCTCGACGGCCGCGTCTACGAGTCCGGGCGCGCGCTCTTCGCCGAGCGCCTCGCCGTCAGCGCCGCCCTCGACCTCGACCCCATCGCCCCGCGCTGCCGGGCCGAAGGCGGCCGGCTCGACTCGGGCTTCGGGGCCGACGACGCGTGGTCCGCCCTCGGCCGCTGCGGCGCGCGCCTCCTCTTGCCGGAGGGCTTCGCCATCGACCTCGACGGCTTCGGGGGGGCCCGGCTCTTCGACGTCGGCCAGACCGACGCCCTCGGGGGCGGCGCGCTCGCCGTGCTGTGGCGACACGCGCACCTCGACGCCGCCATCGGCCTCGAGGTCTGGCGCCGCGAGAGCGACGACGACCAGGCCACGCGCACGGACGTGGTGCCCTACGCCTCGGTCCGGCTGCGCACCGAGTGGGTGGGCGGCGAGCTGGGCTACCAGTTCGTGCAGCGCGAGTTCGACACCGCCTCGCGCACCGGCGGCGAGCACGAGCTGCGGCTCGCGGTCTGGGGCCAGCCCCTGCCCTGGCTCGGCCCCTGGCTCGCGATCGAGCTCGGCCACGCGAGCGGCAAGCCGCAGGCCCTGGCCTACGACCGCTTCGAGATTGCGCTCGGCTTGCGGCTCTCCTTCGACGTCGCCGAGCCGCCCCCCGAGCCGCCCTCCGAGCCGCCTCCAGACGACGGCCCCGTGACCGTGCGCGACGGCGCGGCCCGCTTCCGCTTCGCCATCGACGCCCGCGAGGTCTCGGTCATCGGCGACTTCAACGGCTGGGACGCGCGCCGCGGCGCGCTGACCCGCGGACCCGACGGCGCCTTCGAGGGCACCTTCGAGGTGAGCCCGGGCGCCCACCGCTATCACCTCCTCGTCGACGGCGCGCCGACCCGCCCGCCCGGCGCGCGCCGCTACGTCGACGACGGATTCGGAGGTGAGAACGCGGTCTTCGAGGCCCCTGGTGTCTCCGACCGCGGTCCCGACTCGTAGACAGGGTCGGAGGTACGCGCATGATCGTTCGCACCGCGCTGTCGACAGCCATGGTTTGCTCGCTCCTGGTCGCCTGTGGGGACGGGGAGGGCACCCCGACCGACGGCGACGTCTCCGGTCTCGACGGAGGCGGCGGAGCCGACGGCGGCGGCGGCGGCATGGACGCGGGCCTCGGCGGCGACGACGGCGGCGTCACCCCGGGCGACGGCTCGGTGACCTTGCCCGACGGCCGCGTCGTAGGCGGGGGCCCCATCACCTGCCAGGGCCACCTCTACGAGTGCGGCGACACCATGGACAACGACGGCGACGGCCTCGCCGACGACGAGGACCCGGACTGCCTCGGCCCCTGCGACAACAACGAGGGCGGCCTCTTCCTGAACATCCCGGGCGGCGACTCCGCGCCGTGCCGCCTCGACTGCTACTTCGACCAGGACCAGGGCTCGGGCAACGACCAGTGCAACTGGGATCACCGCTGCGATCCGCTCGAGCCGGATCCCGAGTGCACCTTCCGGGACCCGCCGCCGCCGGCCGCGAACTGCCCGGCCGAGCAGGCGCCCGCCTGCGCCGAGATCTGCAGCCCCCTCGTGCCGAACGGCTGCGACTGCTTCGGCTGCTGCAACCTGCCCGCGGGCGGCGATCGCTGGGTCTTCATCGGCAGCGTCGACGAGTCGGGCACCCCCAGCTGCACCCTGGACGCGGTCGAGGACGACGCGCGCTGCCACCCCTGCACCCCCGTCGGCAACTGCCTCAACACCTGTGAGGAGTGCGAGCTCTGCCTGGGCCGCACCGAGCTGCCCCCCAGCTGCTTCCCCTCCGACGGCGGCACCACCCTGCCCGACGGCGGCATGCGGCCCGACGGCGGCGCCCCGCCTCCCCCCGTGTGCGACGACGGCCGCCAGGCCTGCGGCGTGCCCGGCACCGAGCCGTGCCCCGAGGGCTTCTTCTGCCTGACCGGCTGCTGCACCTTCTTCGGGTGAGCTCGCGCAAAGACGCAAAGGCGCCAAGGGGCTGGTCGTCCAGGCCGTGCGAGCACGAGTGTCTCGACCTGAGGCACCTCGCCACGTCCCGGAATCTCTGCGTTTTTCGGATCTGAATTCCGCGCCTTTCAACTTCGCGAGAGCCGGGGCGCGGACACCCCAAAAAGGCCCGATCCGTGAGCCCGGACGCGTGGCACGCATCTCGCTCTAGTGTCTGAACGACATGGCGACCAAGCGGGTCGCCCCTCCCCCCCCTAGACCCGCCGCGCCATGTCAATTTC
>SHBB01000146.1 GCA_004213565.1 Sandaracinaceae bacterium
GTCCGCCCAGTCCGCGGGCCCTTCGACCGCCTCGTCACTGACGTACCCGAGCGCAGCCGCCGCCAGCAGCCACACACGCGTCTCGCCCGCCGACCCGTAGGCCGTGCCGAACCGCTCGCGCTCGTGCCCGCCAACCCGTTTCTCACCTTCGGCCAGGTTCCCCACCACGCTCGCCGCGCTGTCCCGCATCTGCCGAGCGAGGTTCTTGTCGTGCTTCGCCACCTCTTCCCAGATCGGCTTCATCGAGCGCAGCCAGACGATCGACTCTTCGGTAATTCGGAGCATGTGCTCATCCGCTCTGAGGCGACCCAGATGTCGACCTGACACCCTTCGTCCTCACACCGCCGGGCGCAGGGCGCGGGTGGGCTAGTCAAGGACGAGGGACCGAAGGTCCCGAAGCCAGCCGAAGGCTGGGGCCGCAGGCCTCCTTTACTCGCCCGCCCGCGTCCGGCACCGTCGATGGTGGAGGACGAGTGCCATCCACATTGCGTGGTGTGGAGCGCGGAGCCGCCGTCCCAGCAGACGGGCGCGAGGCTGCGAAGCGGGAGCGGGAGCGGACTCGGGAGGGGACTCGGGAGCGGATGCGGATGCGGATGCGGATGCGGATGCGGTAGCGGTAGCGGACTCGGAAGCGGACTCGGGAGCGGAGGCGGAGGCGGAGGCGGGCGCGGAAGCGGAAGCGGAAGCGGAGGCGGAGGCGGAAGCGGATGCGGTAGCGGGAGCGGGCGCGGAAGCGGGAGCGGGGGCGGGAGCGGAGGCGGGAGCGGAGGCGGGAGCGATACGGAGGCGGGAGCGATACGGAGGCGGGAGTCCCCCCCTTGCCAAGGATGCTCTTCATCCCTCCCATCGCCCCAGCCCTTCCCGCCCGCGCCACGCGCAGTATCGTGTCGTCGTGTTCGTCCCCTTGGAGCGCCTCTTCCCCTCCCGCCTCGACCGCGCCCGGGCGAAGGAGCTGCGCAGCCTCCGCGCGCGCTTCACGGCGCAAGCCCCACGCTGGGACACCGACCACACCGCGCGCGCCCTCGCCCACCGCATCCTCGAGCTCAAGCGCGCGCTCGCGAGCGCGTTCTCCGACGTGACCGCTTGCGCCACTTGCGCCCGGGGCTGCGCGCCGCCCGCCGGGGCCTTCGAAGGCGGCCGCTGCTGTGGCACCTCGACGCTGACCGTCTTCAGCCCCGCGGAGGTCCGGGCGCTCCGCCTCGCGGGCGTCGACGCGCCGAGCGAGCCCGCGGAGGGAGGTCACGCGGACGCCGGGTGCCTCTTTCGGGGCCCCTCTGGCTGCTCCCTCTCTCCCGCCGCACGGCCGAGCGTCTGCGCCGTGTACGTCTGCCTCGACCTCGGCGACGAGCTCGACCGCCGCGACGACGCCCCCTCGATCGCCGCCCTCCGCCGCGAGCTCGCCGAGACCTTCTCTCGCTTCGCCGCGCTGCCTCCCTGAGTGCGTCCACCGTACGCCGTACGATTCGCGTCCGCGCCCAGGGTCGGCCCTCCCCTACGCTCGCTCGGTGACACTCTCACTCCCGACGCGTGTTCGTCCCCTCCTGGTCTCGCTCGCCCTCGTCGCCTCGGCGCCGAGCTGCAACGGAGAGGACGCCAGCTGCGTCCCGAACGAGACCCGCGCGTGCGCTTGTGCCCCCGGACGCGATGGCGTCCAGGTGTGCGCCGCCACGGGCGACGCCTACTCTTCGTGCGATTGCGGAGCTCCCCCGGACGGTTCGCTCGCGGACGGCGGGCCACCCCCGACGGACACGGACGCGCGGGTCCCCGAAGGCGACGCCGGCGTGCTCCGGTGCCGCGACTTCGGACCCGTGCGCGCGTTCCCCGGCGCGGTCGGCTTCGGCGCGGGCGCGGTCGGCGGTCGCGGTGGGCAGGTCCTCATCGTCGACACGCTGGCAGACGACGGACCGGGATCGCTGCGCGAGGCGCTCGAGGCGAGCGGGCCGCGCACCGTGGTGTTCGAGGTGGCTGGCACCATCGTGCTCCAGAGCAGCCTGCGCATCTCGGAGGGCAACGTGACCGTGGCCGGCCAGAGCGCGCCGGGAGGCGGCGTCGCGCTCCGCACCGCCGAGCACGTGACCAGCCCGGCCATCCTGTCCAGCGCCGACGAGGTGGTGATCCGCTACCTGCGCGTGCGCCCCGGCCCGTCGACGGAGCTGTCGAACTCGGTCGACGCCATCACCGTCTCGGGCGGGCAGAACATCGTGCTCGCCAACAACAGCTTCAGCTGGGCCGTCGATGAGAACATCAACCTCTGGTACGACGCGAGCGACATCACCGTGCAGGACAACCTCATCTCCGAGGCCCTCTTCATGTCCACCCACACCTACGGCGCGCCGCACTCCAAGGGCTTCATCGCGGGACCGGACAACGCGCGCATCAGCTTGGTGCGCAACGTCTTCGCGTCGAACGACGACCGGAACCCGCTGATGGGGTGCGGGGCGCCGTACGAGCTGATCAACAACATCGGCTACAACGGCTACCAGGTCGGCGCGAGCATGGCGCTCCGCGAGGGCACGCGCGTCAACTTCATCGGCAACGTCTATCTCGCCGGTCCCATGCACCGCCCGTCGCGCTACCAGGTGATCGTCTACGGCGCCGACGACGGACCGCTCGTCCCGGAGTCCATCTTCGTCCGGGACAACCTCACGCCGCGCGCCGACCCGAGCGACGACTGGGCGGTCATGGGCTGGGGCGGGATCCACGGCGGCGACTACAACGGCTCGCCCCTCCCCGAGACCGTCCGCGCGGCGACGCCGTTCGAGATGAGCGACGCGCCGGCCGCTCCCATCCCGGCGGCCGAGCTGGTCGATCGGCTGCTGCCCACCGTCGGCGCCAGCCTCCCCCAGCGTGACGCGGTCGACGCGCGCGTGGTGGAAGACATCCGCAATGGCACCGGGGGCCTGATCGACGATCCGTCGGAGGTCGGCGGCTGGCCCGAGCTCGCCGCGGGGACGGCGCCCGCCGACGCCGACCGAGACGGTATGCCCGACGCCTGGGAGATGGCCCGCGGCCTCGACCCGAGCGATCCCGGCGACGCGATCGAGGACCGAGACGGCGACGGCTACACGAACCTCGAGGAGCGCCTCGAGTGCCCGTGACTCAGGTCCCGGCGCTCAGCGACAGGTTCAGCCGGTAGGTCAGCGCGTCCGGCCGCTCGCGGAGCAGGGTCACGCGCAGGAAGTACGTCCCCGCCTCGAGGTCTCGGGCCAGCGCGTCGCTCTCGTCGATCGACGCGCACGTCCCGCCCGCGCCCCCCGCCGACACGCGCGGCGTCGGACCCGCGCTCCCCACCTCGATGAGCTCGAGGGTCGCGTCCTCGAGGCCGGCCGGGCAGGCGCCCGCGCCATCGCCCAGCGAGGCGAAGAGCGAGGCCCCCGCGGGGACGTCGACCGCGAACACGTCGACCTCGCAGATGGCGTCGAGCCCGCCGCGCACGCTCACCGCGTCACCGAGTCCCATGACGACGAGGTTCGCGCTGTAGACATCGTCGTTGACCTCGACCTCGGCCGGCGCGGCGCCGGTGAGCTCGCTGAAGCAGGACGCGCTGCAGCCGTCGCCGTCGTCGGTGTTGCCGTCGTCGCAGTTCTCGCTGTGGTCCTGGCTGCCGTCACCACAGACCGTGCGGAAGGCGAGCACGCGCCCCTCGAAGCCGGTGTCCTCCGGAGAGTCGAAGCCCACGACGTAGGTGTCGTCGGCCGGCGGGATGAACGTGAAGTGCTCATCCGAGCCCGCCTCGCAGCGGTCGAGGCCGTCTCCGTCCGAGCAGGCGCGCTCGTCGCAGTCGTCCAGCACGTAGATCGCGGGGTTGGCGGTCTGGCGGCCCTCGAACGGGTCGACGTCCACGTGGAAGTGCCAGTGCTCGCCACGCCGGGCGTCGATGGAGAGGAAGAGGTCGGGCCCCCGCTGCGTGCGACCCGTGCAGCCGCTGACCTCGCGCGAGTTGTCGACGCTGCCCCGGGTGTCGACGTCGAAGCCGTGGCTCTGCGCGCCCTCGGGGAAGAAGAGCAGAGGGGCCGTGGCGCCGCAGACCTCGGCCAGCTCGCCGTCCACGTGGGGCACGGACTGGTAGAGGCCCTCGTCGAAGACGAAGCAGCCGCTCGCGAAGAGCGCGGCGAGGCAGAGGGAGTTGGCGATACGCATCAGCGGGTCATGTAGGGGTTGGTCTCGAGCGTCGGGCCGGACGGCGCCGACGGGGCGGGCTCGCTCGGAGGACGGGGCCGGCGGACGCGAGGCGTGGGGCGGCGCTCCGGCTCCGCCTCGAGCGGGCGCTCCGGCTCCGCTTCCGGTGCGGGGTCGGTGGGCGCTGCCTCTTCTTCCTCGTCTTGCTCTTGGGCCTCCGCCTCGAGGTCGGCGACCTCGGACGGCTCGCCCTCCGGCTCCGCCTCGGGCTCTTCGGGGACGACCGGGCTCGGCTCCGGCGTGTCTCCGACCGCGCGAGGTGCGTTCTCCTCGGTGGGAGCCCAGGGCCGGAGCGCGAGCCACCCACCGATCATCGCGAGCAGCGCGACACCCACCGCGATCCAGAGCCAGCGGGGCGGGGACGACTTCGCCGGAGAAGGCGCCGCGAGCGCGGGCTTTTCGGCGGCTTCCTCGAGGCGTGACGGTCTCCCGGGCCGGGTCTCCGCCGCGGGCGGCGGCGCGCTCACGCCCGTGCGCGCGTGCGGGTCGACGTCGCGCACGCCGCTCTGGGTCTCTCGCGTGACCCCGGAGCGCGGCGACGGTGACAGATCGTGGAGCTTCGGGACGAGGTGCAGCTGCCCCGGCTCGAGCGGCTTCGGCTCACCGATGGAGCTCGACAGGTGGTGGCGGATGGCCTCGCGCTTGGCCGCGATCCGCTCCTCGAAGAGCTCCGAGAGCGCGTCGGCCACCTCGTGGGTGGTCGCGATGAGCCCCGCCGCGCTCGCCGCCGCCTCGAGCTCCGCCGCGAGCGAGCGCGCGTCTCCGTAGCGGGCCGAGAGGTCGCGCTCGAGCGCCTTCATCGCCACCGCCTCCATCGCCTCCGTGCACAGGGGCTGCTCGCTCGAGGGAGGCGGGATCTCCGCCGTCATCACCTGGAGCAAGGTCGCGACGTCCATCTCCGCCTGGAAGAGGCGCCGCCCGCAGAGGATCTCCCAGAGGATGATGCCGAGCGTGAACACGTCGGCGCGGGCGTCACAGGACTCGCTCTGCGCCTGCTCCGGCGCCATGTAAGAAGGCTTGCCCTTGAGCACGCCGGGGCGCGAGGCGGCGATGCGCGAGGCCGCGAGCGCGATGCCGAAGTCGACGATGCGCCCGACGCCGTCGAGGCCGACGAGCACGTTCTGCGGCGAGACGTCGCGGTGCACGATCTCGAGCGCCTCTCCGCGCGCGTTCTTCGTGGTGTGGGCGGCGTGGAGGCCGTGGCACGCGTCGACGAGGCATCGGAGGCCATAACGGATGCGGTCGCGATCGCTCAGCTCGGGGTGACCCACGAGGTCGGCGAGGGTGAAGCCCTCGACGTAGCTCATCACCAGGTAGTAGCCGAGCGGGCTCTCGGCCACGTCGACGATGCCCACCGCGTTCGGGTGATGGATGTTCGCGGCGGTGCGCGCTTCGTCGAGCAGCATCGTCACGAAGGCCTGGTCCTCCGCGAGGTGCTCGTGCATGAGCTTGATGGCCATCAGGCGCTCGAAGCCGCCGGCCCCGGCGAGCCGCGCGAGGAGCACGGTCCCCATGCCGCCGCGCGCGATCTCGGCCACGATCTCGTAGCGGTCGAGCATGCGGCGCGGGTGTTCGACGGCCTCTTCCACGATGGGCTCCTCGCCGGAGGAGGCTTCGTCCACGGGCGCCGCTTCGTCCTCGAGCGCGGTCATGGGTCGAGCTCCAGACGCAGGCTCGCGAAGGCGCCGCCCGGGCCCACCGTCAGGGAGACATCGGCGCTGTCGTCGTCCCAGTCGGTGAAGATGGCGAGGACCGCGGTGACGGCGGCCAGCCCCAGGGTGGAGAAGAAGAGCACGTTGGTGCGCGTCTCGAGCGCGGTGCCGTTCTCGTAGCCTGCCCGGGTGGGGTTCTCGACGTACGCGTCGCGGGCCGACAGCGTGTCGAGCCCGGACCAGATCGAGAGGCCGCCGGCGAGCGCGGTCAGCCCTGCGCCCACGAAGAAGAGGACGGGCGTGACGCCGCCGCCGTCCGCGGCCGGGGCGGGGACGGGAGCCGGGGCCTCGGGCTCCACCTCCACCTCGGGCTCGGGCTCGAGCTCGGGCTCGACCGCGGGCTCGGGCTCCGGCTCGGGCACGACGCCCTCGAAGGACACGCGGGCCGACTCCCCCGCGGCGAGCGTCACGCGCTGGGTCGGGGCCTCGCGGTCGGTCCACGTCGCGCGGAGCTCGCGCGGGCCGGGATCCAGATAGAGCACGATCTCGTCCCGCGGCTCCACGACCGCCGCGCGGCCGTCGAGGGTGAGGTTGCAGGCCGGCGCGCAGCGCACGGAGAGCCGACCCACCGAGGACTCCGCCGCGGCCAGCGTCTCCTCCGCGAGCGCGCGGGTCGCGTCGTCGTCCGGGTAGCGCTCGAGCGCGCGGGCCGACAGCGTCGCGGCGCGGGCCAGCTGCGTCGCCTGGGCGTGGTTGCGGATCGCGCTGCGGAGCGCCTCCGGGCTCGGAGCGGACTGATCGGCGAGCTCGAACAGCTCGGCCGCCCGGGCGTGGTCACCCCGCAGCTGGGCGCGTTGCCCCTGCGCGAACGCCGCCGCCGCCGCCTGGACGTCCTGCGCCGAAGCGCTCGCCGCCAGCGCGAGGCTCGCCAGCCCTGCCAGAATCCGCCAGGTCCACCGCACGCGCGGAGTATGCCGCAAACCGCCGGGAGATTCAGGAAGACGCGAAAGATGTGGGAGCGTGACAGTCCGCGGATGGGGGCGTGACATTCGGCACAGCAGGGTGAGACCGTGAGGGATCTCTTCACCTCGCCCCCCGTAGTTGGCGGTAGCGTCGGCTGGCACCCCTGCTGCTGTGTGCTGGGGACACACGGCCGACGCCGTGATTGATGACGGAGACCCGGCGCGAGCTGGTAGCCTCCGTCGCGTTCGGCTTGGGGGAAGCGCCGCTTCGGTGGTCGAGCCCCGTCGAGACAACCGAGGAGATGGAATGAAGACGAAGCTGATCAAGGCCACCCGCATGCTGTCGGCGTTCGCGCTGCTCGGCGCGATCATCGCGTGCGGAGGGGACGACGACGATTCCGACGAGAGCACGACCGAGGCGCAGGGCGTCGCGGCCGCGCAGCCCACCGCGGCAGGCGCCGCGCCCGGCAACCTCCAGCTCGGGCAGCCGCCCGCCTCGCTGCAGGTGCCGATCCCGCCGAGCATGAACTTCGTGGTCGCGGAGAACGGCGAGTACCAGATCGATGTGACCGCGGGCATGGGCGCGGATCCGAAGCTCTACGTCTACCAGGGCGAGACCCTGGTGGATCAGGACGACGACGGCGGCGACGGGCTCAACGCGCGCATGATCCGCTTCCTCGAGCCGGGGACCTACTCGGTGCGCGTGACGGACATCCGCGCGCGCCCGTTCACGGCGCAGGTCGCGGCGCAGCGCCTCCAGGCGCTGACCCCGGTCGGCGCGATCACGCTCGGCACCCCCTCGGTCGTGACCATCCCGGACTTCCCGATCATGGAGCGCCCGCGCAACGATCGTGACGCCTCCCGCGCGCTCACCCTCAACGTCGCGGCGGCCGGGCAGTACACCTGCACCGCGTCGGCCGACAACAACAAGGACCCGAAGATGGCGCTGATCCAGAACGGTCAGCTCCTCGAGGAGGACGACGACAGCGGCCCCGGCCGCAACGACGCGTCGATCACCCGTCAGCTCCAGCCCGGCACCTACGTGATCCGCGTCTGGGATTGGCTGCACCGCGGCGACCACCGCATCACGGTCAACTGCCGCCAGGGCTGAGCCGCCCCCCAGGCTCGATGACGACCGCCCGGGCTCTGGCCCGCGGCGGTCGTTCTCGTTCCGTCCGGAATGCGCCGCCCACCGAGCCGCGTCCTGTGGCGAGATGCGGTGGGCACCGATCGCTGGGGCGCTCCTCGCGGCCCTCTCGGCGGGCGCCGCGCTCGTCGGGACGGCGCGCGCCGAGCGGACCGAGGAGGGGGCGCGGATCGCGCGGCTCGTCCGCGACTTCCCCGCCCTCCGCGAGCGCTCCTCGGCCGGGCTCTGGCGGCCCGTCGAACCGTGGTCGATCTCGGACGCCGACGAGTGCCTCGCCGCGCTCGACGCGCAGGGCATCGACTTTCGCCGCGTGCCTGCGGCCCACGGACCGGTGATCCACCCCGTCGAGATCACAGGACCGATCGCCGGCGTGCGCTATCGGAAGCGGCGGACGAGCCGCCCGTTCATCGTCTCGTGCGAGCTGGCGACCCGCATGCCGGCCCTCTCCCGGGTGCTGCGGGGCGAGGGCGTGCGCGAGGTCGAGGTGCTCTCGAGCTGGCGTCGCGCCCCGCGGACCAGCTTCCACACCATGGGGCTCGCGCTCGACCTCTACGGTTTTCAGGGAGAGGGCTCCCGGGGAGAGGGCTTCCGCTGGACGGTGGAGCGCGACTTCTCCGACAGACGCGACGCCGCGACCTGTCCGCTGCCCGAGGCCGCCGATCCGATCCATCGAATCGCCTGCGCGCTGTGGGACAGCCGACGCTTTTCGACCGTGATCACGCCGCGCTACAGCCCCGGACACCACGACCACCTCCACGTCGATCTGCGCCCCGAGGATCCCCGCGGCTTCCTGCGCTGAACACGAGTCGGCGCGCGGACGCGCAACATCGCCTTTCGGGCGTCCTCTTCGTGTAATGTCACCCGCGTGAAACGCGGGTCTCTCCTCGCGCTGCTCGTGCTGGCCTCGGCGAGCACGGCGCACGCCTCCCCTCAGGATCTCTTCGGCTTCGGCGGCCGAACGCCCGGCATGGCGATGACCGGCGCGTCGTACGCCGAGGGCTACGAGGCGGTCTTCAGCAACCCGGCGGGCCTCGCGCCCGTTCGTACCCGGGGGCTCCACCTCGGCATCCAGGGGGGGAACTTCCAGCTCACCCTGGACGGGCAGCGCTCACCGATCACGCCCGGCCGCGGCATCGTCATCGGCTTTCACCTGCCGCTCCCCTTCGGCGACATCCTCGAGGACCGCCTGGTGTTCGGCGGCGGCTTCTACACGCCGGCCGAGGTCCTGCTCCGCGGCAACGTGACCTTCCCCGAGGTGCCGCAGTGGACGGTCCTCGACCGCGCCCAGGTGCTCGCCATCCAGGTCGGCCTCGGTCTCGATCTCCACGGCCTCGTCGACGGCCTCTCGCTCGGCTTCGGGTTCAGCGCGCTCGCCAACGTCTTCGGTGTGCTCGACGTGCGGCTCGACGAGACGAACGCCTTCAGCTCGGTCGTCGAGACCCAGCTGCTGACGACCTTCGCCCCCATCGTGGGCGCCCGGTACGTGCAGCCGGAGTGGGGCGTGGGGCTGACCTACCGGCACGAGCTGCGCGCGGTGACGGATCTCCAGATCGCGACCGCGGATCTGCCGGTCGTGCTCCCCGTGCTGCGCGTGGGCGGCGTGGTGCAGTACGACCCGCCGACGATCATCGCCGAGGGTCACTACAAGCCCATCCCGAACTTGATGCTGGTGGCCAACGTCACCACGCAGATCTGGACCGAGTACCCCGGCGCGCAGATCCCGACGACCGCGATGGGGCTCAACGCGCCCGCGCCCGAGTTCTCGGTGGTGGTCAGCCCGCGCGTCGCGGTCGAGGGCACCCACCGCGACGGCCCCTTCACCTTCTCGTTCCGCGGCGGGTACGCGCTGCAGCTCTCTCCCGCGCCGCCCGCCCGCATGGCCAACCGCCGCACGGCGTCGGGCGGGGAGATCGACCAGATGGTGCCTTTCCGGGTCCTGGACAACGATCGCCACATCCTGTCGGCGGGTCTGGGCTGGACGATCCACCTCGGTGAGCGCGGCGAGAAGCTCGTGCTCGACGCCTACGGTCAAGCGCACATCCTCATGGACCGCACGCACGAGATCGGACGCACCGACGGCGCGCCACCGATGCAGACCGGGGGATACGGGCTCGTGGGCGGCTGGACCCTGGGAGCGGAGTTCTGATGCGTACGCTCTTCCTCATCCTGCTCGGCGCGCTCTTCGCCGCCCCCGCCGCAGCGCAGCCGATGGACACCTACGGCATGGGGTCGCGCTCGATCGCGCTCGGCGGCGCGGTCACCGCGGACGTCGAGGACTTCAGCGCCAACTACTACAACCCGGCCGGCCTCGTCCGGAGCGGCGAGCTGCGGGTGGGCGTGGGCTGGTTCGGCGCCCACCACATGTTCGAGGTCGACGGCCTCGACTCCAACGTCGACCCCGTGCACGGGATCGTGCTCGGCGTGAACGTGCCGGGTCGCATCGACGACTTCCGGTTCGCGTTCGGGCTCGGCGTGCACCTCAACGACCAGCGGGTCTCACGCACGCGCACCCTGCCGCGAGAGCGCCCGCGCTGGGAGCTCTACGACAACCGCGGCCAGCGCACCTACCTCTCGACGCACCTGTCGATCCAGCCCGTGGAGTGGCTGCGGATCGGCGGCGGCATCGCGTTCCTCAGCTACTCGAAGAACAACCTGCTCATCCGCGGGGACATCGACTTCGCCTCTCCGAGCATCAACTCGCGGCTCGAGCACCAGCTCACGGCCGAGCTGATCACCATCCGCTACCCGCAGGTCGGCGTGCAGGTGCAGCCCACCGACTGGCTGAACTTCGGGCTCGTCTACCGAGGCGAGTACGCGCTCGACAACACGCTCGTGGCGGAGGTCGGCACGCTGGACCCGAACGGCCGGCCGAGCATCTCGGCGCGGGACGCGACGCGCATCGTCGTCGGCGAGGTCGTGATCCCCGGCTACCTCTCGCTCCTGTCGCAGTCGGTCAACGCCTACGTGCCACACCAGATCAGCTTCGGCGCGAGCGTCGACCCGATCCCGGGGCTGCACATCTCGCTCGAGGCGACCTACCTCTTCTGGTCGCTCTACCAGAGCCCCATCGGCTCGAGCGCGATCGACCTGCGCATCGAGGTGCCGCCCGAGCTGCGGGACACGATCATGGTCCCCGACTCGCTGACGCAGGGCATCCCCGCGGACGCCAACTTCTCGGACCGCATCGTGCCGCGCATCGGCGTGGAGTACACGGCGGTGACCAACACCGACCTCGTGTTCCAGGTGCGCGCCGGCTACTTCTACGAGAACAGCCCGGCCCCCAACCAGTCCGGCGCGTTCAACCTGATCGACACCGACCGACACGCCTGGAGCGTGGGCGCGGGGCTCGAATTGCTCCAGCTCCGGCCCGTCCTGCCCGGCTCGCTCGCGCTGGACGTGCACTTCCAGTACGCGTGGCTCCCGTCGCGCACCATGACCAAGGACTCGCCGATCGACCCCATCGGTGACTACACCGCCGGGGGCCACATGATCGCCGGCGGCGCGACGATCGAAGCGAGGTTCGAATGAAGCGCGCGCTCCTCTGTGTCATCAGCCTCCTCGCGCTCGGGCTCATCGCGCCCGCGTGCAGCACCATCGGTGATCCGGGCGGCATGCCCGACGGATTGCCGCACGGCGGCACGGGCGCGTTCCGGCTGCTGGACAACGAGGAGACGGGCATCAGCGGCTCCCCGGGCGCCGCGATGTTCCTCTTCGAGCCCGCGTTCGAGAACGCGATGGTGCAAGGAGACTTCGTGTTCTTCACCGCGGCGCCGCCCCTCGACGAGCCGCCGATGCCCCCCGAGGACTTCCCGCGCAACGAGATCTACTGGGAGGCGTTCCAGCCGCGCCGCATCCAGCGCGGGGTCCGGCGCGAGGAGGGCTTCGCCGCCTTCGATCCCGCGGACGAGGTGCTGACCGCGAGCGAGCCGTGGGAGGGCGAGGAGATCTTCGACCCCTGGGTGGTCGAGGACGGCGGGACCTTCCGCATGTACTACGCGGGCGAGGGCGGCATCGGCGTCGCGGAGGCGTCGGCGCTCGACGGAGCTTTCACCCGCGTCGCGGGCCCGGTGCTCGGCCCCGACGACGCCGCGAGCGGCTCCCCGCGCCGCCCGAGCGTGGTGCGCGGGCCCGAGGGCGACTGGCTCATGTACTACGACGCGGGCGGCGAGATCCGCCTGGCCCGCTCCAGCGACGGAGTGGCGTTCAGCCCGGTCGGCGCGATCAGCCTCGAGGGTGAGGATCTGGGCGACTCGCCCGAGGTCGAGGCGCGAAACCCCGGCGCCATCACCGTGACGACGTCGGCGGGGCGCAGCATCGTGCGCGTCTACTTCGAGTCGATCCGCGAGGACGGGACCCACCGCATCTACGTGGCGGGCAGCTTCGACGGCGTCGCCTTCGAGCGTCACGAGCTGCAGCTCTTCGAGTCGGTCGACCTGCGATTCCCGGCCCCGCTCACGGTCGACACGCGGGTCACCCTGCTCTACGCCAGCCTCCCCGCGTTCTCGCGCGGTCGCATCTCCCGCAACCTCCAGGTCCGCGCCCTCGTGGTCGGCGCCGCCCCCGCGGGCGAGAGCTTCCTCCCCGAGTCCGAGCCGCCCGCGGAGTAGCGCGGCCGTTCAGCCCGGGAAGTCCCGCACGGTGAGCAGGTGCCAGGCCGCCGCCATCGGGCGGTCGGGGAGCTTCGCGAAGTACGCCATCGCGTTCGGGAGCGTGCCGAAGCAGCGCTCGATGCGTTGCCACTTCGGATCCTTCGCGATGTTGTCGCGGAGCGGCGCGTCGGCGTCGCGGGTCTCTCGGTAAGCGCGCACGTAGGCCAGCAGGCGCCCGTGGTAGTCGGGCTCCTCCACCACCGCGCCGATGCTCGCGCGGCGCGGGTGCGTTCCGTCGAGCATCTGGATCACCTGCGCCTCCAGCGCCTCGAGCCCTCCCTCGTGGCTCTCGAGCAGCTGCAGATCGTAGGCGGGGTTGGCGTGCACCACCTGCATCAGGTGACCGATGATCGCGTCCTGCGTGCTGAGAAACCCGGTCGGGTCGACCATGGACGCGGGATCATCGAGCACGCGCAGGACCTGATGAAAGCCGAAGGAGATGCCCCTCTCCTCGTAGTACTCGGCCGCGGCGGGGGTGATCCAGAAGCGGAGCATGTCGATCGAGCCGACCACGAGCTGCAGCCGCGACGGGGTCTTCTCCAGGTAGCCCAGCGCCTCCAGCCGCCGCAGCCGGGCGTCGAGCGCGGGGCCGTCGGCGTAGGCCCGCAGCGCCCTCGCGAGCCCACGCGCCTTGCCCGCCAGCTGGGCCGGGCTGCCCGCCGCCTGCTTCAGCAGCGAGAGAGGAGACGCGGTGAGTCGAGACGTCTGCATGTCGCTCCCGGCAGACTTCCAGGATTCTCTGTCGAGATCCACGCCCGAGCTGGGCACCGAAAGCCTCCTTGCAAACGCGGAGATCAGTCGAGAGGAGAGCTTTCCTCTGAGGTGGTTCTTCGTGGGATACCGCACGCGATGGAGGGAGATGTGGGACACCCTGCCGTAGGCTCGTCGCGAAAGGACGCGCCATGAAACACCTCACCGTCGCCCTGCTCTCCCTCACCTTCCTGGCTTGCGCAGGCGAGGCGCTCCCCCCGACGCCCGACGGCGAGCCCGGGCTCGCGCAGGACGAGGCGCTCCACGAGGGCACCGGTCTCGTCTGGCGTCGCTGCCCGGTGGGCATGGACTGGGACGGCGCGGACTGCATGGGCGTGGCGTCCGAGCTGAGCTTCGTGGACGGCGCGAGCGCGTGCGCGGAGCTCCACCCGGACTACCGCATGCCGACGCTGCGCGAGCTGGGCGACCTCATCGGCGCGTGCACGGAGGGCGAGGCCGAGGCCCGCTGCGTTCCGTGCGCCGACAGCGTCGACTGCGCGGCGACCCTGGGCGCCGAGGACGTCACCGACTGGACGTGGACGGCCAGCGAGGCGGGGGACGAGGCGGCGTTCGTCGTCGACCTGACGCACGGCAGCATCGCCTTCGAGGAGAAGGCCCGCCCCGACGTGCACGCGCTCTGCGTCCGCGCGCGCTGACCGCTCACGCGCCGTCTTCGGCCTGCGACGCCTCGATCTGCGCGGCGTGCTCGGCGAAGTCCTCCTCGGGCGAGTAGACGAGCTGCTTGCGGGCGTGCACCGCGAAGTACACGAGCCCGAGCGCGTACCAGATGGCGGCGCCGATCACGACGAGCCGGTAGACCGGGTCGACGATGAACAGCGTCACCAGCGTGATCGTCGCGATCACCAGCGCGACGACCGCGCCCGGCACCCCGAGCGGGCTGCGATAGGGCCGCGGCAGCTTGGGGAAGCGAAACCGCAGCACGATGAACGAGAGCATCTGCAGCACGTAGGAGATCACCGCGCCGAAGACGGCCATGTTGAGCAGCACCGCGCCGACCGGGTGGTCGGTGCCGACGAAGTGCAGGACCAGCGCGACCGCGAACCCGAGGGTGGCGCCCGCGATCAGCGCGACGTGCGGGGTCTTGCGGACGGGGTGGGTCTTGCTGAGCCAGCGGGGGAAGTAGCCCGCGCGCGAGAGCGAGTAGATCTGCCGGCCGTAGGCGAAGACGATCGTGTGGAAGCTCGCGACGAGCCCCGCCACCGCGAAGAGCGCCAGCCACGAGGCCACGCCCTCGCCGAGCGTGGTCTGGAGGCCGACCAGGAGCGGCTCCTCGCTCGCGGCGATGGCGTTGGCCCCGGGCGCGATCGCGGTGTTCATCACCAGGGTCAGGAACGCCGCGATCACGAGCGTGAGCAGCCCGAGCAGGATGCCCTTCGGCATGTCCCTCACCGGGTCGTGCGCCTCCTCGGCCGCGAGCGGGAGCTCCTCGATCGCGAGGTAGAACCAGATCGCGAAGGGGAGCGCGCCGAGCACGCCGCCCCAGCCCTGTGGGAACCACGCGTCGCCGCCCTCGGCGGCCGGGATGTCGAGCGCGCGCGACAGGTCGAAGTGCGGGATGGCCGTGACGTAGAAGAGCACGAGGATGCCGAGCGCCACGAAGGTGATCACCACCGTGAAGCGGAAGCTCGCCTCGACGCCGAAGACGTTGAGCCCGACGAAGACCCCGTACGCCAGGAGCCACCACAGCGGGTCGAGGTGGTCCGGCGTGCCGAAGATGGCGCCGAGGTAGCTGCCGATGGCCACGACGATGACGGCCGGCGTCAGGATGTACTCCATGTTCTCGGCGAGCCCGGTGACGAACGCGCCCCAGGGGCCCATCGCGGTGCGCGCGAAGGAGTAGGCGCCGCCGGTGTGGGGCAGCGCGGGGGACATCTCCGCGATCGAGAAGCAGAGCCCCGCGTACATCACGGTGATGATCCCGGTGGCCACGAGCATCCCGCCGAAGCCGCCGGAGGCGAGGCCGAAGTTCCACCCGAAGAAGTCGCCGCTGATCACCGCGCCGACGCCGAGCGCCCAGAGCGACCAGACGCGCGCGTAGCGCTTCAATCCGCGCTCGGCGAAGTACGCCGCGTCGACCTTCTCGTAGCTGACCCCTCGCTCATCGTGCTCCACGGCGCCGAGCATACTGGTACCGTCCGCGCATGACCCGCGTGTGCATCGCGTCCCTCGTGTGGCTGTCGGCGAGCCTCGCCTCCGCCGACGCGCTGCCGCCCCCAGAGCACATCGAGTGCCGGGAGGGCGAGTCGATCCAGCACGATCACTCGGGGACGCACTGCGAGCTGCCCTTCTGTCAGACCGACGCCGACTGCCCCGATGACGCGCGCTGTCCGGAGCTCCGCTGCGTGGCCTACGTGCCCAACACGTCCGAGTACTGCACGGGCGGCGGGCGCAAGGAGCCGCCCGATCCGTGCGCGCCCGTGCCCGAAGATCGCGGCCCGTGCCGCCCGGAGGCGCCCCGCTGCGACGGCGACGCGCGCTGCCAGCACAGTCAATGCGTCTGGACGAGTCCGCCTCCGCGCCAGGCCCAGGCGGCCACCGAAGAGGAGCGGCGGCCGAGCGCGCCGGGTGACGCGCCGCCGCAGACGACGGGCGGGAGCGGCTGCTGCGGCGCGAGCGGCGCCCGCGCGCGGGGGGTCGGGCTGCCGCTCTCGCTGATCCTCTTCGGCGGGGCGCTGCTCTTCAGGCGAGAGCGCTGACGCCCTTTCATCGGCCTCGACGGCGACGCGGCCTCTCGTCTAGCCTGAGGCATGCATCGCCTCGCTTTCGGTTGCTCACTCCTCGCCGCTCTGTCCCTCTCCGCGTGCGACTCCGGCGGCGGTCGGATCCCCACCCGTGACACCGGGGTGAACCCGGACGGGGCGCGGGTGATCCCGGACAGCGGGCCACCTCCGGGCGACTGCTTCGACGGGCGGATCAACGGCGACGAGACCGATCGCGACTGCGGCGGCTCGTGCCCGGGCTGCATGGACGGCGACGACTGCGCCGAGGACACGGACTGCCTCTCGGGCGCGTGCACGGGCGGCGTGTGCGGTGAGCCCACGTGCGACGACGGCTCGCGCAACCAGGGCGAGACCGACATCGACTGCGGCGGCACCGTCTGCGCGGCCTGCTCGGAGGGGCGCGGCTGCCAGCGGAACGACGACTGCGAGAGCGACGTCTGCCGCGGAGGGACGTGCGCGGAGGCGTCGTGTGAGGACGGCCGCGCCAACGGCAACGAGACGGACGTCGACTGCGGCGGCGGCTGCCCTGGCTGCATCGCGGGCGCCGACTGCACGCGCGGCCCGGACTGCCAGAGCATGGTGTGCATCGACGCGGTCTGCGCGGACCCGACGTGCGAGGACGGATTCCTCAACGGCGACGAGACCGACCGCGACTGCGGCGGGCCCGTCTGCCGCGGCTGCCGCGACCGTCAGATGTGCGGCATCGCCGCGGACTGCGGGAGCGATGTCTGCGACGCGGGCCGCTGCGTGGGAGACGGAGACTTCATCGACGACTTCGAGGGCGGCGTCTTCGATCCCGCCTGGCGCAACACGAGCGCGTCGCCGTGGACGATCGAGACGAGCACCCCGCTCACCGGCACGGCGAGCGCGCGCAGCGGGCGCATCACCCACTCCCAGTCGACCGACCTCGAGGTCGACGTGACCTGCGGCGCGGGCGCGATGGTCTCGTTCACGTACCGCGTGAGCAGCGAGAGCTGCTGCGACGACCTCTTCTTCTACATCGACGCGGCGGAGCGAGGATCGTGGGCCGGCACCATGGGGCCCACGACCGTCAGCTTCCCGCTCACCGCGGGCGCCCACACCCTGCGCTGGCGCTACGCCAAGGACGGCAGCGTCAACACGGGCCTGGACGCGGCGTTCATCGACGACGTCACGGTGACCGGCTGCGCGCCCTCCTGATCAAGCGCGCGCAGGGCCCGTCCGATAGGGCGCGTGCGTGTAGTACTTCGGGCGCGCGTCCAGCCGGACATGCACCCAGGGCACGCCGAGCCCCGACGTGCTGAGCCAGGTCGGCGCGTCCCCGAGCCGCTCCATCATC
>SHBB01000147.1 GCA_004213565.1 Sandaracinaceae bacterium
GCTCGCCATGGTGATGGAGTACGTGCACGGGGAGTCGCTCGCCGCGCGCATGAGGCGTGGGCCGATGCCGCTCCCGCTCGTCCGACACGTCGTCACCGAGGTGGCCGCGGCGCTCGACCACGCGCACGCGCGCGGCATCGTGCACCGTGACCTCAAGCCCGAGAACGTGCTCGTCTCCCCGCGGGAGGGGCGCGCGCTGCCGGACGTGAAGGTCGTCGACTTCGGGCTGGCCAAAGAGGGCGCGCTCGGCGCGCGGGTCGACATCTCCCTGCGCGGCGAGATCCTCGGGACGCCGCGGTACATGAGCCCCGAGCAGCTCTGCGGGGTGAGCGTGGACGCGCGCGCCGACGTGTACGCGCTGGGGCTGATGACCTACGAGATGCTCACGGGCGAGTCCCCGTATCGGCCGGCCCGCGGCGTGGCGGGCTGGGCGGACCGGCACCTCTTCGACGATCCGACGCCCATCGACGCGCACCCGGTCTCGCGCGCGCTCTCGGGCGAGGCGCGCCGCACGATCATGCGCGCGTTGGCCAAGTCGCGGGAGAACCGGGTCGATCGCGCGGGCGAGCTCGCGGCCTGTCTGCGCGAGGCGCCCGTCCTGCGAGCAGCCCCCGCGCCCCGTCGCCGCGGCCCATGCCCTCGGTCTGAGGACCGCCCGCGCGTTCTGCGCATGCCAGCCCTCCTGGTTGCCGCGCTCGTCGCCGCGATCCTGCTCGTCGGCGGTGTCCTGGCGCGCCAGAACGACGAGGGCCTCACGCGTCGTCAGCCCGATCCGCCCGCGCTCAGGGATTCGTGAAGCGCGGGTGGCTCAACTCGCGGCCTGACCCACCGTTGTCGTCGTGGTGCCACGCACGGTGTTCGAAGACGGCGGCGCCCTGATCGCCATCGAGCGAAACCTCGTCTTTCTGGTGCAGCGCGAGCGGCCGACCTCCGACCACTTGCGCGCGCTCCGGCTCGCCTACGATGCGGCGCTCGCCGCCCACCCGGACGGCGTCGCGCTCCTGATGGTCGTCACCTCTCAACACTGGATGCCCGCGTTCTCCGACGAGCTGCGCGAGGAGACGGCCAAGCTCGTGAGAGGGACCGAGACCGGTAGCCTCGGGAGCGCGTTCGTCCTCGGCGGGCGAGGCCTCTTCTCGTCGACGCTCCGCGCCTTCCTCAGCACGCTCTTCCTGGTGGCCGGGAGCCGTGAGCCGTACGCCGTCTTCGCCGACGTCGAGAGCGCGGCGCCCTGGCTGGCCGGGGTCGCGAGCCGGTCCGCGCCGTGGCGCGTGGAGGACGTCCTGAAGGCGTCGCAGCGCGTGCTGCTCGACGCGCACGTCGGCTCCGCTGCGCGGCATTGAGCCTGTGCGGACCGCGCGCGCTTGACACTTTCGGCGCCGTCGGTTGTCGTCGCCGGCATGCGAGTCCTCTTGGCGGCGATGCTGGCGCTCTTCGCGATCGGATGTGACTGCTCGGGCGGTGACGCGTCGGGCGGTGGAGAGGAGAGCGGCCGTCGCACCGTCGCGGTGATCCCGAAGGGCACCACGCACGTCTTCTGGCGCTCGGTGCACGCGGGAGCGCTCCGCGCCGGGAACGAGCTCGACGTGGAGATCCTCTGGCAAGGCCCGCAGCGCGAGGACGACCGCGCGGCGCAGGTGCGGGTGGTCGAGGACATGGTGAGCCGCGGGGTCGACGCCATCGTGCTCGCGCCGCTCGACAGCACCGCGCTCGTCCCCGTGGCGACGGAGGCGACCGGCGAGGGCATCCCCGTGGTGATCTTCGACAGCGGCATCGAGTGGGACGGGCTCGTGAGCTTCGTCGCGACCGACAACTACCAGGGCGGCGTGCTCGCGGCCGAGCGCATGAACACGCTCCTCGGGGGCGAGGGCCGCGTCATGGTGATGCGCTACCAGGAGGGCTCGGACTCGACGAGCCGCCGCGAGGCGGGCTTCCTCGAGACGATGCGCGAGCGCTTCTCGGCCATCGAGATCGTGAGCGACAACCAGTACGGCGGCGCCACCACCGAGACCGCGTACCAGACGGCGGAGAACCTGCTGGTCCGCTTCCCCGAGGTCGACGGTGTCTTCACCCCGAACGAGTCGACGACCTTCGGCATGCTGCGCGCGCTCCAGGAGGGGAACCGGACGGGCGACGTGAAGCTGGTCGGCTTCGACGCCAACGAGGGGCTGGTCGCGGCGCTCCGCGCGGGGCAGGTGCACGGGCTGGTCTTGCAGAACCCCGAGCGCATGGGCGAGCTGGCGGTGCGCACGGCGATCGCGCACCTGGACGGGGAGACGGTGGAGGCGCGCATCGACACCGGCGCGACGATGGTCACGCGCGAGAACATGCAGGAGCCCGCGGTCGCAGCGCTGCTCTCGCCCGACCTCTCGATCCTCGAGGGCGAATGACCGACCTCCTCCTCTCCATGGAGGGGATCGAGAAGCGCTTCGGCGCCGTGGTCGCGCTCGGCGGCGTGGACCTCGAGGTGCGGCGCGGCGAGGTGCACGCGCTGGTCGGTGAGAACGGGGCCGGCAAGAGCACGCTGATGAAGGTCCTCAGCGGCGCGCACGCGCCCGACGCCGGCCGCATGACGCTCGACGGCGCCAACTACGCGCCGCGCCGCCCCCTCGACGCGCTGCGCGCGGGCGTGGCGATGATCTACCAGGAGCTGAACCTCGCGCCCGACCTGAGCGTCGCGCAGAACCTCGTGCTCGGCCGGGAGCGGAGCCGGGCCGGGGTCGTGCGCGAGGACCCGCGCGTCGAGGCGGCGCTCGCGGTGCTCGACCACCCCGGCCTCGAGCCCGACCGGCCCGTGCGAGAGCTGGGCCCGGGCGCGCGTCAGCTGGTCGAGATCGGCCGCGCGCTCGTGGGAGAGGCGAAGGTGGTGGTGCTCGACGAGCCCACGTCGTCGCTGAGCGCGGCCGAGTCCGTGAAGCTCGACGCGGTGATCCGCACGCTCCGCGCGCGCGGCGTCTCGATCGTCTACATCAGCCACTTCCTCGAGGAGGTGAAGCGCATCGCCGACCGCTACACCGTGCTCCGCGACGGCGAGACGGTGGCGCGCGGGGAGGTCGCCGCGACCGAGATCACCACGCTGGTCGAGCAGATGGTGGGCCGCGCGGTGGACGAGGCATACCCGCGTGTTCCCCACGCGCCGGGCGAGCCGCTCCTCGAGGTCACGCGCCTGGCCGGACGAAGGCTCCCCGAGGAGGCGACCTTGACCCTGCGGCGGGGCGAGATCCTCGGGCTCGCGGGGCTGGTGGGCGCGGGGCGGACGGAGCTGCTGCGAACGCTGATGGGGCTCGACGCGGTGCGCGAAGGGAGCGTCACGGTGGACGGGGTGATCGACGGCGGCCGCTCCATCCGCGCTCGCATCGCGCAGGGCTTCGGGCTCGTGAGCGAGGATCGCAAGGCGGAGGGGCTCGCGCTCGACCGCTCCATCGCGGAGAACCTCACCCTCAGCAAGCCCGTCTCGCGCCTCGGGTGGATCGACCGGACCCTGCGCTCCGCCGTCACCGCGAAGTGGGCGGCCAGGCTCGCCATCAAGATGGACCACGACGGCCAGCCCGTGAGCGCGCTGAGCGGCGGCAACCAGCAGAAGGTCGCGCTCGCGCGGCTCCTTCATCAAGATGCGCATGTCTTGTTGCTCGACGAGCCGACGCGCGGCATCGACGTCGGGAGCAAGGTGGAGGTCTACCGGCTCATCGGTGAGCTCGCCGCGCAGGGCCGGTCGGTGCTGATGGTCAGCAGCTACATCCCCGAGCTGCTCGGGGTCTGCGACCGCGTCGCGGTGATGCACCGCGGCCGTCTGGGCGAGGCGCGGCCGGCGAACGAGTGGACCGAGGTGGAGCTGCTCGAGGTCGCCACGCGAGGCGCGGCGTGAGCCGGCTCCGACGCGCGCTCGACGTCGCGGGGCCCGCGCTGGGGCTCGCGCTCGTGATGGTCCTCTTCGCGGCGCTCGTCCCCGACCGCTTCCTCAGCGCGTACAACTTCAAGACCATCGCCACCCAGACCGTCATCGTCGCGCTCGGCGCGATCGGCATGACCTGGGTGATGGTGAGCGGCGGCATCGATCTGAGCGTCGGCTCGGTGATCGCCCTCGCCTCCGTCGTGACCGCCGTGCTGCTCCGCGAGGGGCACCCCGAGCTGGTCGCGCTGCTCGGCGGCCTCGCGGTCGGCGCCGCGCTCGGCGCGATCAACGGCCTGCTGATCACGCGCCTGTCGATCGTGCCCTTCATCGTCACCCTCGGCACGATGGGCATCGCGCGTGGCGCGGCGAAGTACCTGGCCGACGAGCAGACCGTCAACGCCGACGCGGGCTGGCTCGCGGACCTGATGACGAAGACGCCCGACCCGAGCTGGCTGCTCCTCGCGAAGGGCGTCTGGATCACCCTGATCCTCGCCGTGATCATGGCGCTCGTCCTGCGCCGCACCGTCTTCGGCGTGCACACCTTCGCCATCGGCTCGAGCGAGCCCACCGCGCGCCTCTGCGGCGTGCCGGTCGAGCGCGTGAAGCTCCTCGTCTACGTGCTCGCCGGCGCCTTCGCGGGCCTCGCGGGCGTGCTCCAGCTCGGCCGGCTCACCGTGGGCGACCCCACCACCGCGATCGGCCTCGAGCTGGACGTCATCGCCGCGGTCGTGATCGGCGGCGGCAGCCTCAGCGGCGGCCGCGGCAGCATCGCCGGCGCGCTCCTCGGCGCGTTCTTCATGGCCGTGCTCGCCAACGGCTGCACCCTCAGCGGCGTGCCGAACTACGTGCAGGAGATCCTCGTCGGCGCGATCATCATCGCCGCCGTCGCCCTCGACCACCTGAGGCGCCGCGCCACCGCCTGACGCCCGCGTGCCCCTGCTCCCGCTGGCGAGGCCCCATCGCGCTGCGCGAGGACCGAGCGGGGATCGAGGCGGTCCGAGCCGTCGCCGACGACCTCTCCTTCCGCCCGCTCATCGGTCTCGACGAGGCGTACGCCTCACTCGAAGTGCTCCAGATCGCGACGCGCATGGTCGCGCTCGTGGTGGTGAGCGCGGTCAGCGCGGTGCTCCCTCATTCGGTCGGCAGGCCGTGCTTTCGCTGAACCCGGACGAAGGCCGCGCTGCGGAGCTCGACCGCGACCCTCCTCGAGTAGTCCGCCTGCGCCCGGATGAGATCATCGATCTCCTGGTTCTTCGCGTCGTACTTCTCCTGCGCGATCTCCTCGCCCCGCATGGCGATGTTCGCGTCGTCGAGCGCCGACTGCAGCTGGTACTTGTCCCAACCGGTGTGCTGGCCGACATAGTCTTGCAGGAAGGACACGTCGTAGTTCCGGAGCTGCTCGGCGAAGGCCTCCACGGACGCGCGATCGAAGACGTAGGAGAACCGCGTCGGATCGGAGAGCGCGGCCGACGCGAAGCTCCCCGCGCCGCCGGCCAGCTGGCCACCGACCGCGAAGGGCGCGCGGATGGCTCCCGAGGGGATCCGGCGGGCCGCGAGCTCCGCCGCCGTCCTCGCGTCGACCGCGCTCGAGGCGACGTCGACGCCGCTCGCGAAGGCGTTCGCGCCGTCGAGCCCCACCGGGTTCAAGCCGCCGGGGCGGAGCGCGTCGTTGGCGATCCCGACGCCGACCAGGGCGATCCGGACGCCCACGCCGCCCGGCACGAAGATGCTGCCGATGTCGATCAGATCCTGGCCGAGGTCCACGTTGCGCAGGAACGAGTTCGCCTCGCCGATCGCGTCGTTGAGGCGGCGCTGGGCCTCGTAGGACGCCTGCCGCGCCGCGGAGAGCTGCTCGCCCAGCTGGGCGCGCTCCGCTTGCAGCTTCGAGAGCGCGTCGCTCTGCTGCTCGTCGAGCTTCTCCAGCTCGGCCTCGACCTCGGCCTTCGCGGCCTCGCGGTCCGCGGCGATCTCTTCCTCCTTGGCCTTCTGCGCGGCCAGGGCCACCTCTTTGCTCGAGACGCGCCCGGGGACGTTGCCGAGCGCGGCGCTGTCGCCGTAGACGACCTGGCCATTCACCACTGCCCTGAAGATCTCGGTCATTTGGCGTTCATCCAGCAGAGGTCGCCGTGGCGGCAGACCGCGCGTCCCTCGACGAGCACGGTGCCCTCTCCGGTTTGCATGATCACGGTGCCCGCCCCGAGGGCCACGCCAGAGAAGATCCCCTCCCCCGCGTCGCCCTCGACGCCGGAGATCACGCTCGCGACCATCAGCACCTTCTCGCCTCGCGCGAGGACCGTGCTGGAGTAGCCGCTCTTCTCGGGTGAGAGCGTCCGCGAGATGTCGAACGGGACGACCTTGTCGCCCACGCGACAGAAGTCCGGCGAGATGTTGGTGACCTTGAAGCTCGACTCCGCGTCGGCCACGTGCGGTGCCTTGCTCATGAAGCATCTTCCCTTCCGACCACGACCCCGCGGATGCCCCGCGCGTGCGGGAGGGCGAGCCGCCAGATGAGGTGGACGAGGCCCGCGTCCAGGTCGATGTGCACCGTGTCCAGTGGGATCGGCTCCTCGGCCCAGACCCGCGCTCCTCGGGTGACGCTGGCCAGCAGCCGCACGCCGGGCAGCTGGGTGAAGAGACGCTCGTGGCCCTCGACGAGCCCCTCGAGCACGATCCGCTCGTCGCCCTCCCACCGCGCCTCCGCCTGCAGCGCCTCCGGCCCGCAGAGGAAGAACCGGGGATCGAAGTCGCCCGGATAGTCGACCAGCTCTCCCCGCTCACGCGCGCGGTGCGCCTCGGTCAGCCACGCCTGATCGTAGGTGCCCGCGTGCCGCAGGCGCGAGGACCACGGCCTCGCGATCGGGCCGAACCCCGCGAGCGGTCGGGGGTGTCCGGGCCGTCCGGTGGGGTGGTCCGGGAGCTCCCACTGGGGCGCGGGCAGCGGATCGTGTCGAGCCAGCTCGGCCTCGCTCACGAAGCCCCGCCCGGACGGGTTGGGCTCGTGCGTCACCCATCGAGCGTCCTCTCCCGCCGGGTACGCTCCTCCCCACGCCAGCTCGTACCGAAGCGGGACCGCCGCGGCCGGCGTGGGATCGCCGAGCTTCCAGCCGAGGCCGAGCCGGTGTGTCCACGTCCGCGGGCCGGTCGCGACGAGCGCGTGAGACACGACCGGTCCCCGGCTCGATCGAGCCGCCACGCCAGCCACCCATCGATCCCGCGGTCGACCGTCGTGCGTGCGCGCGTGCCCGGTCAGATAGAGGTCGGTGGTCGGCTTCTCGAGCATCACCTCGCCGGCGGCCGCGAGGCTCGAGAGCTCCGCCCGCTCGGCGTCGTGGACGCGGTCCGCCAGTTGGATCTCGTTGGGCGTCGTCTCCTCGACGACGTCCGGTCTCAGCTCGAACGAGCCCTTGAGGGTCACGACGTCGGTGAGCGCTCGCCCTGGCGCCATCTTGTCGCAGACGAACGCGTCGAAGCCGCTCAGGTTTCGAAACACCTGGAGCTGAGGCGGCGGGATGACCGGAAACGGGGTTGCCGTCGTCATCAGTTCAGCGTGATGAGGCCCGCGGTCAGGGCGACGGTGTCGTCGCCGTTGATCTCGACCGCCTTGCCCTTGATGGAGATCTTGCCGGACGCCTCGAGCGTGATCGACGAGTCGCCGCAGGAGAGGGTGATGCTCTGGCCTGCGTCGATGCGCTTCATCAGGCCCACCTGCTCGGTGCTGGCGCCGCCCACGGTCACGTTGCGGATGCCGGTCACCTGCAGCGTGTCCATCAGGCCGACCTTGGAGCTGCGGTTGCCGCCGACGTCGCTCGACGCGTTCGCCTTCACGCGCTGGGTGAGGTTGGCGCGCACCGTCTGGCTCAGGTTCTCGCCGACCTCCATCTCCGCGTTGCCGCCGACCTTGAGCGCGTCGTTCTGGACGACGTTTCGCGCCGCGCTCGCGCCGACGTCGACGCTCACGCTCTGGGCGACGGTCTGAGACAGGCTCGCGCCGACCGTCTGCGAGAGGTTCTGGCCGATGCTCTGGGTCGCGTTCTGCCCGATGGTCACGGTCTCGTTCGCGCCGACGCTCTTGATCCGATCGGTGCCGATCGTGATCTGCTCCACCTTGCCCACCTCGCGCGTGCGGTTGTTGCCCACCTGCTCGGTCTCGTCGACGCCGATGCGCTTCATCTTGTTGTTGCCGACCTCGACCGTCTCGTCGTGGCCGACCTTGCGGGTGCGATCGACGACGACCTCCTGCGCCTCGTCGTTGCCGACCTTCCGCGTCAGGTCGTGCAGAATGAGCGTGTTCCAGTCCTTCTGGCCGTGGAGCCAGATCTCCTCTTCGCCCGCGCGGTCCTCGAAGCGCAGCTCGTTGAAGCCGGCGCCGCCCGGCGAGGAGTTGGTCTTGAGCGTGAGCCGCGTCTTGTCGGCGGGGAACTCGTACGGGCACGGGTTCTCGCCGTTGTAGACGACGCCCGTGACGAGAGGCCGGTCCGGGTCACCCTCGACGAAGGTCACGACGACCTCCATGCCGATGCGAGGGATGAACGAGAAGCCCCAGCCCGCGCCGCCCATGGTCTGCACGACGCGGATCCAGCACGAGCTGTGCTCGTCGCGCGAGCCGAGGCGGTCCCAGTGGAACTGCACCTTGATCCGCCCGTGCACGTCGCAGTGGATCTCCTCGCCGGCCGGGCCCACCACGCTCGCGGTCTGCACACCGACGATCCGCGGCCGGTCTCGCGTGCGGTCCGGGCGCCACGGCACGGCGGCGGGGATGACCTGGAAGCGGTTGAGGTAGGTCGCGCTCGCGTCCCGCACGTGGTCGAGGTAGCGATGCTCGACGCCGACCACGCTCCACTCCCCGTCCTGGTCGGCGCGTCGGTGACCGACGAGCGTGAAGCGGCGGCCGGCGCGCATGCCGAGCGCGGAGCTGGTGCCGTCGCTGCGCCGCGCGTCCCGCCGCGCGCGCTCGGCCTCGAGTCGGAGCTGATCGTTCGCGTTGTGCGCGCCGTAGGTGTGGTCGTAGCCGTGGAACGTCAGCGGCGCGTCGTGCACGTAGCTCTCGAGCGCGGGCCACGCGGGGTCGCTCGTCTCCGCGCTGCCTTCCATCGGCACGGACGGATGGGTCCAGTCGAAGTGCCGCGTCGCGACCCGGTTGGGACGCACGCGGGCGACGCCCTCGAAGCGGGAGACCCCCTCGCTGTTGGCGATCTCCTCGTCGAGCCGCTCCACGAAGCGCAGCGTGCTCGCGTCCTCTCCCTCCAGCTCGACGAAGTGGGCCGGCTGGTCGAAGAGCACCATCAGCTCCTGGTCACCGTCGTGCTCGAACGCGTAGCCGATGCCCTCCTCCTCCATGAGCCGGTGCACGAAGTCGAAGTCGGTCTCCTGGTACTGGACCGTGTACTCGCGCTGCGGGTAGCTCGCGGCCAGGCGCAGCTCCACGCCGCGCCCGAAGCGCGAGAGGTCCGCGCTCAGGACCTGCTCGAGGATCTGCGGCACGGTCAGGTTCTGGAAGATGCGCGAGTCGGTCCGGTGCCGCAGCGCCGCCAGCGCGGGCTCGACCATGAACGTCGCCCCGCTGCGGTGCTCGGCGTCGAGCCCATCGCGCACCATGGTCACGAACCCGCAGACGTGCGCGACCACGCCGCGCCGGTCGAGCGTCAGCGTCACCGGCGAGCCGAGGAGCGCGGCCGCGTCGGCCATCGGCTCCGCGGTGAGCGCGTCGACGTGCAGGAGGTAGGGCTCGTTCAGGCGCTCGCGGAGCGTCGCTCCGGTCACGACCCACGCCTCACCCGACCACCTCTCGAAGTCGAGCATGGACTCGACGCGCCGCCTGGTCTCCATTCGTTCCTCCCCGTCCCGGTCATACGGACCACCCGCGCTGCCGGATCGGTCGTCGTCTCACTCTCCGGTGGCCTGAATCCGGGCGCGCGCGATCTCCGCGTGCAGCACCTCCAGATCCGGGCTCCAGGCGTCGGACGCGGCGCTCTCGGCGATCCACTCCGCGGCTGGGTCCACGGTCGCGAAGACCCGGACGGAGGTGGTGCCCCTCGCGAGTACGCTCGTGACGAAGGTCAGCACGCTCCGCTTGGCGGAGGCGCCGAAGCCGGTGCCCTCGATGACCGCCGCGACGGCGGTGAGCCGAGGCCCCAGCTCGGACAGGAGCGCACGAACCTCGCCGCGGGTCTCGTCGCTCGGGATGCCGACCTTGCTCGGCACCACGAACAGGAGGCTCAGCGCCCCGTCCCCGTAGTGACGAAGGAGCGTGCGGCGGAGCCGGCGTATCCCCTCGACCCGCGGGGTCTCGCTGGGCATCACCACGCACACGCCGTCCAGCGGCAGTACGCGCAAGGGATCGTCGAGCGGGACCTTCACGGGGGCCGAGGGTACCGCCGCGAGGTCACATGAGGAACGGCCAGGATCTCCATGCGGGATCCCGACCGCCACGCTCACTCCGCGTCACCTCGCCCACCCAGCAGCTGCAGGCGCGGCGCGAGCGCCTGAGAGCTCACACCAGGATGGCGACGACCGCGACGATGCCGAGCGAGGCGACGACGCCCGCGAGCAGGGTCGGCACGTGCACGCGGTCGTCGCTGCGCCCCACGCGGCGCGAGTGCACGATCATCGCGAAGAGCGACAGGGCCCACGCGCCGCCGCAGCAAGCGAGGGCGACCCCGAGGTCACCGCGATCCCAGTAGGATCGCACCACGCGCGTGGACAGCCGCGCGAAGAAGCCGAGCTGGGTGGGCGGCTGGGCCGACGCGAAGAACCCCGCGGCGATCGCGAGCAACGCCCACGCGCAGGCGGCCACCTTCGGGACGAGCCGGCTCCAGAAGTCGCCGCGCCGACGTCGCTCGGGCGCGGGGCGGCTCGTCCGCGTGGGCGGGCGCCGCCGCTCGGGCGGGAAGGAGCGGGGGAGCGGCGGTCGGACGGACCCCGCTTCGAGCTCGAGTTGGACCGGCTCACCTTTCATCTCGAGGACGGAAATCGGCTGATCGCGCGCCGTCTTGAGGGTCTCAGAATGAGATTTCTGCGCGATCCCGGAAGAATTTCCCGGTCAGCTCGCCCGGCGCCTCGCTCGCGAGCCAGAGCGGCGTGACGGCGCCCTCCGCCGGGCTGCGCGGCGCGCCGGGCCCGCCCATGTCGGTGGCGACCCATCCCGGGCAGGCGGCGTTGACGCGGATTCGCCGGGCGTCGTCCGCGAGCTCTCGTGCGTAGATTCGCGTGAGCGCGTTGAGCGCCGCCTTCGAGACGCGGTACGCCGAGGAGGGCCAGCCGTGCTCGGTGTGCGCGCCGCTCTCCACGTCTCGCTCGAACGACTCGACCAGGGTGACCAGATCCTCGCGGGTCAGGTCGGGGTCCGCGAAGCGCGCGCGCAGCCGCGGACCGAGGCACGACAGCTCACCCATGCCGCTCGAGACGTTCACCACCCGGCCGCCCGAACGGAGCTTGGGCAGGAGCGTGTCGGTGAGGTGCATCGCGCCGAGGAAGTTCACGGCCATCGTCTGGAGAACGACCTCCGCGTCGAAGCCGTCGAGCGCCACGCCCGCGTTGTTCACGAGCACGTCGACGCCGCGGACGGCCTCGCCGAACGCGCCGACGCTGTCTCTTCGCGAGACGTCCAGCGGGAGCCAGCGCGCGCCGACCGCCTCGACGTCCGCCCGGCCGGCCTCGGTCCGGCTCGTCGCCACGACGTCGAAGCCTCGCTCGACCAGCCCGCGCGCGATCTCGCGGCCGATGCCCCGGTTGCCGCCGCTCACCACGGCCACTCGTGTGTCCCCCGCCATGGTCACGATGTGGGGCCCTCCGAGCCCCGCGCAACCCGTGCCGCCGAGGCGATCGCCATCGGCCACTGGCGATCGCCCGCAGGCTGGATGGGTCGTGGAGGCCACCTCGGAGGGAAGACGCGTGATTCCGTGGGCTTGTGGGTGAGTGCCCCGAAACGGGGAGAAAATCGATCGCGCGCGCACGCCGGAAAGCCGTGGCCCGAGGCCGGGGCGGCGAGTAACGTGCCCGGCCATCGTGGGTACGCAGACCTTCCTTTCGCTCGACGAGCCTTTCGTCCCTCATCCCGCCCGCACGGAGCCGCGCGTGTGGCTGCGTCACGTGGCGATCTTCGCCGCGCCCGGCCGCGAGCTGCGTCGGCTGACGCTCCAGCCCGGGCTCAACGTGGTGTGGGCGCCCGACGCGGAGCCCGACGAGCGAGTGGGCAGCAAGATCGGCCACGGGGCCGGCAAGACGCTGCTGGTCCGCATGCTGCGCCACGTGCTCGGTGAGCCGGACGTGACCTCGCCCGACGACGCCCAGGCGCTCGTCGCGAAGTTCCCCGATGGCTACGTCGCGGCCGAGGTCTTCGTCGACGGCGAGCCGTGGGCCGTGCGGCGACCCTTCGATGTGTCCCGCGGCTCGTCCGCGCTGCGCGCCTCGTTCCTCGAGGAGGTGCTCGAGCCGAGCGAGGACGGCGGCTACGACGACTTCCTCGACGCGCTGCGCGGCACGCTCGGCGACGCGCTCGAGACCCTGCGTCCGCTCGGCGATCCGTGGCTCGCCGCCCTCGCCTGGATGAGCCGCGATCAGGAGCGGCGCTTCGGCGGGCCGCTCCGCTGGCGCGACCGAAATGCCACCCCCAGCAGCAAGATGGCCCGGGTGGCCCAGATCCAGCGGGTGCGCGCGATCCGGTCGCTCCTCCATGTCCGCGCCGACGAGGACCTCGCGACCGAAGACGTGGTGGCGGGGCTCGAGCACCGCGAGAAGCAGACCATTCGCAAGCTCGCCGACTGCGAGCGCGAGGTCGCGTGGCTCTCGTGCCGTCTCGAGCGCGAGGGACACGGCGAGGCGTCCGAGCTCGTCGGGCAGCCGCTGATGGTCGCGGCCGTCGTGCGGGAGCTCGAGGCGGAGGTCGACGCGCTCGAGGCCGCGGCGGCCGAGCCGGAGAGCATCGCGAAGGCGCGCGGCGCCCTGGTGGAGGCGCGCGTCGCCGAAGCGGTCGAGCGCACGCGGCTCGAGGCGCTCCAGTCCTTCGCCGGAGACGACGCGGACTGCGGGCTCTGCCACAGCTCGGCGGAGCAGGCCTTCGCGCACACCCCGAGCGGTCGGCGCCGGGATCCGGTCAAGACCGCGCAGCGGGCGATCGCCAAGCAGGAGAAGGCCCACGCCAGAGCCCAGAAGCGGGCGGAGACGGCGCAGCGGCGGTTCGAGAAGGCCCAGGAGAAGCAGCGCGACGGAGCCCGCAAGGCGCGGCTCGCGTGGGCGGACGCGCGCGAGCGCCTCGGCCGCGCGAAGGACCTCGCTCGGCAGCTCGACCGGCGCCGCGAGCTGGGCGAGGAGCTGGCCGTCGTGCAGAAGGAGCTGGCCGCGGCGCGGGCCGATCGCGAGCGCGCGCTGAAGACGCACGCCAAGGCCATCGGCCGTGTGCGCGACACCTACGACTTCGTGGTGCGCCGCCTCGCGGGCCAGGACAGCCGCGGCCGCTTCGCGGTGGGCGCGACCGGCTTCGAGGCCGGTATCCGCCACGCCGATGGTCGCCGCGGCACGAGCCCCGCGATGCGCGTGATGGAGACCCTGGCCCTGGATCTGACCGCGCTGATCCTGGCGAGCGAAGGCAACGCCGCGCTCCCCGGCTTCTGGATCCACGACAGCCCCCGCGAGGCGGACCTGGCGCGCTCCCACTACGACGCGCTCTACCGCCTGGTGAGCTGGCTCGAGGACAGCACCCAGACGCCCGGCTTCCAGTACCTGGTGACGACCACGACCCGTCCGCCGAGCAGCGTCGCCTTCCGCGCGATCAAGCTCGGCGCGGCGAGCAACGACGAGCTGCTCCTGCGCACCGCCCTCTGAGGCGGCGCTCTTGACCGCCGGTTCGCGGGCAGGGGCAAGGGCAAGGGCAGGGGCAGGCAGCTGAAGAACGCTCGCGCTCTTCCGCTGCCTGCTACGACATCAGCAGCAGGGCGAGCCCGATGCCGAGCCCGCCCATCACCAGGGCGATCACGATCAGCCCGAGCACCAGGAAGGGCGTCGGGATCTGTTTCGGCGCCGCCGACGGACGACCGCTCGGCGCGATCGAGCCGCCGGAGTGGTCGAACGTCTGGTAGGTGACGTTCTGGGAGAGGGCCGCGCTCGCCTGCTGGGGGCTCAGCGGCGTGAACTGACCGGTGAGCACCCGGTTGCTCTCGCGAAGCGGCTGACGGTCTTCATCGGTGAAGAGCCCCTCGAGGAAGAGCGCGACGCGCTGGTCCGTGACGACCTGCCCGTTCGCGCGCAGCACCTGCTTGAGAGCCGCCTTCATCTCGCCCGCCGACTGGAAGCGGTGCGCCGGGTCCTTCGCGAGCGCGCGTTTGACGATCGACTCGAGCTGGTCGGGGAGCTCCGGCCGCTCGGCCCTGAGGGACGGGACCGGCTCGCGCACGATCGCGCTCAGCGTGTCGAGCAGGGTGGGGCGGTCGTAGAGCGCCTTCCCGGTGAGCGCCTCGTAGAGCACGATGCCGAGCGCGAAGATGTCCGAGCGCGGATCGACGCGCTGCGACTGCGCCTGCTCGGGCGACATGTAGCCGTACTTCCCGACCGCGGCGCCGCCCGTGGTGATGTCGCTCGACGTCTTCGCGATGCCGAAGTCGAGCAGCTTCACGGTGCCGTTCCACTGCAGCATGATGTTCTGCGGGCTCACGTCGCGGTGCACGATGTTGAGCGGCTTGCCGTTGACGCCCTTCGCGTGATGCACGTAGTGCAGGGCGGCGGCCATCTGCGCGACGATCTCCACCGCGACCGGCCACGGAATGCACCCGCCGCGCGCCCCCGCGCGCTCCACGACCTGCTCGAGCGCCGGGCCCCAGACCCACTCGAGGGCCATGAAGGCGACGCCGTCGATCTCGCCGCTCTCGTAGACGTGGCAGACGTTCTGGTGATAGAGGCGCGTCGCGACGCGGCCCTCGTCGAGGAACATGCGCAGCAGATCGGGGTTGTCCTCCATCTCCGGGAGGACCCGCTTCACCACCAGGTGGCGCGCCTTGCCCGCCTCGTCCCACTCCCGCGCGAGGTAGACCTCCGCCATGCCTCCGCGCGCGATCCGGCCGAGGATCTCGAAGCGGCCGAAGTGCGCAAGAGGGGTGTAGTCGGGAATCTTCGGTTGATTCCAGAAGCTCGTGTCGACGACGGTGCGGAAATCCTCTTCGTCGTCGTAGAGGTCGAAGCCTCCCGCGTCGGGTACATCAGCCATCAGGGAGCGCGATCAGCCTACGTCATTGTCTGCGTCCGGCGAAAGCATTCATCCACGCCGTGGCGTGACCCCTTGGTCGCGATCTGTTGGGTCGCGTTCTGCCTCATCCGGCCTGGCATCGCGGGCAGAAATAGGTCGAGCGCCCCTGCTCGCCCTGGCGGCGCATGTCGAGAGGCGTCCCGCACTCGAAGCAGGGCTCGTTCTTGCGCCCGTAGACCCAGAGCCGGCTCGAGCCGAATCGCCGCCGCGTGGTGCGCATGCGCGCGTGTCCGACGTTCTGCTTCATCAGCTTCCGCGCCAGCAGGAGCGCGTCGCGCAGCGCCTCGTCCGAGACGCTCGAGACCGGCGCGAAGGGGTCCAGCCGCCGCAGGAAGAGCACCTCGGACTTGTAGACGTTGCCGACGCCGGCCACGACGTGCTGCCGCATGATCGCCACCCCCAGCGGGAGCTCGTCGTTCTGACGGAGTCGCCGCAGCGCCTCGTCCAGATCGGCGCCCGGGTCGAGAAGATCGGGGCCGAGCGCGTCCAGCTGCGGGCTCCGCTCGCCCGGCCGGAGCAGCTTGCAGATCGGCGCGTCGAAGCAGACCGCCAGCCAGTCGTCGGTCTCGATGACGGCGAACGCGCGGTCCGCGCCGCGCTGCCACGGCTCGCCCACCCGGTACACGTGCCAGCTGCCCACCATCATCATGTGGGTGTGCAGGGTGTGGCCGTCGTCGAAGCGCACCAGCAGGTTCTTGCCGCGCGCCTCCACCGCCTCGACCGTGGTCCCCACCAGCGCGGCGTCGGCGAGCTGGGGCAGCGCGCTCCGGAACGCGCGCACGGGCTTTCCTCCGATGGCCTTCCGCAAGGTGCGCGCGGCCCGGTAGATGGTGTCGCCCTCGGGCATGACGGAGAGCTAGGGCCGGATGGCTTCGATGCGCAGCGTGTAGGGGCCGGTCATGTCGCCGGCGTAGCTGTTCGCGCGGACGGTGTAGCGGCCGGTCTCCTCGACGAACCACTCGACGAACGAGTTCGTGCCCTCGCCGCCGTCGTCGTCCTGCACGAGCGACTCCCCGCTCGGGCTGATCAGCCAGAGATAGGTGTCGAAGCTCGCGCTCTCCATCGAGACCCGCAGGGTCCAGCCGGCGCGCAGATCGACCGGGTACGCGTCGTAGAAGGACCCGTCGTCCTCGACCACGGAGTCTCCCGCGGCCAGCTCGCCCGCGTGCTCGAAGACGTCGGCGACCGGAGCGAAGTCTTCGGGGGGCTGACGCCCGGGCTGGGTCAGCGGGTCCAGCTCGTGCGCCGCGGCCACGGCGTCCACCCGGCTCAAGCAGATCTCCTGCGCCGCCCGGTAGGCGTCGTCGTCCTCGGCCCGCGCCGCGTCGATCGCCGCGAGGCAGCCGATCCGCGCGGACTCCACGTCGGCGTCTCGGTAGCGGGCGGCGCGCAGGAGCCGCTCCCCCGCGCTCGGGCTCCGATCGAAGCTCTGGCGCAGGTCGGCCGCCTCCTCGGCGGGGCTGCGCTCCGGGGGAGGGGGCTCCTCGGGCGCCGCGTTCGAGGCGCCTCCACACGCGGTCAGGCCGGGCGTGGCCAGGAGGAGCGAGAGCCAGAGGGCACGCATGCGCGCGAAGCTACGGCGCGGACGGCGTCGCGTCGAGCGAGACGAAGCGGAAGCCCAGGGTGGCCTTCACCTGGGCGAGCCGGCTCTGGAGCGCGTCACGGCTGGGCGCCCCGAGGTTCACGATCGCGTAGCGCGCGCTCTGGCCGTCCTCGCACGTCTCGAAGTCGTCGAGGCGCGCGCCGGTCTCGCACTCGCTCCAGCAGAGCGTGCCGGGGAAGAGCGCCTCCGCGCGCCGCAGGTCGTCCTCGCTCGGCGCGTGCTCCACCACCGAGCGCTCGAAGATGCGCAAGGGGACGCTCGCCGCGACCGCGTGCGCGCCCTGTCGCCTCTTCCGCGGCGGGGGCCGGCCCGCGGCGAGCGCGAGCGCGATGGAGTAGCCGCCCACTCCGTCGACCAGCTCGTAGAGGTCGGCGAACTGGCCGCACATGCGCGGGTTGATCTCCACGATCGAGACCCGCTCGCGCGCCGCGTCGATCATCACCTCCACGTTGAACATGGAGTGCCTCAGGCCGAGCCGCTCGACCGCGCGGCGGCTGACCTCCCACGCCTTCTCTTGCAGGCGCTTGCTCAGCGACGAGGGGTAG
>SHBB01000148.1 GCA_004213565.1 Sandaracinaceae bacterium
CAGGGCGGCAAGCCTACCTGCAGCTCGAGCTCGACGGCGCCATCGAGCAGCTCCGGGGCGCGGTGGAGAACTTCGACGCCGCCGCGGTCGCCCTCGAGGATCCCAACGACCTCGGCCAGGCGCTCCTCTTCCTCGGGGCCAGCCACGCGTTCAACGGGCAGACCCGCGACGCCATCGAGGTCTTCCGGCGGCTGCACACGCAGATGCCCTTCATCCAGCCGGACCCGGACACCTTCCCGCCGGACGTCGTGCAGCTCTACGACCGCGCGCGCCCTCGCGACGCCCGCAGCCCGGCGGGGATCGTCTCGATCGACTCCAACCCGCAGGGCGCCATCGCCTACGTGGACTTCCTCGCGCGCGGCCGAACGCCGATCAACGTCGAGGGGCTGATCGGGGGCGATCACGTCATCCGCGTCACGCGCCCCGGCGCCACGCCGTTCGTCGAGACGCTGGGCGTGCGTCGACGCCGCGCCTCCACCTCCAACGCGTATCTCGTGGACACCCCGGGGCTCGAGGGCCTGGCCGACGCGCTCGACGAGGTCCGCGACGCGAGCATCGAGACGCTCGACGAGGTCAACCCCATCGGGCGCATCGCCGGCATGCTCGAGGTCGACAAGATCGGCGTGATCCGCGTCTCGAGCGCGGGCGACGGGCAGGTCACGATGGAGCTGCTCCTGTTCGACGCGGCCTCCGGGCGGCGCCTCGTGCGCGGGCAGGGCACGGCGCCGACCGCCGTGGGCGAGCTGGAGGCGAGCGTCCAGCGCGCCGTGTCGGGCGCGTTCGAAGCCGCGCTGCGCCCCTCGCAGGCCTCGGACGAGGAGCAGATCCCGGCGTTCACCGATGAGGAGACGCCCTTCGAGCAGAACGAGGAGCCGAGCGGCCCGCCGGAGCCGCTGATCGAACAATGGTGGTTCTGGACCATCATCGGCGTCGTCGTCGCAGGCGGGATCGCGGCCGGGATCGCCGGCGGCGTCGCGGCCCAGGGCCCCCCGCTCGGCAACGACCCAGGTGGTCAGGTCGTCTTCACCTTCTGACGGACGCACATGCTCCGACCCTCCACACTCGCCCTCTCTGGATGGGCGCTGGCGCTGCTGCTCCTCGCGGCGTGTCTCGCCGCGCCCGCCTCGGCCCAGCGGCAAGAGGTCACGGCCAGCGCGGTCATGCTCCGCGAGGCCGGCGCGACGCCCGACCAGGACGCCGTCATCTCCACCGGCCTGCGCCGCGGGTTGCGAGACGTCGAGGGGGTTCGCTTCGTTCATCCCGTCGACGTGCTCAGCACGCCCGAGTTCTCGCCCGACGTGCAGGACGCGATCGACGAGCTCGAGCCGATCGCCGACATGGTCCGCACCGGGGACGCGCGCTACGCCTACCGGCGCGCGGCCGAGATCGCGGCGCTCTTCGAGGAGAACCTCGAGCGCGTCCGCCGCACCCAGCTCGTCGACGCCTACATGCTCGCCGCGGTCGGGCGCTGTCAGGCCGGCCAGCGCCGCGAGTGCGAATCGCAGCTCCGCGACGTGATCGCCTTCCGCGAGGGCCTCGAGTACGACGAGGCGCGCTACGGCCCGGAGACGGCGGACATCTTCGCCCGCGTCCGGCTCCGCGCCCTCTCCGGCGGCCGCGGCACCCTCGTGGTCGAGACCGAGCCCTCGGGCGCCGAGATCTACGTGGACGGCCGCAGCTACGGCCCCGCGCCGGCCCGCGTCGACGGTCTGCTGGCGGGCGCGCACTACGTCACGATCAAGGAGATCGGCCACATCGAGCGCGTCGTCCGGGCGGAGGTCCGGGCCGGCCGCGAGAACGTCGAGCGCTACGAGCTGACCCCCAACCCGCGGGCTCGCCTCATCGTCAGCCCCGAAGCGCAGGCGCGCATCCGGGGGCAGCTCGGCGAGACCCGCGCGGGCCCGGCCATCCGGAGCCTCGGCAACACGCTCGGCACCGCGCAGGTCATCGTCGGGGTGCTCCGCCCCGCGGCGGGTGAGCAAGTCCACGTGCAGCTCTACCTCTACCACGTCCACACGCGGCTCCTGCAGGGGCAGCTCGAGGCGACCGTCAGCGTCGACGAGGCGGGCATGGAGCGCATGCGACAGCTGACGGCGGAGCTCTACGCGGGCGTCGACCTGTCGGGCGGGATCGCCGCGCCGGAGGACGACACCGAGCTGGTGGCCCCCCAGCCGGAGATCTACGAGCAGTGGTGGTTCTGGACCGCGACCGGCGGCGGGCTCGTCGCCATCGTGGTGGGCGTGGCGCTCGGCGTGGCGTTCGGCGGTCAGGAGAACGTGCCCGACGGTTTCCTCCGTTTCTCGGGCGACCTTCCGTGAGAGCGCGAGGCTGTGCCTCGCCCCGGGTTCGGCTCGCGCCGTGGGTGATCGTCGCCCTGTGCGGCGCGTGCGAGAACCCGCCGCCCCCGCGCGTGGAGCACTTCGAGGACGAGGAGCTGGCCGCGGAGGTCCTCGAGGAGGAGGAGCCGCGCGAGCCGTCGGAGCCGCCTCCCGCCGTGGCGGAGAACAGCTTCGAGGCGCGCTCCCGGGACGTTCGCGACCGGCAGCCTCCGCCCGTCGTCCCGGCCGCGCACGGGGACGACGAGTTCGACGGCGAGGAGCCGGTGCCCGCGCGCCGCTACGTCTACCGGGTCCGCATGGTGGTCCCCGGAGGGCTCGGCGAGAGCGACGTGACCATGATCCCGCCGGCGGCCGAGCTCTTCGTCGACGTGGCCCATCAGCGGCTGCGCGCGCGCTTCGCGGGGCGCGGCTGGCCGGTCCCGGCCGGCTCGGAGGTCCGCCTGCGGCGCGACCGCCCGGGTGTGTACGTCTTCGACGGCGAGGGCGGGCGGCCGCTCGAGCCCGGGATGCTGGCGGCCTGGTTCGAGGGCGGGCGGGTGACCCGGCGCGGCCCGCCGCTCCGGGTGTTCACGCACTGGGGCTTCACGCGGCGGCAGCCCGAGCCGGACGACGTCTCGGCGCCGGGAGAGCTGATGTGCGCGTTCCTCGCGGAGCTCGCCGGGGAGCCTCGCGAGAACGTCATGCGTCGCTGCGAGCGCGGCGCGCCGCACCTCTGGCGCATGGGCTTCTGGCGCGCCGAGCAGACGGCCGGGGTCCCGCTCGAGCTGCCCCGCAACTCGATGCGCGCGGACGAGCGAGACGGCCCCCGGCCGATCGAGTCCAGTGCGAGCCGGGCCTACCTCGAGCCGGAGGCGCTCGCGCGGCTCCGCGGCCGGGCCGCGAGCGGAGAGCCGGTGGAGGGCGCCCCGCCGGAGGGGCTGCGCGTGATCAACGACTCGGCGACCCGCGCGATCGTGGCCATCGGCGGCGTCCTCGCGGGCTGGGTCGACGCGGGCGCGGAGGGCTGGTTCGTCGGCGTCTCCCCCGGCACGTACGAGGTGGGCGCGATCCGCCCTCTCGGGGCCGTCGTGCAGCGGAGCCGCCCCGTGCAGGTCCCGGGGGTGCATCGGATCTGCGACGGACGCTGCAGCCGACGCCCGCGGCCCGACGACGAACCGTCCACCGACTGACGCGCCCGCTTGCGTTTCTGCCAAACGTGCGCTGTGCTCCGCACGTGACTCGAGAGGACGACGCGATCACCCAGCCCGACCTCGTGCTGGGCGAGGCGGAGCGGCTCGCGGCGCTCGATCTCTGGCTCGAGCACATCGAGATCCCGGCCATCCTGATCCCGCTGCTCGAGGGCGTGGTCCTCGGACACCACCACGGCGAGCTCGCCCACTACCTCGGCGCGGAGCCGGACGAGCTGCCCCTCTGGGAGAGCTGCTTCCGACGCTGGGCCGAGCAGACGGTCTACGAGGCCGCGGCGGACATCCTCGACGCCGCGCACGGCTCGAAGCGCTGAGCCCTCAGGCGTCGACGCTGGGGCGCTTGTCGTCGAGCAGTGACGCGTAGACCTCGGGGCTCAGGTCGAGCGGACCCTCGGAGCCCGCGCGCAGCCCGGCCAGCACGTCGAGCGCCTGCTCGGTCACCTCGTGTCGGATGGCGAGCCGGTGGAAGTCCTCTTCCCGCACCGGCCCGGTCGCCTCGAGCGAGCGCGTCACCGCGTCTCGGTCGCCCGGGAGCAGCGCCAGGTGCGCGGCCCAGTCCGCGAGCGCCTTGCCGTACAGCGCCTCGAGCACCGCGCCGATGGGGTTGAGGCTGATGAAGACGCGCTCGCCCTCCAGCCGCCAGCGCTGATAGTCGTCCTTCGGCGTGTGCCACCGCAGATCGGGGAGCGTGCGGCGCAGGACCTCGCCGAAGTAGGCGCCGCAGCAGGGCGCGACGAGCGCGACCACCTTCTCGTCGGGCGTGCCCCCGTCCTCGTCCCGCAGGTCGATCAAGTACTGGTCGAGCACGGGGAGGGTCTCGGCGGTGAAGTCGAGCTCGAAGCCGAGCTTCTCTTTGACCAACCGGAAGGCGCCCAGGGCCAGATCTTCGACCGCGTCGGAGGTGTCGCTCATCGCGCCGGAACGTAGCAGACCCGGGACGAAAGGCAGGATCCTGTAAGTCTGTACGTAGGTCGGACGGTCCCGCGATCTGTGATACAGGAACCGGATGTTCCGGGGCCGCGTGGGCCGGGCACATGCAGGAAGCAGCAGCCAGGAGCGATGATGGCCGTGAGTGAGCCGAGTGGAGCGCGCGCGCAGCGCGTGGAAGAGCAGGAACCGCCCTACGACGGCGCGCCCGGGCGCACGCGCCTGCGATCGATCCACGTCCCGCTCCCGAGCGGCTTCGTGCGCACCGTGCAGGTCTACGACGTCGTCAACGTCGGCACCGACCCCAACCTGCGCGAGCCCGCGCTCGGCGGCGCCCTGCACCGCTTCGAGACGGGCGAGGTCCTCGCGGTGCCCTTCGTCTACCACGACCCCGGGGCCAAGAAGCTCGCGCTCGTCGTGCCCGAGGTGTTGCGACACGAGGAGCTACGGCTCCGCGCGAAGCACCTCGAGGCGCTCGCCGATCACGCCGACCAGCCCATCCCCAGCTACGTGCGCGAGGCCACCTGCGTCATCGGCGTCTCCGAGCTGCGCGCCTACCTCGAGCGGCCCAACACGACCGCCGCGCTGGGCGAGATCGTGGAGCTCCAGAAGGAGATCACCACCCGCGAGGCGCAGCTCGAGACGCGCGGACAGGACATCGAGATCCAGAGCGAGGCGCTGACCCAGCGCGAGGCGCGGCTCCACCAGCGGGCGGAGCAGGTCACGCGGCGCGAGGACGAGCTGCGCGCGTACGGAGAAGAGATCGAGGCGGCGCAGGCGGACGTGGCCATGCGCGAGCAGGAGCTCGAGAGCCGCTTCGAGTCGCTCCGTCAGCGTGAGGCCGAGCTGGCCACCCGCGAGGCGAGCCCCGCGGCCCTGCCCGGCGAGAAGACGGGCGTGACGAAGACCGCCTCGAGCGGCGTCTCGGACGACGACGTCGTGCAGATCGTCGACGACCTGGTCGAGGAAGACCTCGAGCCGGCCGAGGCCCTCGCGGAGGCGGACGACGTCGTGGAGCGCGTCGAGGACCACGTCGAGGATGACGTCGAGAGCGTCGAGGACCTCGAGCCGCTCGAGACCAACCCCGGAGAGGCGGCGGAGGATCTGGAGAGCGCCGTGCAGCTCGTGGCCGAGGCCCCGACCCTCGACCCCATCGAGGACGTGGAGGAGATCGTCGACGACGTCGAGGAGCTCGAGGAGGTCGAGGCGATCGAGGAGATCACCGGCCTCCACGCGCACGAGATCGGCACCGACGAGAACGACCACCGGCTCACCGAGTCCAAGACGACGATCTCGGACGGGCTCCCGGTGCGCAGCGAGCCGCCGCCCCCGCCGGCCGAGAAGGCGGTGAGCGCGGCGCCGCCGCCGCCGTCGGTCGCGCCGCCCGCGGGCTTCCTGACGCGCAAGCACGGCCCCGAGGCCGAGGCCATCGACGAGAAGGGCAGCGTGCGCATCTTCGCGCGGATGCCGCAGGGGCGCTCCGACCTGTTCCAGGACGCGGCCGAGCTCGATCTCCTGGTGCAGCTCGTCGTGCTCGAGGAGTGCCCCGTGGTGCTGGTGAGCCTCGTGCAGAGCGGTGACAAGCGCCCGGTCGTGCTGCGGGCGGCGCTCGATCCCCGCCGCAACGACGAGCGGCGCGTCATCGAGGACCTCCGGCGCAAGTTCGAGGCGCGGGTCTCGCTCTTCGATCAGGACGGCGGCTACGTGCGCACCCTCGAGGTCGCGGCGCCCCGAGAGGTGAACGCGGCCCGGATCCTCGAGCGCGTCTCGAAGATGCGCACCGCCTCGGCCCTCGACCCCTCGACCGCCATCGAGCGCGTGCTCAGCGCCCCGCCTCCCGTGCGGGTCAAGGATCACCCCTTCCGGCCCGCGGACGAGATCGAGGCCCCGAAGCACGCGGCGGCGGCGCGCGAGGCGCTGCTCAAGCTGGCCGACTGGAGCAGCCACGACCAGATGGATCACGCGCTGCTCGTCCTCTCGATCCCCAAGGACCAGGTCGACGGCACGCTCCGCAAGGTGCTCGAGCAGGCGGTCGGCTTCGGCCTGCCGCTGCCGGGCCGGCTGACGGAGCGGGCGATCTCGCTCGGCGTCGCGGCGGACGGCGCCGCGCTCGTGAGTCAGCAGATCGCCGCCTTCGCCGAGACGAGCGGCTCGCTCGCCCAGGGGCAGCTCACCCCGGAGCAGGTCGCGGAGTCGTGGGAGCAGCTCCTCGAGCGCGCGGCCGAGAACGAGGTCGCGATCGACTCGGAGACGCACGAGCTGGCGTGGCGCGCGATCCGCAAGGTGCGCGGCGACGACGGCTCGGTCGACGTCGACCCGGCGAAGATGCCCGACATGGGCGCGCCGGAGCTGGTGATGTTGCTCGAGCACCCGAAGTACCGACGGGACGCCGCGATCGAGCTCGCCTCACGCAAGGACGCCGCCCACGCCGAGACGCTCTGCAAGGCGGTGCGCAAGATGCCGCGGGCCGAGGTCGTCCGGGTGGTGCCGAAGATCCTGGAGATCGGCGACGGCGCGGGCGACGCGCTGATCGACGGGCTGAACGCGCGCAAGACGTTCGTGCGTCAGGCCTTCGCCCTCTCGCTCGCCCACCTCAAGCTGCGCCGCGCGGTGGTGCCGCTCGTGCACCTGCTCGCGTCCGAGGAGAGCGACGTGTGGAAGGAGATCGCGCGCGTGGTCGGCGCCTTCGGCACGGCCAGCCTCCGCAACGTGCAGCGGCAGCTCAAGGATCCGAAGGGCAAGCAGGAGCGCTACATCCTGACCCTCGCGCACCTGGCGAACCACGGCTGCGAGAAGCAGGTCCAGAAGCTGTCCGCGGACGACCGCCCCAAGGTCGCGACGATGGCCAACGAAGCCCTGACGCTGCGTGAGAAGGCGAAGAAGACCGAGGCCGAGGTCCTCGGGGCCGCCGAGCCGAGCGGAAACGACGCCGTGATCGCCTTCTCACGCCGCTTCTACGAGATCCTCGAAGGAAAGGCCCCGGAGGCGGACCTCGAGGAGACGGACTGAGACTGCTCACCCGTTCGGGACGAACTCCGTCGAATTATCTGACGTTTCGTCACGATTGCTCCACACTGTCAGGGGTCAGCACTCGGGAACCGATAGTGATGGACAGTCCGGCGGGGACGCTCTATACCCCTCCACTGGTATTTTAAGCGGCACTCTCATGAGCGCACCGCCCTCGAGACAGCCTTTCTCGGTGCGGGTGCTCAGCGCAGGTGCCCCAGGTCAGCGGCCCCCAGATCAGCCATGCGGCTAGGCATTTTCAGCGACGTACACGCGAACATCGAGGCCCTCTCGGCGGTCATGGAAGCATACCGTCAAGAGAGCATCGACGAGTTCTACTGTCTCGGTGACGTCGTGGGTTACGGCGCCAGCCCCAACGAGTGCGCGGACATCATCCGCAACAAGGCCAAGGTCACCATCCTCGGCAACCACGACGCCGCCGTCGCGGGCCGGATGGACTACTCGTACTACTACGAGGCCGCACGCCACGCGCTCGACCTGCACGCCCGCCGCCTGAAGCCCGAGAACATGGAGTGGCTGGAGTCGCTCCCGTACCGCCACGACCTCGAGCCCCACGGCGTCACGCTGTGCCACGGCTCGCCCGTCCGGCTCGAGGAGTTCGAGTACATCTTCGCGCCCGAGCAGGCGCGGGAGTGTCTGCCCATCCTCGAGGATCTCGGCGACATCACCCTCATCGGCCACTCGCACCTGTGCAAGGTCTTCGCGATGCGGCCCGGCGAGGTCGAGGAGCTGCCGGCGCGGAAGTTCCAGCTCAAGGACGGCTACAAGTACATCGTGAGCGTCGGCTCGGTCGGCCAGCCGCGCGACTACGACAACCGCGCGAGCTACACGATCTTCGACACCGACACGCGCGAGTTCGAGTTCAAGCGCGTCGAGTACGACATCGAGTCCGCGGCGATGAAGATCTTCGAGGGCGAGCTCGAGCGGAACTTCGGCCACCGCCTGTTCATCGGCGTCTGACGCCTACTCGAGCCGGCGCCATTCCAGCCCGCGCTATTCCAGTGCAGTGAGCCGGAACAGCCCCTCCCACGGAGGGCGACCGTCCGCGAGCGAGAGGAGCGAGGGGCGCTGCATCTGGCCCGCCGCGGTGACGCGCGGCGCGAGCCCCGCCGGCAGCGCCGCCGCGACCTCGCGACGCCGGGCCGCGTCCCCGGCCACGCCGAGCGTCTTGAGGTGGACCCCGAGGGGCGCGAGGGCCGCGCCGAGGGCGGCCGGACCGTCGACGTCGAGCACCATCACGTTGCGCCAGCCGGGGCTGACCCTGAGCGCCGCCGCGCCCTCGTAGCTGACGCTCCAGCCGTCGCCCTCGATCAGCTCGCCCCGCGCCGCCGCGACGCCGCGCCACTGGATCTGCGCCGCGCCGACCTCGCGCGGGAGCGGGCCGCGCGGCAGGTCGGCGGCGAGCCGGTCGAGCTGCGCGGCGAGCATCGAGGCCCAGTCCGCGCCGTCGACGCCGCCGCCCCGCTCCACCCAGATCACGTGCGGCGACATGCAGCCCCGCTGGTCGTAGGCGGCGACGTCGAGCGCGAAGGCCGTCGCCGCCGCGCGCGCCGCGTCTTCGTTCTCGAGCGCGTCTCGCGAGACGAAGCCTGCGCCGAGCCCGTGCCCGTGCGCGACGAGCGAGGCGGTCGGAGCGAGGCGCCGCCGCACCGCGGTCAGGGTCGCGTCGCTCCCGTAGACCGAGACCACGTCCGCGCGCGACATCAACGCGCTCTCGAGGGTCGGCGTCCCTCCCGGGAAGGTCACGACCTCGCACGCCTCGGCCAGCTCGACGTCCACCTGGGCGAGCGCGGCGACGAAGAGCGAGGGCAGCACGTCGTCCTTGCTGGAGGCCTTGATGATGAGGGGCGAGCCCGCGAGGAGCGCCATCGAGCAGGGCTGCACGCAGGCGGTGAAGACGTTGCCCGCGAGCACGAGCGCGCTGAGCCGCGCGGGCGCGCGGGCGGCGTCGTCGGGGGGCGCCATGCGCCGGGCGGCCTCGAGGTGCGCCTGTCGATCGGCCCGCTCGAAGGTCGCCTGGAGCGCCCACGCGATCATCGGCAGGCTCAGCCCCGTCGTCTCCGGCAGCCGCTCCCGCGCCGCGCGGCCCGGCGCGCGCTCCGGGTCGGCGATGAGCGCCCACGCCGCCGCGACGCGCTCGGCGACCTCCTCACGCGGCCGCGCGCGCAGGGCCGGGCCGGCCGCGATCGCCGCGTCCACGCGCGCGCGCAGCTCCGCCTCACCGATCATCGAGGGCCTCTTCCACCGCCAGCGAGCACCCGCGCGGCGTCGCCCCGGGAGCGCGCCCGTGCAGCTCGAGGGAGGCGCCCTGGGCGTGCACCGTGGCGACGTCGCTCGTCTGGACGCCGCACGACGTGTCCAGGTTGGCCAGATCGTCGATGCGGAGCAGCCCCGGCGCGCCGTCGGGCAGCGGCGCGAGCGTCTCCGGGTCGACCGCGGTCACGCGCAGCCAGCCCGGGACGGCGTAGCGACGGGGATCGCGCGAGCCCGCCTCCCGGAGAGCCGTCTCGTACATCTGCGAGCTGAGCTCCGTCATGCCGTACTCCGAGACGACCCGGTCCTCGGCCACACCGTAGCGCGCCGCGATCTGGGCGCGGAGCACGTCGGGCGCGACCTCGCGAGAGCGACCCTTGAAGCCGCCGGTCTGCATCACGAAGCTCCCCGCCGGGAGCGCGAAGCGCGCGTCGAGCGCGTCCTCGGCGTGCACGAACGCAAACGAGGTTCCGAGGATCGCGGTGGGGGCGTCGGTCTCGAGCGCCTCGCTCAGCGCGCGCGCGTCGAGGCGGCCTTCGGAGAAGACCCAGCGCGCGCCGGTCTCGGCCGAGGGGTCGGCGAACCAGTCCTCGAACCGGCCCAGCATGTAGCTGAGCGAGGAGTCGGGCGCCTCGTCGGGGTGGGGGGCGAGCATCACGAGGCGCATCGGCCCGTCGAAGAACAGCGCGCGGCGCGCCTCGGCCTCCGCGGCGCGGTCGTAGAGCGAGAGCGTGGAGAGGCAGCTCGCGCCCCGCTGCCCGCTTGTGGTGCCGGACGTGCGAAAGACGCGCGCGTCCTCGGCCGGAGGGTGCGCGGCCACCCGCACGTAACGGAAGACGTCGGTCGGCACGGCGGGGAAGCCGAGCGGGTCCTCGCGCCGCGCGGCGAGCCTGGCCACCGGGGCGACGTGCTCGCGCTGCCAGGCGGCGACCTTCGAGAGCAGCGCGTCGCGCGCCGCGTCGTCTCGCGCTCCGTCCGCGAGGCGGTCGATCAGCGCCTCGATCTCCCGCGCGAGCGCCTCTCTCATGAGCGCAGCGCCCCGCCTCATGAGCGCAGCACCTGGGCGAGCGTGTCCGTGAACCGCGACAGCAGCGCCTCGTCGACGTTCAGGGGCGGCGTCAGCTGGAGCACCTCGGCGCGCGGCCCGGCCGGCAGGGTGATCCATCCGCGGGCGAGCAGCTCCCCGACGAGGCGGAGCGTGCGCGCGCCGTCGTGCAGCTCCACGCCGACCATGAGCCCGCGCCCGCGCACCTCTCGCACGGCGTCGCATGGGTCCAGGGCTTCGGTGAGCGCCTCCACCCACCGCGCGCCGACCTCGGCTGCGCGGCGCGCGAGGCCCTCGCGCTCGATCACCTCGAGGCTCGCGAGGGCGGCCGCGCAGGCGAGCGGGTTCCCCGCGAAGGTGGCGGTGTGGATCGCCGCGCCGCTCGGATCCCCCCACGCCCGCATGACCTCGAGCGTGCCGATGCAGGCGCTGACGGGGAGCGTGCCGCCCATCGCTTTGCCCGCGCAGATCAGGTCGGGCGTCGCGCCCTCCGGGGTGTGGGCCCAGCGATGGCCGGTGCGCCCGAACCCGGTGAAGATCTCGTCGAAGATCAGCAGCGCGCCGCGCGCGTCGCAGGCCTCGCGGAGCGCGCGCAGGAAGCCCTCGGGCGGGAAGCGCAGCCCCCCGCGCCCGAGCGCGGGCTCGACGATCACCGCGCCGATGTCCTCGGTGAAGAGCGCGTCGACGTCGGGGCTGCCCCACGGCGCGAAGCGCACGTGCGGGTTGAGCTGCGCCGCGAAGGGGTCGCGGAAGCTCGGCGCGAACCCGCAGAGCGCGAGCGGCCCGTACATCAGCCCGTGGTAGCCGCCCTCGAACGCGAGCACGCCGGGCTTGCCGGTGTGCAAGACGGCGGTCTTCATCGCGGCCGCGAGGGCGTCGGCGCCGTTGAGCCCGAGGATCACGCGCGCGTCCTCGAAGGGGGCGAGCGCGGCGAGGCGCTCCAGCAGGCGCACCTTGGGCTCGGAGGGGTGCACGTCGCCGAGCGCGTGAAGGAGCGTGCCCGCCTGCTTCTGCACCGCCTCGACGATCTCGGGGTGGCCGTGCCCGGCCGCCGCCACGCTGAAGCCCGCGATGAGGTCGACGTAGACGTTCCCGTCCACGTCGCGCACGTTCGCGCCCTTCGCCTCGGCCCAGACGATGGGGTCGTTCGGGGCGCCCGCCCGCTCGGCCCGGCGCGCCCGGCGCTCGGTCAGCGAGGGGCACTCGGTGCGCGCGAGCACCTCGATCCACCGGGCGGAGCCGGCCCCCGGCACGGGACCGCGGATCTCGGGCGGGCGCTGACCGAGCTGCATGGGGAGTGTCTAGCATGCTCGCTGGAGACCGAACGCCGCCCCCTCGGGATCCTCACAGACCGCGATCGTGCGTCCGCCGGGCGTCTCCACCGGGCCGTGGCCGACCCGCCCGCCCGCCTCCCGCACGAACGCGACGGCGCGCGCCAGGTCCTCGACCGGCCCGTAGAAGAGCCAGTGCGGGTGGATGCCGGGGACGCGCCCGAGCGTCTCGAGGATCGCGCCGTCGGCGCCGTCGAGGAGACGAGCCGTGACCGGCCCCTCGAACGCGGCCCCGGGGCGCCACCGCGCCAGGCCCTCGTAGAACGCGAACGCGCGGCCCGCGTCGTCCGTGTGGAGCTCGTGCCAGACGAAGGGGCCCGGCGCGCGAGAGGTCGGCTCCTCCGAGAGCCCGAAGACCGCGCCGCCGGGATCCCGGCAGACCGCGCGCGCTCTGCTCACCGGACCGAGCGTAGCCCCGCCGCGCGCGATCACCTGCGCCACCGCCGCGTCGAGGCGCGGGACGCGGAGTGAGCCCAGCCAGTGCGGGGGCGCGCCCCGCTCCCTCGCCCGCGCGGGCAGGGCCGTCACCGTTGGCTCGGCACCGAGCAGCCGGGTGTAGAACGCCCGCGCCGCGCCGACGTCGTTGGCCCGGAGCTCGAACTCGTCGAAGGTGGTCACGCCCCGCCATATCCCGGCCCTGGAGCTCGACGCCAGCGCTGGGGATCGGCGCGCCCCTCGCGGAGGAATAGAATGAGCGCGTGCGGCGCGACATCGACGAGGACGTGAGAGCGGCGTTCGAGGCGCTGAGCCGCGGCGGAGTCGTGCGCCCGGTGGCGCTCGGCAGCCCGGAGGAGCAGCTCTTCGCCGACTGCGACCTCGCCTCGCTCGCCGAGAACCGGCTCGGGGAGCGCCGCGACCCGCGAGGCCTCGACGCGCAGACCCGCGCGCGCTGGAAGGACACCGCCACCGACGAGGACAGCCGCCTCCCGGGAGAGCGGAGCTACGAGCGCTGCTTCTGGCTCGTGCACGAGGGCGAGATCGCGGGGACGGTGTCCGCGCTGGACTCGACCTGGGGCTCCGCGCGCGCCTACCTCGCCAGCGTGTACCTGATGCCTCACCTCCGCGGACGCGGCGTCGGCGCGTCCTCCATGCGGGCCATCCGGGACGCCCTCTTCGCGCGCGAGGTGGGGGTGCGGCTCGACACGAGCTGGCTCTGGCAGCCCGCGGTGCGCTTCTACCTGCAGCTCGGGATGTGGTGCTGGTCGTGGAAGCGGACCCTCTCCTTCCGGTGGGACCCGGGCGTGCCCCCGCCCCTCGTCGAGGTCGACGGCGCGCGCGCGTCCTTCTCGCTCGAGCGCGCCGGCGTCCGGCATCGCTTGCTCGACGCGAGCCACGACGGGACCTTCCTGACCTTGACCGAACGTCACGTGGACGACGACGCGGTGCGACGACTCGCGCACGACGCGCAGACCGCGTTCGTCGCGCACCTCGCGTCGCGAGGCTGGCCCCTCGTCCGCGGCCCGGCCGAGTTCGAGCGCTACCGCGGGTCGGACCTCTTTCACCCGGAGGCGCTCGCGGATCGCCTCGAGGTCTGGGAGGCCTACGCCGCCGACCGGGGCTGGCGCGTGGAGACGCCGCGCATCCCCTGGCTCCGCTACCCGAGCTGGGGCGCGCTCCAGGACGCGTGGAAGCAGCGGTGAAGGTCTACTTCTTGCGCCAGGGATAGAACACGACGCCGGTCGCGCGCGCGTTCCGCATCAGCTCCGCGTCGTCGAGCAAGAGCACGTCGAGCTGCGCTCCCTCGGCGTCGCCCGCGCGCCGGACCTCGCCGACGATGTCGTTGATGCGCTGCCGGAACCCCGTGTCCACCCGGAGGGCGACCGTGGGGACGGAGGCGGAGGGGCCGCGCGAGGCCTGGACCATCGCCGCCCACTCGACCTCGGGGTAGTTCCGCAGGACCACCGTCAGCGAGTCGAAGAGGGCGTCGGACGGCATCGAGGTGAGCTCCTGGAGGCTCACGCTGGTCCCGCCGCCGAAGCTCTGCGCGGACGGGTCGAAGTCCTTGCTGACCGAGAAGCCGTCGTCCTCCGGCTCGTCCATGGAGGGCGCGGGCTCGAGACCCGGCGTGGACGTCGGCGGGCGGATCTCCGCGGGGACGCGCGGCGCCGCGAGCGAGCCGGGCGCGGGCGTCGCGCGCATCGGGCCGGCGGAGGGAGGCGGGGTGGGACGCACGGCGCGGATCAGCGACGAGGAGATCTTGCCCGCGCCCGCGAAGGGCCCCGACGAGTCACGCCGGGCGGCGGGGCTGAGCAGCGGCTCGAACTCCTCTCGCGCGATCTCGAGGGCGTGATCGTCGGCGATGTCGATGACGACGTAGCTCAGGTTCTCGCGCACCGCGTAGTTGAGCGCGGCTCGCGCGCCGAGCTCCTGCGCGGGCGCGTTGCCGTGCGCGTCGAGCCAACCGTAGCGACGCGCGGCCTCTTCGAGCGCGTCGCGGTGCGTGAAGATGGGCAGCGCCGCGACGCCTTCGCTGTTCACCAGCGTCCGGAAGCCCTCGATGCCCTGCGGCCAGGGGACGAGGTGCACGAGCCGCTGCGACAGCGCGACCAGCACGTCCACCTTGGCCTGGCCACCGTGGTGCGCGTCCGTGATGAGGCGATGAAACGCCGCGAGCTGAGGATCGTCCGTTCGAGCCAAGAGATGCCCCTCTGGTGAAACATTGTAGCGTTCCCATCGGAAGCACCCACTTATCTGCATTCGGGCGCGCGCCCGTGAGCCGCTGAGACCCAGGCGTCTCGCCGCCGAGACCGTTCGCCGAGACCCCGCCGTCTCAGCCACAGCGGTGATGAGCCGGGATTCCGTGCAGATCCGGGGTCCGATGGGCTGGCACGCGCGCTGCTCTTCTTCGTCCCGCCGGCTTGGATGACGCCGGATGGAGGGAACGAGGACATGACGAAGACGCGATGGATGGGCCTGGTTGCGATGACGGCGATGCTCGGGGGCTGCTACGCGGCGACGGAGCAGGAGGACGCGGCGGGCGTCTCCGAGGCGCTGGAGCTCGAGAACGGCGGCTTCGAGATGACGGACGAGCCGCCCATCTTCGGCGACCTCCGCTTCGAGGCGCTGAGCCTGGCCGAGGTGGAGCCCGAGCTGATCGACCCGATCGAAGGCGACGCCTCGGTGGCGCTGATGCTCGAGCGCCCCGATGCGGTGGTCGTGCACGCGCAGATCCACTGGGGGCAGCTGCGCTTCAACCCCGACAACGAGACGCCCCGCAACTGGACCGGCTTCTTCGCCGTCAACCGCGGCGCGATCATCGCCCGGCGGACCGTGCTCTTCGAGGGTCGCACCGACAACCTGCTGCCGCGCACCGACCCGCGCGCCCTGCCCTTCACGTCCGCGACGCTGCCGCACCACGACGGGCTGATCGTCACGATCATCGACCCGACGCCGGAGGCGCCCGAGCCGCTCACGCTCGCCTACGTCAACGACCTCCCGGGCCCCGCGGGCCCCGAGGGCGATCACCTCGCCGTCCCGGTCCGCGCCCTGCTCGACGGCCCGCGCGTGCTGACGTCCGACGACGCCGGGAACACGATGGTCGCGGCGGCCACCGCGGAGGCGGTCGACCTCTGCGACCGCGGCCACCTCGCGGGTCGCTGGCACCGCATCGCCCCGGGGCGCGGCGTCTTCCTCGGTCAGGTCCGCGGCCCGTTCGGCGGCCTGCGCGGGCACGTCCGCGGCATCTACGGGGAGCGCCGCAGCGGCGAGCGCGTGTTCTTCGGCAAGTACATCGACCGCGACGGCCACTTCCACGGCCTGCTCCGCGGCACCTACGCGGACGGCCACTTCGAGGGCCGCTGGATCGACCGCGGCGGCGACCGCGGCGTGCTCGGCGGCGGCTACCGCGAGGACGCGCCCGGCCGCGAGGTCGGCGGACACTTCATCGGCGCATGGCGGGAGACCACCTGCGGCCGCTGATCCAACCGATCGAAACCAACCACCAATCCGAGCCGCGGGCGCTCCCCCTCCAACCGGGGGGAGCGCCCGCTCTTTCGTTCGCTCAGCCGCGCTTCTTCAGCATGCGCTTGAAGTACATGCGGTCCATGCCGCTCGCCGCGGCCGCGCGAGAGTAGTTGCCCTCGTGTCGCGCGAGCTGACGCGTGAGGTAGTTCCGCTCGAAGCTCTCGACGACCTCCTTCTTCAGATCCGAGAAGGGCCGGTCGAGATCGACGACGGGCTCCGGCGCGTCGGACGCCTCGGGTCGCCTCTCGAGCCCCGGGGCCGTCTGCGGCTCGAGCGCGGCCGGGTCGTCCTCGGTGCTCAGCGCGAGGGTGCGCTGGATGAGGTTCTTCAGCTCGCGCACGTTGCCGGGCCACGGGTGCGCCATCAGGCGCGCGCGGTTCTCCTCCGAGATCGACGCGAGGATCTTCGCGGCCCGCTTCGCGTCGTCCGGCAGCGCGCGGCGCACGAAGTGCTCGACGAGGCGCGGCACGTCTTCGGCGCGCTCCCGGAGCGGCGGCACGCGCACGCGGACCACGGCGAGGCGGTAGTAGAGGTCCTCCCGGAAGGCGCCGCGGTTCACCTCCGCGGCCAGATCGCGGTTCGTCGCCGCCACCACCCGGAAGTCGACCCGCCGCGTCCTGGCGCCGCCCACCCGACGCACCTCGCGCTTCTCGAGGGCGCGCAGGAGCTTGGGCTGGAGATCGAGCGGCAGCTCACCCAGCTCGTCCAGGAAGAGCGTCCCGCCGTCCGCCTCCTCCATGCGCCCGACGCGCTGGCTCGTGGCGCCGGTGAACGCGCCCTTCTCGTGGCCGAAGAGCTCGGACTCCATCAGCTGGGTGGGGATCGCCGCGCAGTCGAAGACCACCAGCGGCCCGCCGGCGCGCCCGCTCGCGGCGTGCACCGCCTCCGCGACGAGCTCCTTGCCGGTCCCGCTCTCGCCCTCGACCAGGAGGGTCGCGTCGGTGGGCGCCGCCTTGGCGAGGAGCGCGAACAGCTCCCGCATCGCCACGCTCGCGCCGACCAACGGGCCGAAGCGGTCATCGGGCGACGCGGCCACGTCGACCTCGTCGTCCTCGGGCGTGAAGCGCAGGGTCGTGTCGCCCACCGTGATCTCGCTGCCCGGCCGCAGGTAGAGATCGTTGGCGCGGTAGCCGTCCACGACGGTGCCGTTGG
>SHBB01000149.1 GCA_004213565.1 Sandaracinaceae bacterium
TGGAGCTGCTCGACGCGATCACTTTGGAGGTGCTGCGCGAGGAGAAGGCCATCGCGATCCCCGACGCGGCGCGGGCGCTGCTGCTCGTGGAGATCGACGGCGAGGACGCCCACCTCGACGCGGAGCTCGAGCGTCTCGGCAACGCGATGAGCGACGCGGGCGCGCTCGAGATCCTGGTCGCGAAGCACGGCGGCGACCGCGAGCGGCTCTGGGGCGTGCGGCGCGAGATGTCCCGCGCGCTCCGACGCCGCGCGGTGAACAAGTTGTCCGAGGACGTCGTGGTCCCGCGCTCCCGGATCGGCGCGCTGCTGGCGAAGTGCCGCGAGATCTCGGACGCGCACGACGTGACGATGCCGAGCTACGGCCACGCGGGCGATGGCAACCTGCACGTCAACTTCCTCTGGGACACGCCCGAGGAGAAGCCCCGCGTCGACGCGGCGATCGAGGCGCTCTTCCGCGCGACGATCGCGTTCGGCGGCACGCTGAGCGGCGAGCACGGCATCGGTGCGCTGAAGGCGCCCTACCTCGGCCTGGAGCAGAGCCCCGAGCTCATCCGGGTGCAGGAGGGGATCAAGGCGCAGCTCGACCCGCGCGGCGTGCTGAACCCGGGCAAGATCTTCCCGCGCCCGGGCCACCGTTCCTGCTGAGCCAGCCTGCTGAGGCTGCTACAGCAGCATGAGCACGGGGGACTCGGCGATGCGCTTGAACGCCGCGAGCCACTCCGCGCCGATGGCGCCGTCGACCACGCGGTGATCACAGCTCAGCGTGACGCGCATGCGCTTGCCGGGGACGATCTGCCCGTCCTTCACGACGGGCTCGTCGCGCAGGGTGCCGACCGCGAGGATGCAGCCCTCGGGCGGGTTGATGACGGCCGAGAACTCCTCGATGCCGTACATGCCGAGGTTCGAGACGCTGAACGTGCCGTTCTGCATCTCCTCGAGGGTGAGCTTCTTGTTGCGCGCCTTCTCGGCCAGCTCCTTCACCTCGGCCGCGATCTCGCGGATGCCCTTCTGGTCCGCGTCACGCAGCACCGGGGTCACGAGGCCCTCGGGCACCGCGACCGCGACCGAGATGTCGACCACCTGGTGGTAGTGGATCGCGTCGCCCATGAAGCTGGCGTTGGCGGCCGGCACCTCGCGCAGCGCGGCCGCGCACGCCTTGAGGATGAAGTCGTTGATCGACGCCTTCTCGCCGCCCTTGGCCAGCGCCTCGTTGATCTGCTTGCGGGCCGCGAGGATGGGCGAGGCGTCGAAGTCGATCGTCAGATAGAAGTGCGGGACGGTCTGCTTCGACTCGGTGAGCCGACGCGCGATCGTGCGCCGCATCGAGGAGAGCTTCTCCACCCGAGGAGGCTGCCGCTCGCCGCGCGCCGGCGCCGAGGGGCGCGGCCGGCTGAGGTAGTCGTCGATGTCGCGCTTGATGATGCGGCCGCCCGGGCCGCTGCCATCGACGGTGCTGAGATCGATGTCGTGCTCGCGGCCGAGCTTGCGCACGAGGGGTGACGCGAGCACGCGGCCGTCGCTCCGCGCGGCCTTCTTCGGCGGCGCGCTCGGCTGGGGCGCGTCGGCCTGCTGCGCCTCGGACGATTGCGCCTCGGACGATGACTCCTTCGCCTCCGCCGGCTCGGCCTTCGAAGCCTCGGCCTTGGCGGCGCCGCTCTCGACCTCCTCGAGGAGCTTCGAGATGTCTTCGCCCTCTTCGCCGAAGATGGCGACGGGGGCGTCGGGCTCGAGCACGGCGCCCTCCTCGACGAGGCGCTTGAGCAGCACGCCGGGATCGAACGCGCGCCACTCCATGGTGGCCTTGTCCGTCTCGATCTCCGCGATCAGGTCATCGACCGCGACGCGGTCCCCCTCCGACTTCTCCCAGCGCGCGAGGGTGCCCTCTTCCATCGTGGGCGAGAGCTTCGGCAGTCCGACGATCTTGGCCATGAGAGCTCCTCCTCAGTCGAGGTAACAGACCTTGCGAACCGCGGCGCGGATCCGGTCTTCGTCGACGATGACCTCTTGTTCGAGGTGCAGGGCGTAGGGCATGGGGACGTCGAGGTTGTGGGCGCGCAAGACGGGCGCGTCGAGGTAGTCGAAGGCCTCGCGCTGGATGCGGTCGACGATCTCGGCCCCGGGTCCGCCATAGGGCCAGTGCTCGTGCACGATGACGCAGCGGTTCGTCTTCTTCACCGACTCGACGATGGTCTCGTGATCGAGGGGCCGCAGGGTCCGCGGGTCGATGACCTCGCAGGAGACGCCGTCCGCCTCCAGCTCCTCGGCCACCTTCATCGCGACCGGGTACGGGCGACCCCACACGACGATGGTGCAGTCCTTCCCTTCGCGGGCGACGCGCGCCTTGCCGAACGGGATGGTCTCGTCGTCGCCCTCGTCGGGCACCTCGCCCTTGGCGTTGTAGAGCGTCTCGCCCTCGAGGAAGACGACCGGGTTGTCGCTCCGGATCGCCGTCTTGAGGAGGCCCTTCGCGTCGCGCGGCGTCGACGGGTAGACGACGTGGAGCCCGGGCACGTTGGCGTAGAACGCCTCGACGGCGTGGCTGTGCTGCGAGCCGACCTGGCGCGCCGACGCGTTGGGGCCGCGGAAGACCACGGGGACCGAGAACTGGCCCGCGCTCATCTGGTACATCTTCGCCGCGTTGTTGACGATCTGGTCGAACGCCACGAGCGAGAAGTTCCAGGTCATGAACTCGACGATGGGGCGGAGCCCGGCCATCGCGGCGCCGACCGCGACGCCGGCGAAGCCCGCCTCCGCGATGGGCGTGTCGATGACGCGCTCGTCGCCGAACTCGTCGAGCAAGCCCTGGGTGACCTTGTACGCGCCCTCGTAGTGGCCGACCTCCTCGCCGAGGAGGAAGACCTTCTCGTCGCGGCGCATCTCCTCGGCCATCGCCTCGCGGAGCGCCTCGCGGTAACGGATCTCACGCATCGGCGCCTCCCTCGGGGGCGAGCACGTAGTCGAACATCGACTCTCGCTTTGCCGGCTCGCTCTCCTCGGCGAACTTCACCGCGTCCTGGACGCCCTCCTCGACCTCCTCGTGGAGCGCGTCGAGGTCGGCCTCGCTGATGCCCTCGTCGAGGAGCTTCGCGCGCGAGATGCGGAGGGGGTCGTGCTTCTTCTTTCGCTCCTCGACCTCTTCGGACGTCCGGTACTTGCCCGGGTCGCTCATCGAGTGGCCGCGGAAGCGATAGGTCAGGATCTCGATCAGGGTGGGCCCGTCCCCGGCGCGCGCGCGCTCGACGGCCTTTGCGATGCGGTCGCGGACCTCGAGCACGTCGTGACCCTCGAAGCGGTCGCCGGCCATGGCGTAGCCGGGCGCCTTCTTGGTCAGGTCCTTCTCGGGCATGGTCCGGACCAGCGGGGTGCCCATCGAGTAGAGGTTGTTCTCGCAGATGAAGACCGCGGGGAGCTTCCACAGCCCTGCCAGCGACATGCCCTCGTGGAAGCCGCCGATGTTCGTCGCGCCCTCGCCGAAGAAGCAGAGGGTCACGTTGTCCTGCTTCAGGTACTTCGCGCGGAAGGCGATGCCCGCCGCGACCGCGACGTGGCCGCCGACGATGGCGTGACCGCCGAAGAAGCGGTTGTCCTTGTCGAACATGTGCATCGAGCCGCCGAGCCCGCGGCTGCAGCCCGTGTCCCGACCGAAGAGCTCGGCCATGACCGCGCGGGGCGTGGTGCCGCGCGCGAGGGCGAAGCCGTGGTCACGATAGGTCGTGAGCACGTTGTCGTCCTTGGTGATCGCGGCCTCCGTGCCGACCGCGATCGCCTCCTGGCCGATGTAGAGGTGCAGGAAACCGCCGATCTTGCCCTGCACGTAGGCTTTGGCCGACTCCTCTTCGATGCGGCGAATTTGCAGCATCTGGCGGTAGAGCGGCAGCAGCTCGTCACTGACGGACGTCACTCGTTCATCTCCCACTCCCCCGGCCCATCTCCGGGGGCCGCGAGCCTAACGTGCGCGCATGACGCCGGCAAAATGAAACGGCCCGACACCGTGAGGTGCCGGGCCGTGCTTCGGAGCGAGCCGCTCTAGATCAGAGCCAGCTCGTGATGCCGAAGATGCGGGAGACCTCGATGAGCGACTCCAGGAACGACTCGTTCCCGACGAGGTCGCGGCGGAGCCGGCTCAGCTCGGTGCGCTCCTCGGCCGTGGGGCTGGGCAGCGCCTCGAGGGCGCGGACCCGGTCCTGCAGCTCTGCCACCTGGAGCAGGAGCTGGAAGCCCAGCTGCTCCTCTTCGAGGTTGAAGGTGAGCCGCTCGCGCAGCTTCACCGCGACGTACGGCACGTGGAGGCGGTCGGACGTGTAGATGATGTAGTCCGCCTCCGCCGGGTCGGTCGTGACCGCGTGGCCCGAGCCCGGGATGGCCTGACCGTAGGCCTGCGTGGGCAGTCCGTCGGTCTGGGTGTCCGGGATGTCGAAGCCGTCGGCGTTCTCGAGCTTGAAGATCGCGAGCCGGCTCTCGAACGACGGGTCGTAGAAGACCGGGATGCGGGACAGCGCGAAGACCGACGCGTAGAGGCGAAGGATCTCGTTGCTGGTGCCCTCGAGCGGCGGGTCGGTGAACTCCACCTCGTTCGAGTCGCGGCACACCGTGAAGATGCCCGTGGTCTCGTCGCGGCAGTTCCCGCGGAGGTAGTTCAGGTAGTAGACGTGCGGCTCGCCGTCCTCCATCCGAACGCGCGGGGCGTACCACTGCTCGTCGTCGATGACGTAGCCGCCGTACAGCTCGGTCATCTCGACCGGGAAGAGGTCGTAGAAGTTGATGAAGTACCGCTCGTCGACCGTGAAGCTCAGGCCCCAGTCACGAATGGTCAGCGCGTTCAGGGCGATGAGCTTGTCCCAGAAGCTGCCGGCGACCTCCATGCGGAAGAAGCCGTACAGGCCGTCCTGGTACTGCGACCAGGTCCGGAAGCCCTGACCGGGCGCGAGCGAGAAGGTCGCCCCCGCCATGTCCATCTCCTCGCCGAGGTGACGGTAGGCGTACTGACAGGCGGGATCGTTGCCGGGCGCGTCGGGGTCGGTCGCCGAGCACGTGGCCGGGCCGTCCGTCTGCACGAGCTGGTAGGAGCCGACGTCGGGAAGCTGCGCGAGCTCCGCGAGCCAGTTCATCGCGTCGACCGACGCGAGGTACTGGTCGTTGAAGCCGAGCGGGCCCGTCTGACGGCGGAACTCGGGCTCGTAGAAGTACCGGAAGAAGAGGTGCTGGTACATCTTCGCGGCGTCGACGATGTAACGCGTCGAGCGAGCGCCCGTGAAGAAGTTCCGGCGGTAGTTCCGGTAGTAGTTCCGCGGGTACCCCTCCTGCCACATCTGGCGGAAGTGGTCGACGGTCTCCTGGAAGCTCTCACCCGCGTCGAAGGTGTTGCACCACGAGATGTCGCCGAGGCGCGGGTTGCTGCAGAACATGTACTCGACGCGGTCGTAGTCGACGACTCCGTCGCCGTCCGCGTCGGACATGTAGCGGGGCTCCGCCTGCTCGACGAAGTCGATGAAGTCCTCGTCGAAGTTCGAGCACACGCAGTTGCGCGAGCCGTCACAGGGGACCGGGATGTTGCTGTAGCGCGGGTTCTGGATGCAGCGCTGGAAGATGCCCTGCGAGTCGGTGAGCGCCTCGGAGCCCGCGCCGTAGGGGCAGTCGCGGTCGAGGTCGCAGGACTCACCACCCTGGTACCAGGTCCAGAGGCGGCGCGGGGTCACGTCCGAGCGGAGGAGGCCGTCGAGCGAGGAGCTCGCGCCCTCGCGGTAGAGCGGGTCGCCCTGATAGGCCTCGACCAGGTTGAAGTAGTTGTAGAAGACCGCCGCGTGGTCGTACCGGCCGAGCCCGGACATGTCCGAGAGGTCGCCGTTGTAGTCCATGAGCGTCGAGGTCATCGTGTTGCCGAGGCCAGCGAGCGACCGCGTGGTGCGGGTCTCGCGAACGGCCTCGACCCAGCGCACGGCCTCGTCGTCGGTCAGGATGGTGTCCCGCTCGCCGTCGTCGGGCGCGGTGTAGCCGGGGTCACCCTCGCAGAGGCCGTCCTCGCCGCAGTCGTACTCGTCGAGCGTCGGCAGGGCGTAGGGGCGGTCCTCACCCTCACGGGCGGTCACGAGGTTGAAGTAGCCGTCGTGGTAGTGGTCGCGGTCGTAGCTGCCCGCGAAGTTGTGCTCGAGGCCGAGACCGTGGCCGAGCTCGTGGAGCATGACCGCGCGGTGGAAGGCCTGGCGCCAGCGAATGTGCGCTTCCTCGTACGGGCGGCCCTCGAAGGCGTTGGCCCAGTACTGGTTGTAGCGGGAGGTGAAGATCGCGTCGCGCGGGTAGTAGATGTGGTTCTCGGCGAACGCCATCTCGCGCATGTGATCCTGCGTCAGGAGCGACTGGAAGTTGTCGCGGAAGGGCGACAGCTGCTCGAGCATCTGCGCGGAGTCCGGACGGGTCGCCCCGCTGGTCTCCATGTTGAGCGCCATGAGCGGGTCCGACTCGGCGAGGCCGCCGAAGCCCTCCGCCGCCATCGCCCCGACCAGGCGACGCTCGATCTGCGTGCCCGCGAGGTTGTGGAGGCGGTCGCTCATGATCTGCGCGCGACCCTCGTTGCCCGCGCGGAGCGACTCGAAGCGAGGCGCCATCTCACGGAACATGTCGTTGAGGTGCTCGTTCAGGCGGGTCGACATGCCGCGGCTCGCGAGGCCCGTCGGGCGGCCGAGGTCGCCAGGCGTGTACTCCGCGCCGTTGATCGCCGGCGCGAGGCCGACCGGCACGTGCACGTTGCCGAGGCGCTCGTAGTAGCCGCGGACGTTCTCACCGGTGAACAGGGTGCTCTCGTCGACCTCACCGCGGAGCACCGGCCAGAGGTCCAGCGCGTTGGTCGCGATGCGGTCCTCGCAGAGGCCGCCCATGTTGATCGGGATGCTGATGGCCTCGCCGTTGGTCGGGTCGGACATCTGCTGCATGACGCCGCACCAGCCAGCGCCGGCGCCCGTGGCGTAGTTGTAGAACTGGTAGCGGATGTCGCCGAGCTCTTCGCAGGCGGCGGGATCCTCGTCCGCACCCACGGGCACGTCGCAGCTGTTGACGTTCAGGCGGAGCATGCACTCCTCACCCACGAACGCGTAGCGGTAGACGTCCTCGGGGTAGTCCTCGTGGCTGGTCGGGTTCGCGGGGTTGATCCCCTCGTCCGTGGTGGGCGTGCCGTCGGCGCCGACGATCGCGACCCAGCAGTCGTACGGGTTGTCCTCACCGCGCGCTTCGGGCGGCTGGAAGTAGTCCGTGCGATGCACGCAGGTGTTGTCCGCGCCGACCTCGGGGGCCTTGATGCTGCCGTCCGCCGAGCAGAAGCAGTAGTCGGTCGGGATGGCGTTCTGACACGCCACCGGCGCGCCGGTGGGCAGCGCCTCGCCGTGAAGCTCGCGGTTGCCCCGCATGAACCCGTCGTTCCACTGCGCGATGACCTCCATGGAGGTGCGCACGAGGTGCTTCGGGAAGTGCGGGTTGAGGTAGTAGTCGACCGGGCGGATGGGCCGATTGCGCAGCGGGATGGTGCAGCGCGAGGCGGCCGGGTCGCAGGTCGAGCCCGAGGTGAGGTCGGCCGGGGTCAGATCACGCTCGAGCATGGTGCTGAGCTCACCGACCCACGCGCTGCTCATGAGCGCGCCGCCGTCGACCGTGTCGTGGCGGTTGTCGCACTGCCAGTCCGCGATGCAGCGACCGCCGGTGTGACGGGGGTCGTCCGCCGCGGCGAGCGAGCGCGAGTAGAAGTTGTGGCGGAGGCGCCAGTAGGCCAGGAAGTCGGTCTCCCCGTACTCGGGGGTGAGGCCGCCCTGGCAAAGGTGGCTCTCCATGTTGCAGAGGCCGGGGCCACAGTCGGCGTCGATGTCGTTCTGGCAGCGGCCGGTGGCGTAGTCCGCCATCACGCCCACGCCGCAGTCGTCGACGTCCTCCATGGTGCCCGCGGTGCAGCGGCCCACGCCGTCCGCGCCGAAGGTGCACGCGCCGCCGGCGCCGCAGTCCTCGTCGAAGTCGCAGGTCGCGACCGCGCGGGCGTCACAGTAGGTGCTCAGCTCGGAGCGATCCTCACCGCCGCGGATGTAGGTCCGGGCCTCGGTGCGGATGATGCCGAAGCGGTCGTACTCGTCGTTCTCGAGCGACTCGGCCGCGTACTGATGGTTCGGCGGGACGCGAAGGAACGAGTTACGGATGCTGATCCGGATCGAGGTCTGGCAGACGTCGGTCGGGCAGTTGGTCGGCGTCCACAGCTCGTTCGTGACGAACGACATGTAGTGGACCTTCTCGCGCTCCTCGAGGGGCCACTCGTCCGCGAAGCGGTACTCGAGGTCGTCCTCGACGCGCACGAACTGCGGCCGCCAGCTGTCGGGCGTGCGCGAGTCGCCGCCCTCCTGGACGAAGTTGGTGACCGGCTCGCGGCGGAACTGGCCGAACATCTCGTTCAGCTCGAGGCTCGCGCCGAAGAGGCCGAAGGTCACCAGGTTCCGCGACCAGTCGACGCGGAGGTACTGACGGTCGTACCAGCGACGGTCCTGGCTCTCGCTGATGACGTTCGTCGGCTCACCCGTGATCGAGCTGTACTCACGACGCACGTCGACGTGCCCGGTGATCGGGAAGATCGCGAGCGGCTGGCCGAGGTAGTCGTCGTCGTCCGCGTCGTCCGCGCCGCCGAAGATGATCTCGTGCGAGCGGTAGGCGTAGAGGAAGTCCTCGTCGATGACCCAGCGGATCCGGCCCATGATGCCGGAGCGCGAGGCGATGTCGAAGTTGGCGGTCGCGCCAGGCCACGGGGCGCCGGCGCCGGCGCCGTTGATGGCCCAGGACGCGTCGTCGTCGATGTCGGCGACGGTGCGCGTGTACCACCACTCACCCTCGAAGATGGTCTTGTCGACGAGGTTGGTCTGGACGCGGTTGATGTCCGCGCCAGGCTCGGCGCAGCCCGCCACGCCGAGGGAGAGGGCTCCCACGGCGAGGGCGAGCGCGGTGAGCAGGGCGCCGGAGAGGCGCTTGCGCTGGGAGAGCATGGTGTTGGTTCCGTGATCCATGGCTGAGTCCTGGCTGTTCCGGTGATTCGAAGTGCGCGTCGATTCCATGTCCACTCCTAGATCTCCGGACGCTGGTAGATGGCCGGGAACTCGATTCCGTAGAACCGCTCCAGCTGGACTACATAGAAGAAGAAGCCCTCGAGGCTGCGAAGCCGCGTGTCGAGACGATCGATCTCGAAGTCGACGTCGCCCGCGGCGGGAAGCTCGTAGCCGATGGCGGCGAGCTCCGCCTGCTCGGCGGCCGAGAGGTTGGTCACGTCGTAGGGGGTGCCGCCTTCGTCGCCGCGGAACTTCTGCAGCATCTCGACGATGAACGCAGAGTCACGCGCCTCCTTGACCATCGCGAACGCGATGGAGGTCTGCTCGGCGACGCCCTCCTGGGGGTCGACCTGCCACGCGAGGAAGGTCTTGCCGAACCGCGTGCTGGTGTGCCGCACGAAGTCGACGCCTTCGACCGAGCCCGGGGACGGCTGGTTGCAGTCTCCCTGGCCTTCCACGCACAGGAACATCTGATTCTGGAACGTGGTGTCGTAGTAGATCGGGAAGTTCGAGAGGCTGAAGATCGCCGCGTACGACTGCAGGAAGAAGCGCGTGCCACCGTTGAGCACGTCGAGGTCCTGGTAGGTCACGTCGGTCGGCGGGCGGCACTGCGACGGGTCCACGACGCCTTCGGCGTTGGGGAAGCAGTTGCCTCGGTAGAAGTCCATGTAGACCACGCGACCGTCGGGGCAGCGGCGGGACGGCCCGTCGCAGCCTTCGAGCCGCGGCATGTACTCCTCGGGCCGCGCCGCGATCATCCCGGTGAAGATCTGCTGAATCTCGTTCGGGAAGATGTCGTAGAAGTTGGTCTGGAAGACCACGTCGGCGCCGTAGAAGGGCGACAGGCCGCGGATGGTCATGAGCTGCATCGCGAGGATGGCGTCGTAGATCGACCCGATCCGCTCGATGCGCCAGATGCCCGAGAGGCCGGTCTGGTAGACCGAGTTCAGGTAGCGGCCCTCGCCGAAGGGCACGACGAACTGGGCGTCGGGCTCTGCGTCGAGGCTCGTCAGCTCGTACCGGTCCCAACCCGCGTTGTACGAGTAGGAGCCGATGCTGGGCTGCGCGAGGAGGCGCGCGAAGAGGTTCATGACGTCGGCGGTGGCGAGGAACTCGTCCTCGAAGCCGAACGGCCCTTCCTGCTCGCGGAACGCCGGGTCCGAGCCGTAGCGGTAGATCAGGTTCTGGTAGATCCCGAGGAGCGGGTCGAAGAACCGGATCAGGCGGCCGAAGTAGTTGCCGGTGCTGAAGCGACGGCGGAAGCGGCGGAACGCGCTGAAGATGTAGTCGCGGTCGTACGCGGCCACCTGGTTGCGGACGATCTCGCGGAAGCTGTCACCCTCGTCGAAGACCGCGCAGCCGGGGAGGCTTCGGGTGCTCGAGCGGATGTCCTCGCAGTAGAAGTAGTCGACCGGGACGAGGGTCCCGCCGGCGTCCGCGAAGGCGCGCGCGTCGTCGTCGAAGTTCGAGCAGACGCTGAGCCCGTCGGTGCGCGCGGAGGGCACGCAGCGCTGGGTCAGGCCCGAGTCCGTGTTGGCCGGGAGCAGCTCCGCGGAGCGGGAGCCGGTGGCCGAGTACGGGCACTGCGCGTCGCTCTCACACGCCTCGCCGCCCTGGTAGTACTTGACGCCGACGCGCATCGTGTTGACGGGCGTGAGGGCATCGACCGGGAGCGGAGGCCGCGCCGTGCCGTCGGCCGCGCGGGTGTTGTCGTAGATGTCGACGACGTCGCCGTAGCCGAAGCTGATGGCCATGAAGTCGTGGTAGCCCGCGCCGTTGATGCGCTGGTACCAGTTCGGCGTGTAGTCCATCACCGAGCTGTTGGCCCACTGGTCGATGCCGGCGAGCTCGCGGAGGCGGGTGGCCTCCTCGTAGGCGTCCTCGAACGCCATCTGCTCGTCGGGGTTCAGGCCGACCGTGCCGTCCGTGTCGAAGTCGCTGGGCGACGGGACCGGGAAGCGCTCGTTGATGGTGTAGTAGCCGTCGAAGTAGTTGCCCGGGTCCGCCGTGCCGCCGAAGTGGTGGCGGAGGCCGAGGCAGTGACCCAGCTCGTGGACCTGCGTGTCGCGGTAGAGGCGGCGGTTGAGCTCGAACTCCACCCGGACGCGCGACCAGTCGCGGTGCTGGTTGACGAAGAAGAGGACCGAGTCGTCGGTGTAGCTGGTCGGCAGGATCATGTTCTGCAGACCCATGCGGAGCTGCTGGTCCTGCATCTCCAGGTAGCGCTCACCGAAGTCGAGGCGGAAGGGCGACATCGCCTCGAGCGCGTCCTCGGTGGGCAGGTCGGCGGACATGCCCTCGGGGAGCGCGTCGAAGCCGGCCATCGCGAACGCGTCCTGCCCGGAGGCGAGGCGGCGCTCGATGTCGGTGCCCGCGAGGGTGTGGAGGCGATCGCTGTAGATCGCGGCGCGACCCTCGGGACCCTCGAGGTCCTGAGCGCGGCCCCAGGCGCGGTTCATCACGCCTTCCATGCCCGCGCGGAACGCCGGGTTGACCGACAGGCCCGCGGTGGCGGCGCGCTGGCGGAAGTCGATGCGGGGCTCCGGGTTGAAGGAGCCAGCGCCGATCGACTCGAGGTACGCACGGACGTCCTGGCCCGTGTAGTACTCCTGCTCGGTGATGTTGCCGTTGATGAGGTCGTAGGCCTCGAGCGCGCGGGTGCGCTGGGTCTGCATCGCCGGGCCGCCGATGTTGGCGTCGCCCGTGACCACGCGGCCGGTGAGGGGGTCACCGCGCAGCTGCGCCACGCCGAGGAACGGCGTGCCGGGCTGGTCGACGTAGCTGAGGAGCTTGTATCGGACGTCGCCGCGGTTCTGGCAGTCGAGGTTGCCCCACTCCTCCTGGTTGCCCAGGTGGCAGGTGTTCATGCGGAGCACGTTGATGCACTCGGAGCCGACCATCGCGGTGTTGAACCACGGGTTGAAGTCGGAGTCGCTGAGGCCGAGGTTGTTGAAGTCGGGCTCGTTCGCCATCGCGTCGCCGGTCACGTTGCCTTCGGCGTCGACGGTCGCGACGTAGCAGTCGTAGGCCTCACCCGAGGTGATCCGGCCCGCGGCGTCGGTGGGCGACTCGAAGGGGTCGTAGCGTCCGGCGCAGGTCGGGTTGAGGACCTCGCCCGTGTCCGGGTGCTCCTGGCAGTAGCAGTAGCCGCCGGGATCGTCGCGCTGGCAGTCGACCGGGGCGTACTGCGGGGTCGCCTCGCCCTTAAGGTTCCGCACCATCTGCATGAAGGTGTGGTTCCACTCGCTCGCGACCTCGTAGGTCGACTTGATGAGGTGCGCGGGCACCTCGCGGCTGGCGTACCAGACGATCTGACGGGTGCCGCGCTCCTCGTACGGGAGGAGGAGGGGACGGCCCGCCTCGTCGCGCATGATGTTGCCGTCGCCGTCGCGCTGGAACCAGCGGAGCCAGATGTTGTGGCGGTTGGCCGACTGGTTGGTGAAGTCGGTCACGCCGTAGCTGGGGTCACCCGCGTCGTGCGTGCGGTCGTACGTGGTGCGGTCGAGCGCGAAGTAGCCGGCGCGGTTGAAGCGGTCGTTCGTCCAGCCGACCGCCTCGTACTCGTGGCGGTCGCTCACGCGCAGGAAGCTGGTGCGGATGAAGATGCTGACCGTCGCGCACTCGGGAGCGCTCGGGAAGAAGTTCTCGACGTCGTCGCTCCAGCGGCAGAGGAAGCCGAAGAACGGGATCTGCGCGGGCCGCAGCAGCGCCTGGTTGACGAAGCTGAAGCTGTACATGTCGCCCTGGTCGTAATCCATGGCGTAGTCCTGGTCGTCGGCGTCGCAGCCCTCGTCGTCGGTGCCCTCGCAGCTCATGAAGTGGAACTGCGGGCGCCACTCGCTCGGGAACCGCGACTCGTCCTGGACGAACATCGGCGCGGAGTCGGCGCCGACGAAGCCGCCGCCGGCCTCGAAGGTCGGGTTGACCAGGTTCTGCGACCAGTCGACGCGCATGAACTGGCGCTCGTACCAGTGACGGTCGGTCGTGTTCTCGACCACCACGTTCTGCTCTTCACCGGTCACCGAGTTGTAGGTGCGGCGAATGTCGAAGTGGCTCTCGATGGCGAACGCCGCGACGGGCTGGCCGAGGTAGTCCTCGTCCTCGTCGCCGCGCACCGCGAACGGGTCGGTGGGGTCGCCGACCGTCTCGTAGTCGCGGTAGGCGTACAGGAAGTTTTCGTCGATGACCCAGCGGATCCGCGGGAGGCTGAAGCCGAGGAACCCTCCGGTCGCGTCACCGGCGTTGGCGCCGACGAAGCCCGTGGGGGCGCCCTCGTACTCCATGTCGATGATGGTCTGGTGCATGTACCAAGACCCCGTGAACGCGCTCTTCTCGACGACGTTCACGCCGACGCGGTTCACTGGGGGCTGCTCGATACCGCAGCCCACCGCCAGCACGGCGATCGCGCAGAGCAGCGCGAGCATGTTTCCGAGTCGCCTCATCGTGGGAGCCTCCAACCGATCCTCTGAAGTCCGAAGACCAAATCCATCATCCGTCCCGGGAATACGTCCGCGGGCAGAAACCGTCACAAGGTGATGCGATCCCGCACCTCCGCAAGGGAGGCGGGACGCGTCGGGCATTACGCCGCGGGGGTCGCGGCGGTTCGAGGGGATACGCGCCATCAGAAGCTCCCCCCGGTGCTCGGGCCGGACGCCAGGCCCTGCTGGCGGCGCTGCCGCTCTTCCGGCGTGAGGTCGTCCTCGGCGCCGACGAACACGTCCGTGTAGAGCGTGTCGAGCCCGATGGTCGCGCCCAGGAAGACCTGGGTGTCGGGCGTGATGAGCGGGTTCCGGATGCTGCCGTCGGGGTTGTAGGCCGAGGCGAGGAAGCCGGAGTTCTGCACGCCGAGCGAGACGTTGAGCCAGGGCAGGAACTGGTACGCCACCGAGACGGCGAAGTACGTGAAGTTGCGCCAGTGGGTGCGGCTCTGGTCCGGGACGACGAGGGGGTCACCCTCGGGGCGCGTGGGGATCTGGTCGCGGCCGATCTCGGCCGGCGCCAGCTCGAAGTTGTACGTGTTGAACAGGAACGCCGACGCGTTGATCGAGAAGCCGCCGAAGGGCGTCATCGTCAGCGAGACGCCGGCGAGGATGATGTCACGCGCCGCCGTGGCGCTGCCGAGCTGGCCGCAGAAGACGCTGGACGCCTCGGGCGCGCCGCCGCCCGCGGGGGCTTGCAGCGTGGGTCCGCAGGTGTCGGGCTGCGGGGTGTCGACGAGCGTCACGTTGCTGCCCGCGAACCAGCGGCGGTAGGCGAAGAGGCCGGCGATCGTCAGGTTGATCTCGGGCACGACGCGCACGATGGTCGTGCCGAGGCCCGTCTGCAGGTAGCGCTGCGCCGCCTGGCTGGCCTTGCTCACCGGGAGGCCGACGCGGGCCTGGCCGATGAGGATGAAACCCTCCCAGGGGATCATGTGCCGGATCTCGACCACGGGGTCGGCGATCTGCGGGTCGCGGTTGAGCGCGTTCCCGTTGGTGTCGGTGATCTCGAGGTTGAGCGAGACGTTGGCCCAGAAGAACGTCATGGGCGCGACGTACCAGCGAGGCGAGAGGCTGAAGCTCTGCTGGTAGGTGGGGTCGTAGCTGAGCTGACCGTCGCGCACGAAGCTGTTGAACGTGGCCTGGTTGGTCCAGGTGAAGAACGAGCTGCGCCAGGGGAGCGGCGCGGGGCCGCTGTCTTCCTCGGCCTCTTCGGCCTCCTCGGCCGCTTCCTCCGTGGCCTCTTCGGCGCCCTCTTCGGCGCTCTCGTCGACCTCGGGCGCGGCGAGCTGGCTGGACGCCTCCTCGCTGGGCTCCGCCGAGGCTCCCTCTTCGAACTCGAGGTTCGGGTCGGTGGTCTCGGTCGCCTCCGGCGCTTCGGCCGCGTCCGCCTCGGGCGCTTCGACCGCGTCGGCCGCGTCGCTCGGGGCGTCAGCGGCGTCGGTGGCCTCGGCGGCGTCGTCGGTCGTCTCTTCGGCGCCCTCGTCCGCGGTCTCCGCGGCGTCGGTCGCCTCTTCATTTTCGTCGGGCTGGTTTTCGTCGGTCTGAGCGAATGCGAGCGTGCCCGACGCACTCCAGAGGAGCATCGCCGCGAGGCACGCGATCCACTTCACCGCCGTCTTTGCGTTCTTCACCGAACGTTTCTCCCTGATTCGCGGCGTGACCGGCTCACCAGCCTCACCTCTCCGAGGGCCATCTGCCCTGCGGCGCCCGCCGTCTTTGGAACCGTGCGCCGACCTGGTGCGTGACCCCGCACACCCCTGAGGGCGGCGAAGTAAGCGCCATCGTCACCGCACTGTCAACGTCTCGCCCCCTCGGGCCAGCCGCCTGTGCCCCGATCCGGGCACACCTAGGACTTTGGTGCGGCTCTGCCTCAGGCAACGCATGTGCCAGAGATCACACGATCGGCTCAACGCTCTGAAATCAGGACGGAAACGCCATTCGATCCTACAGCGTTCCGATCGACTTCCTCGCGCGACAGCCTGTCACACGGCTCGGCCCGTGGGAGGCGTCGATCGCATTAAAAGCCTTTTATTCCCGGCTCATGCATCAATCGCGAGGGATCGGCGCCGTAAGAACCTTGACGGCGATGTCGGAGGACGTAGGTGGGCCGCGAACGTGCGGCGACGCCGATTCGTTCGTGTGTCAGCTCACACGTTTTCGTGTGAGACCACGTCGACCTGACGCACGCCGTCGATCTGCTGCAGCGCCGCGACCAGGGCGTCGTCGGCCGTGGCCAGGAGCGCGATCGACAAGTCGTCGTTCGGGATGCGACGGCTCGTCGCGTCGTTCGCGGCGGCGCGGGAGACCCCGCCCACGTGACCCCGGAAGCTGGCGAGCCACGAGGGGTCGAGGCCGAAGAGCTCCGTGTCGATCTGCGGGTCGAGGCGCTTCGCGGCGGTCTCGAGATCGAAGGCGTGGCTCTTCTTCAGGTACTGCTTGGACCGGCGGATCTCGTCCCCGGTCAGGCCGTTGGAGACCCAGTCGTCGAGGAGCTCCAGCTCCAGCTTCAGGCAGTCCACGGCCTGCTCGGCCCCGGGGTGCGTCCAGAGATAGAAGGCATCCGGCTGCCGGTCGACGCCGACCTTGCTGCTGGCGCCGTAGCTCCAGCCGCGCTCGCTGCGCACCTCGTGCACGAGCCGGGAGGTGAAGGTGCCGCCGAAGGCGGTGTTGGCGACGAGCAGCGGCCAGAAGTCGGGATCGCCCATCGCGAGGCCGAGCCCGCCGACGTAGAGCTGGGTCTGCGTGCGCTCCGGCTTGTCGATGACCAGCACGCGCCGACCCTTCGCGGCGCGCGGCTTCGGCGCACGCTGCTTCCAGGCCTTTGCCTTCGGCACGCCCGAGAGCGCCGCCTCGAGCGCCGGGCGCACCGCCTCCGCCGTCACGTCGCCGGCCAGCCCCACGATCAGGTTGCCGCTCGCGACGAGCTGGGTGAAGTGCGCCTTCACCTGGGCGAGCTTCAGCTTGGAGACGGTCTCCAGGGTGCCGGACACGGGGCGGCCGTAGAGGTGCTGCCCGAAGATGTGGTGACGGAACGCGCGCGCCGCGAGGGCCCGGTCGTGATCGCGCAGCTGCACGAGCTCCGCCTCGGTCTTGCGGCGGAGCCGCGCGAAGTCCGCGGCGCGCATGCCGGGCGAGGTCAGCACCCGCCCGAACAGCTCGAGGTAGGGCTCGAGGTTCCGGCGAATGACCGAGCCGTGCATGCGGATCCACTCGGTCGAGACGCTCATGCCCAGGGTCGCGCCGAGCGCGTCGAGGGTCTCGTCGAAGCGCTCCGCGCTCATGCCGCGCGGGCCCCGGCGGGCCAGGCGCGCCGCCATGCGGGTCAGCCCCTCGCGGCCCTCGGGGTCCGTGATGGCGCCGAGCCGGAAGACGATCTCCACGTCCACCAGCGGCAGCGCGTGGGAGGGCTCGAGGAAGACCGGGATGCCCGCCTCGGTGACGAAGCGGGGCCCGGGGACGCGCGCGCTCATGCCGCTCCCTTCGGGCGCACGTGCACGATCGAGCGGCGCCCCGGCTTCAGGTACTTCGCCGCGACCCGGCGCACGTCGTCGGCCGACACGCGCCGCAGCTCCTCCAGCCGGACGAAGGTGTGCGCCGGATCGCCGGTCACCGTCTCCCCGAAGCCGAGCTGCGAGGCCTTGCCGCTGGTCGTCTCGATCTCGCCCAGG